>NZ_JAPDUW010000001.1:2217500-2575000 GCF_026015295.1 Segatella copri | reverse complement strand
TGCCCTTGAGATATTCAAACCAGTTGATGGTTACATCAGTCATGTGAGCCAGGTCGTTCTCTATCTCAGCAAGTTCTGCCTTAATCTTCATCAGCAGTTCGTCTGCCTTATCCTTATTATATTTAAGGATTCGCTGCATCTTGATTTCCAGGAGTTTGAGAATGTCCTCGCGGGTAATTTCCCGATGGAAGGCATATTCTACCATACCCTTACCGTCTACTTCGGCAGTAAAGAGTTTATCCTTGAATGGTTCGAGTTTTGAATCGATGAAGGCAACAACCTCATCCTGACTCTTACTCTGCTCAAACTTTCGCTCCTTGTAGATGCGTTCCTCGATGAAAATCCGTTCGAGAGAAGAGAAGAAGAGCTGTTCCTCCAATTCACCCTTTCTGATCATCAGTTCCTTGCGCAGCAATCCCATAGTGCGGTCTACGCTGTGGCGCAACACATCGCTGATGGTGAGGAAAACAGGCTTGTTGTCTTCGATGACACAGCAGTTGGGCGAGATGTTGATTTCGCAATCGCTGAATGCGTAGAGTGCGTCCATCGTTTTATCTGATGAGGTACCTGGTGCCAGATGCACAAGAATCTCAACATTTGCTGAAGTAACATCGTCTACCTTGCGTGCCTTAATTTTACCTTTTTCTACCGCTTTGGTGATAGAATCGATGAGGCTGCCTGTAGTCTTGCTGAATGGTATCTCGCTGATAACGAGTGTCTTGTTGTCGAGCTTGTCTATCTTGGCTCTTACCTTCAATGCACCCCCTCGCTGTCCATCATTGTATTTACTTACATCGATGGCACCGCCTGTAGGGAAGTCGGGATAGAGTTGGAATGGCTCGCCCTTGAGATAGTGGACGGCAGCATCGCAAATCTCATTGAAATTATGTGGCAAAACCTTACTGCTCAATCCCACGGCAATACCCTCGGCACCTTGTGCCAGGAGCAACGGGAATTTGGCAGGGAGCGTGATAGGCTCCTTATTTCTGCCATCATAAGAGAGTTGCCAGTCGGTGGTTTTAGGATTGAAAACCACGTCGAGAGCAAACTTAGAGAGGCGTGCCTCGATATATCGGGGAGCAGCGGCACGGTCGCCCGTAAGAATGTTTCCCCAGTTACCCTGCGTATCGATGAGCAGGTCTTTCTGTCCCATCTGTACCAAAGCATCTCCGATAGACGCATCACCGTGAGGGTGAAACTGCATGGTATGTCCCACGATATTGGCAACCTTGTTGTATCTTCCGTCGTCCATGCGCTTCATAGAGTGGAGGATGCGTCGCTGTACCGGTTTCAAACCATCCTCAATATGAGGAACGGCACGTTCGAGGATCACATACGATGCATAGTCGAGGAACCAGTTCTGATACATTCCGCTGAGGTGATGTACAGCAGAAGCATCGAATCGGTTCACCGGCTTATAATCGGAATGTTCTTCGGTCGAAATCTCCTCGTTGGCATCTTCCGCAGCATCCTGTTCAGATTCTGCAGAAGAATTTTCCAAATTTGGCGATTTTTCCTCTTCAAGACCGTTTTTATCTTTAATTTCGTCGCTCATATATAGCTTTTAATACTTATTTTATTAATTTATGGCAAAAATACAACAATTTTTCGAGAAAAAAGAGTATCTTTGCCGAAAATTTGAAAAAAATAAGATTTAATCATGGCACAGGAAGATGTTTTTAAGAAAATTGTAAGCCATTGCAAGGAATATGGCTTCGTGTTCCCAAGTAGTGAAATTTATGATGGCTTGGCTGCCGTTTATGACTATGGTCAGAATGGTGTTGAGCTCAAAAACAATATCAAGCAGTACTGGTGGCAGAGTATGGTGTTGTTGCACGAGAACATTGTTGGTCTCGATGCAGCTATCTTCATGCACCCTACAGTATGGAAGGCATCTGGACACGTAGATGCTTTCAATGACCCATTGATTGATAACCGCGATTCAAAGAAGCGTTATCGTGCCGATGTGCTCATCGAGGATCACATGGCTAAGTATGAGGAGAAGATTGCCAAGGAGATTGCCAAGGCTAAGAAGCGTTTCGGCGATAGCTTTGATGAGGCTCAGTTCCGTGCAACTAATCCTCGCGTTCTGGAGAACCAGAAGAAGTTTGATGATCTCCATGCCCGCTATACTGAGGCTATGCAGGGTCCTAACCTGGAGATGCTGAAGCAGATTATTGAGGATGAGGGTATTGTTTGCCCTATCAGCGGTACCAAGAACTGGACAGACGTTCGCCAGTTCAACCTGATGTTCTCTACCCAGATGGGTGCTGCCAGCGATGCTACAAGCAAGGTATATCTCCGTCCTGAGACAGCTCAGGGTATCTTCGTAGATTACCTGAGCGTTCAGAAGACCGGCCGTATGAAGTTGCCATTCGGTATCTGCCAGATTGGTAAGGCTTTCCGTAACGAGGTTGTAGCCCGTCAGTTCGTATTCCGTATGCGTGAGTTCGAGCAGATGGAGATGCAGTTCTTCTGCCAGCCTGGTACTGAGATGAAGTGGTTTGAATATTGGAAGAAGGTTCGTCTGGCTTGGCACGAGGCTCTCGGTATGGGTAATGAGAACTACCGTTACCACGATCACGAGAAGCTGGCTCACTATGCCAATGCTGCTACCGACATCGAGTTTAAGATGCCATTCGGCTTCAAGGAGGTAGAGGGTATCCACAGCCGTACCAATTTCGACCTTTCTCAGCACGAGAAGTACAGCGGCCGTTCTATCAAGTACTTCGATCCAGAGAAGAACGAGAGCTATGTACCTTACGATGTAGAGACATCTATCGGTGTAGACCGTATGTTCCTCAGCGTAATGTGCCACTCTTACTGCGAGGAGAAGCTGGAGAATGGCGAGACACGTGTTGTCTTGCGTTTGCCAGAGGCTTTGGCACCTGTTAAGTGTGCAGTGTTCCCATTGGATAAGAAGTATGGTTTGCCAGAGTTGGCTCACGAAATCGTTGACGAACTGAAGTTCCACTTCAATACTCACTATGGCGATCCTAAGGATTCTATCGGTAAGCGTTATCGCCGTCAGGATGCTATCGGTACTCCATTCTGTATCACCGTAGACCACGAGACTCCAAACGATCATAAGGTAACTCTGCGTTATCGTGATACCATGGAGCAGGAGCGCGTAGCTATCTCAGATCTTCGCAGTATCATCGAGGAGCGCGTAAGCATCACTAGCGTATTGAAGAAGCTTGGGAAGGAAATCAAGAACTTCTAATTAATCAAATACATTTAGATGAATCTTAAGAGTTTGAAATATTTCTTCTTCCTCATGATGGCAGTGATCACACTGTCATCATGCAGCGAAGATGATGATAATGTCTCTGAATATGCCAACTGGCAGGAGCGTAACGAGCAGGCTTTTGCCGATACATTGGCTTATGCCAGGAAGATGGGTGAAGCTAACGGCTGGTACGTTTATAAGAACTGGACGTTCGAAAACCAGATTCCGAACAAGGATCAGAATGGTAATTTAGCGACCCTTACTTATAAGGATTGCGATAATATCATCGTTCATGTTCTGAAGAAGGGAGAGGGTACAACTTCTCCAATCCTTACCGATTCGGTACAGGTGAGCTATCGTGGCCGTTTCATTCCTACTAAGAATTATACGGAAGGTTACGTCTTCGACCAGAGTTTTACGGGTACTTTTGATGCAGCTACAGCTAATCCTACCCGTAGTGTGGCCGGTGGATTTATCGATGGCTTTACCACCGCATTGCTCAAGATGCATCCGGGCGACCATTGGCAGGTGTTCATTCCATACCAGCTGGCTTATGGCGAGAGTGGTAATTCTTCAATCCAAGGCTATTCAATGCTCCGTTTTGAGATGGTGCTCAAGAGTTATAAGAGAGCTTCTGGCAAGAAGTGGATTACTGAATAATAAGAATAAAGATTTAGAGAAAAGTATGTGCATATGTTTGAAATGATATATGCACATATTTTTTTGTATGAGCGATATACGAGAAATTAATTTATGCTTTATAGCAAGAAGACAGATTATTTGATGGAGTCGATTCGCCTGGGTAGGGAGATGGATCGGCGCGAGAAACTCAATCTTATTGTAGGATTGAGTATACCTTCTATGTTGGCTCAGATTTCTACGGTGATGATGTTCTTCATCGATGCTTCGATGGTGGGTCATCTGGGAGCAGAGGCTTCTGCCAGTATCGGATTGATTGAGTCAACTACCTGGCTTATAGGTAGCTTGCTCAGTGCGGCGGCTACTGGCTTTTCAGTACAGGTGGCTCATTTTATCGGAGCTAATGATTTTGCAAATGCCCGTCAGGTGTTTCGCCATGCGCTGATTTGCGGTGTGGCGTTCAGCATTTTTGTTTCTCTTCTCTGTGTCGGCATTCATGCTTATCTGCCTTATTGGCTGGGTGGAGGTGCTGATATAGCCACCAATTCCTCTCGCTATTTTCTGATATACGGTCTGGTACTGCCATTCGTTTTCCTTTATCATATATCCGAGATGATGCTGAAATCTGCGGGCAATATGCATACGCCTAGTGTGATGGCAGTATTGATCTGCATCTGCGATGTGATATTCAATTACCTGTTTATCTATATCCTGAAGTTGGGTGTTGTGGGGGCTGCCTTAGGAACGGCGATGGCTTATGTCTGCATCTCTCTGCCTAATCTTTATCTTGCAGGTTTCAAGAATAAGATACTGAATCTCCGTCAGGACCATGTCCGTTTTCGTTGGGTCAGGTCGTATGTGCATAATGCCTGTAAAATCAGCATTCCGATAGCCATACAGAACATATTGATGAGCGGTGCGCAGATAGTGAGTACCATGATTGTGGCACCTCTTGGCAATATAGCCATTGCTTCCCATTCTTTTGCTATTACGGCAGAGAGTCTTTGCTATATGCCGGGCTACGGTATCGGTGATGCGGCTACCACTCTGGTGGGACAGACGCATGGAGCAGGACGGATTGGTTTGTGCAAGAATTTTGCTTATATGACAGTAGGACTTGGAATGGCAGTGATGGCTGTGATGGGAGTGGTGATGTATGTCTTTGCTCCTGAGATGATTGGCGTTCTTTCTCCGGTAGAAAGCATCCGTGAGATGGGTACCATCTGTTTGCGCATCGAGGCTTTTGCTGAACCATTCTTTGCAGCCAGCATCGTGACCTACTGTGTTTGTGTAGGAGCGGGCGATACCAGGAAACCGGCGATGATCAATCTCGGTACCATGTGGCTGGTGCGCCTCACTCTGGCTTATGCGCTTTCCAAGAGCTATGGCTTGGAGGGAGTATGGATAGCGATGGCTACCGAACTCACATTCAGGGGAATCCTCTTCCTTATCCGCCTCTTCAGAGGTTCATGGATGAAGAGTTTTCATGTAGGTTAGGATTGGTTTTCTGCCTCCAATGTTAGTTTTAGGTTAAGATTTGCATACATCGGGAAGATATTCTCTAAAATGTTTGCAAATCTTTTTTATTTTTCTTAATTTTGCATCGCAGAAGGTAATCATGTTACTGGATATGTCGTTATATATTATGTGAACTTATTAAATAGCATGATATATATATAATAAGGTATATAGAAAGAATGATATAGAAAACAATAAATACATAAATAATTAAAATCAGATGAAACTAAGAAAGATTTTTGCAGCAGTTGTGCTGTTCCTTTCTGCAGGTACAGCGATGGCACAGCAGATGCCAGCTATTCCGGTAGACAAGAATGTGAAGATAGGTCGTCTTGATAATGGATTGACTTACTACATTCGTCACAACAGTTATCCTGAGCATGTAGCCAGTTTCTACATCGCTCAGAAAGTAGGTTCTATCAATGAGAATGATGACCAGCGCGGTTTGGCTCACCTCTTGGAGCACCTTGCCTTCAATGGCACCGACCATTTCAAGGGCAACTCTCTGCAGGACTATCTGCAGAGCATCGGTGTACAGTATGGCCGTAATCTTAACGCCTATACATCAGTAGAGAAAACCGTATATTACTTCACCGATGTACCTACTACCCGCCCTACAGCCGTAGATTCATGCATGCTCATCCTCAAGGATTGGAGCAACGGTATCTCTCTTACCAAGGAAGCCATCAATGACGAGCGCGATGTGGTACACAATGAGTACCGTATGCGTATCGTAGGTCAGCAGCGCATGATAGAGCGTTCACTTCCTAAGCTCTATCAGGGCGAAAAGTATGGCTACCGTTTCCCTATCGGTTTGATGAGCGTTATCGATGGTTGTAAGCCAGAAACTCTCCGTGCTTACTACCGTAAATGGTATCGTCCAGACAATCAGGCTATTATCATCGTGGGTGATGTAGATGTAAATCATATCGAAGCTAAGATTAAGGAACTCTTCTCCGGTATCAAGGTACCTAAGAATGCCGCTAAGGTTGAGAAGGTAGAAGTATCTGATAATGATTCTGCCATCTATGTTATCGACAAGGATAAGGAGCAGCAGGTTGATCTCTTCCAGGTTTATATGAAGCACAATGCTGTGCCAGATTCTCTGAAGAGCAATATGAGCTATCTCCTGAAGGGATACATGGATAACGTGATTTCTTCTATGATTGCTGCCCGTTATGCTGAGAAGGCATTGGAGCCAGACTGTCCATATCTCCAGGCAAGTGCCGGTGATGGTTCATACCTGATTTCAAGCACTAAGGATGCTTTCACCCTTACCGGTGTGGCTAAGCCAGGAAAGATTAAGGAGGCTTATGCTGCTGTTCTCCGCGAGGCACAGCGTATGCATGAGTTCGGTTTCACAGCTACTGAGTATCAGCGTGCCAAGGATGAATTCATGAGCCAGGTTGACAAGGCGCTTGCTAACAAGGATAAGATGAAGAACGAGCAGTTTACCACCCAGTATGTGGATAACTTCACTTCTAACGAGCCTATCCCATCAGTAGAAGAGGAGAGCCAGATCTGGAAGATGGTAGTTCCAAACTTGCCTCTTGAGGTTATCAACAGCTATGCCAAGCAGTTGGTTTGCCAGAGCGATACCAACCTTGTATCATTGGTAATGATGCGCGAGCAGGCTGGTGCCGTTTATCCTACAGAGCAGGAACTTGCTGCCATAGTAAAGCAGGTACGTGCTGAGAAGCTCGAGGCTTATGTGGATAATGTTAAGCAGGAACCTCTCATCGCTCAGGCTCCTAAGGCTGGTAAGATTAAGAAGACTGTTGAGAACAAGAAGTTGGGCTTCAAGGAGTTGACTCTTTCTAATGGCGCTAAGGTGGTATTGAAGAAGACCGATTTCAAGGACAATGAGGTTGCTTTTGCAGCTTCAGCCAATGTGGGCTATTCTACTTTCGGCAAGGAAGACTTCCTGAATGCTGCATTTGCAGCAGATGTGCTCGATGCTAGTGGTCTTGGCGATTTCTCAAGCAATGAGCTTGATAAGGCTTTGGCAGGTAAGCAGGCTGGCGTTTCGTTCAGCTTGAGTCCTTTCAATCATGGTTTGAAGGGTAATTCTACTCCTAAGGACATCGAAACCCTGATGCAGCTCATCTATCTCAAGATGACCGCAGTAAGCAAGGACCAGAAGAGCTTCGACAATATGAAGAGCATGATGGCTACTGTTCTTGCCAACAAGAGCAACAACCCAAGCCTCGTATATCAGGATTCTGTTCAGAGCACCCTCTATTTGGGTAGCAAACTTGCCCGTGTGCCAGAGGCAAGCGATATAAAGGATATCAACTACGACCGTATCTTGGAGATTGGTAAGCAGTTCTACGGCAATGCCAAGGACTTCACCTTCTATTTCGTAGGTAACTATGATGAGAAAACTCTCCTCCCACTCATCGAGCAGTATATCGCCAGTCTGCCAAACAATGGCTTCAAGCTGAAGAACAAGCAGATTCCTTATGCTAAGGGTAAGGTAAGCAATGTCTTTACCAAGGCAATGGAGAACCCACAGAACCAGGCAACAGAGATTTGGTATACCAAGGCTCCATTCACCTTGCAGTATATGGTTCTTGCTGATGTTTCAGCCCGCCTTTTGGAGATGAAGTATTTGCGTACTATCCGTGAGGAACTCAGTGCTGCTTATCATGCAGGTGCAAACTATGGTTTGCTTCGCGATTATGATAACAAGGCTGCCATCTCTATTTCTGCCGTGGCTCAGTTGAACCCAGAAAAGTCGGATATCGCTATTCCTTACTTCTTCAAGGGTATGGACGAGACCGTAGCCCAGCCAAATGCAGAAGACCTTCAGAAGGTAAAGGAGATTCTCCTGAAGCAGGCTGCTGTTAGCGAGAAGTCTAACGGTTATTGGCTTGGTGCGTTGAGCACATACGAGCGTATGGGTGTTGATACTCATAGCGATTACAAGGAGATGGTGAAGAATCTGAAGGCATCTGAGATTTCAGACTTCCTGAAGAATGTCATCTTGAAGAGTGGTAATCACTTCGAGATTATCATGAAGGCAGTGAAGAACGAGAAGTAAAATCTCGGACTTGATATAATAAACGAAAAAATCCCGTTGTACAAGCCAGATGGCTGACAACGGGATTTTTTCGTTTTTTTCTTTTCCCAAAATTTTTGAAACTCATCATTTAAGAGTCGTTTCGAAAAATCTCTCTTTAAAAAGAAAGGATGCGTCCTTAACTATATATGTATAAGAGCATCATCTTTCCTCCTTTACTTCTTGTTTCTGAAGAGTATTAACCTCTTCTCTTTGCCTTAGAAGCAAGAGCCTCGCGGCGATCCTGGAGAATCTGTTGGCATCTATCGATAGCCTGATTCTGATTTTCTGAATTTACCTTAATTAAATCATTCATAACCTATTGATATTTGTTAACCGCTTGCAAAGATAGGGGTTTCTACCTATTTCTAGGTACAAAATGCATGAAAATACGTGTTTTATTCGTTATTTTTTGATGTATGTCAAAAAAAAGTGCAAACGATTGAACAGTTTCCCCTCCTTTAGACCGATAATTTATCATTTCCTGAACGATTTTTTCATAGTCTTTTAAACGAATTGTCATAGTATTCGTCTATAATAACGTAGAAAGAGCGGAAATGCTGAGTTTTTAGGGAGATTCATACCGTGAAATAGGGATTTTTCTTATCGTATTCCCGATTTTTTTGCGAACTTTGCACCCGAAAGAACAATAGGAAGTATTGGGTATATATAAATAAGAGTGATAAAAATAAATATATAGAAAGCAATGAAAAAGGTATTTCTTTTGGCTGCCCTCGTGCTCGCATGCACAGCTGGCAGCAACGCAAGCGCTATGAACGAGGCAGCGCTCAATGCCTCAATGTCTGAGATGATGCCGGTTAAGAAAACGACTAAGAAGACAACAAAGAAGACTTCGAAGAAGACTTCAAAGAAGACTACGACCAAGAAGACTTCTACAAAGAAAACAACTTCTGCTGCATCTAACACAACAGCTGCGACTGCAACAACAACTGCAGCAACAACCAGCAATGCCACTACATCTACCAGTGCAACCAGCAATGCAGGCTCAGCCGTTGCCGGTATCTTGGGGGCTGTACTGGGTGGAAACTCTAACAGCAGCAGTTCTGCAGGTAGCAGTATTATCAATGGCATTCTGAATAATGTAATCGGTTCAGGTACCTTCAGCAAGCAGGATCTCTGTGCCCATACCTGGAAGTACAGCAAGCCGGGATGCGCCTTTACCTCTGAGAATCTCCTGGCAAAGGCTGGCGGTGAGATAGCTGCCAACAAGGTAGAGGAGAAGTTGGGTGAGTATTACAGCAAGTTTGGTTTCAGCGGATCAAATACCTATTTCACCTTCAAAACTGATGGAACTTTCGCTGCCAAGATAGATGGCAAGTCATGGCAGGGCAATTATACTTTTGATGAGAAGACTCATGCCATTCAGATGAAGGGCTTGCTCTTGAGTATGTCGGGCTATGCTACGAAGACTACCAACGGCATCAGCCTGCTCTTCGACCAGACAAAGTTGCTCAACCTCATCAAGACCATGGGTGCCCTCAAGGGCAGTTCTACCCTCAGCGCTATCGGTACTATCGCCAATAATTACGATGGTATGCGTGTAGGTTTCGAGATGATTAAGTAATCTTGAAGGATAGAATCCATAACTGAGTCTTCTGTTGGAGTGGGCTCAGTCAATAGGAATCGCCCTGTAAGAAGTAAAGCATCTTTCAAGCTATGCTTTGCTCTTTACAGGGCGATTTTTATTGTTTATTTCACGTTCAGTTTCAAAGTCTTTACATCCTTGCTGTTGGTTCCTATCATAATCTGGAAGTCGCCAGGTTCTATCACGTGCTTCAGATCTGCGTTGTAGAACTTGAGCATATCTGGGGTGATATCAAAGCTTACCTCCTTGCTTTCACCTACTGCCAGATGGATGCGCTGGAAACCTTTCAGTTCCTTTACAGGGCGGGAGATGCTGGCTACCATGTCACGGATGTAGAGCTGCACAATCTCGTCGGCATCGCGGGAGCCATTGTTCTTAACGGTGACGCTAGCTGTAATCTTCTTACCATCCTGCCATTCGGTAGCCTCCTCATTGCTGATGCCGGCCTCCTGGCTGCTCAGGCGGAAGTTGCTGTATGAAAAGTAGGTGTAGCTCAAACCGTAACCGAAAGGATAGAGCGGACCATTGCTTACATCCAGACAGTTGCTGGCAAACTTGGCAAACTTCTCATTATCGTCTGCTACAGGGCGGCCGGTGTTCTGATGGTTGTAGTAGAGAGGCTCCTGACCGGTAGTCTTAGGCATCGAAGTGGTGAGCTTACCCGATGGCGATTTGTCGCCAAAGATGACATCGCAGAGAGCATCGCCCATCTCTGAACCTCCAAACCATACATTCATGATGGCTGGTACATGGGCTTTCTCCCAAGTAAGAACCGTAGGACGGCCCGCAAAGTTGAGGAGCACTACAGGCTTGCCCGTCTTCAGGAGTTCGGCAAGCAGTTCGCGCTGTACGTCCGGCATCTCCAGGTTGGTACGGCTACCGCATTCGCCGCTCATCTCGGCACTTTCGCCCATAGCACATACTATCACGTCGGCCTCTTTGGCTATCTTTAGCGCTTCAGCCTTCATCTCAGCCTCGTTGCCCCAGTTGATCGGTTTACCGGATTCGCCGTTTTGCTGCAGTTCCTTATTGCGCCAGATATTGCTTCCCTGGGCATATAATAAGGTGGCTTTTCCGGCAAGTGCATGCTCCATTGCCTCCTTGATGGTGGTATATTTAGATGGTTCCTGAGCCACGCTCCATGTACCGGCTATATTGTTTCGGGTGTCGGCAAGCGGACCTATCAGGGCTATCTTTCCTTCCTTCTTCAGTGGCAGGATATTGCCTTCGTTCTTCAGAAGCACGAAGGTCTCTGCTGCTACATCGCGGGCTGCCTGACGGTTCTCTGCGGTATAAATCTCGCTCTTGCTGCGCTTGGTGTTGCAGTAGCGGTAAGGGTCGCTGAACAGGCCCAGTTTATATTTCGCTTCCAGAATACGGCGGCAGGCGATGTTCACATCCTCCTCGCTCACCTTTCCTTCTGCTATGCTCTTAGCCAGATGCTTTACGAAGGCGTTGGAACACATGTCCATATCGGTACCCGCCTTCAGCGCCTGTTCTGAAGCCTCCTTGAGGTCTTTTGCCGTTCCGTGCTGCAGAATCTCGGCGATAGAAGCGTAATCGGTAACCACGAAACCGTTGAATCCCCACTGCTTTCTCAAGACATCGGTCATCATCCATTTGTTGGCTGTAGCAGGTGTGTAGTCGATGAGATTGAATGAAGACATCACGCTGCCTACGCCAGCCTTCACCACTGCCTCGTAAGGTGGCAGATACTGGTTCATCATGCGCATACGGCTCATATCTACCGTGTTATATTCCTTTCCGCTCTCAACGCCTCCGTACAGGGCAAAATGCTTCAGACAGGCCATGATGCGGTTGGCTCTCAGAATCTCTTCTGTGTGCATATCCACGCCCTGGTAGCCCTGAGTCATCGCTGCTCCCATCACGCCGCTCAGATAAGGATCCTCGCCATTTCCTTCGCTTATTCGTCCCCAGCGGGCATCGAGCGCGATGTCTACCATAGGAGAGAATGTCCAGTTGATGCCGTCGGCACTTGCTTCCTTGGCCGATACTTCGCCTACCTTCTTCATCGCCTCGGTATCCCATGAGCAGGAAAGGGCGAGAGGGATAGGGAACATCGTTTCGTAACCATGAATCACGTCCATACCTACGAGCAGTGGGATGCCCAGACGGCTGTTCTTGATGGCGATTTCCTGCAGAGCCTTGATCTTGTCGAGCCCTTTGATATTGAAAACTCCGCCCATGTTGCCCTGGGCGATATCGCTGCCTACCTGAGTATCAAGTGCGCCGCCGGTGGTGATGTCGCCAGCTACCATCAGGTTCAGCTGACCTATCTTCTCCTGTAGCGTCATCTTCGCCATCAGTTGGTCGATATACTCCTTCATGGGTAGAATCTTGCCTTTCTTGGTTGTGGCAGTTACTTTTTTCTTAGGGGCTGCGGTATGGGCGAAAGCAGGTGCTGCCATAGAACCAGCCAAAAGAAATGTGAGTGATAAAAGTGCTGTTCTCATTGTTTATTATGTTAATTGTTATTTTATAAAGTTTATCTTCTATTAAGACCTTGCAAAGATAATAAAAAAGATGATACGATGCGCGATACGAATGTTAAAATGTGGATGAATTTTTCTTTTTTAGATAGAAATGTATCTGATAATAAGATGGATAAGAAAAATGAAGAATATATAAAAAGTGGATGCGGTATAGACGAAAAATGCGAAGAAATCTATATTTCTTCTATATTTGATTTGTCGTTTCCGATTTTTTTATTACTTTTGCACGTGAAACCTCATGAAAATAAATCAATCTTAAACGGAATCAAGTTGATGTATCGCGTAAATGAATTATGGGGAAAGGCATTCTTCTTCCTGCTCTTTGTCTTGATGCCTCTTTCTCTTGCAGCAAAAACAACAGATAATATAGAGCAGCTTTTTCAGAGTCTGGACAACGCCATTGCCCATTCGGCTGATTATGTGAAGGTACGTGAAGCCCGAATTCGCGATTGGGAGCAGAAACTGAAGACCGCCAGGCGCCTAAGCAGTAAGTATGATGCCTGCTTTGCGCTCTTTGAGGAATACCGCTCCTACAAGAATGACATGGCGCTGAAATATATCAACCGATGTATGGAACTGGCCATCAGAATGGGCGATAAAAAGAAGGTGGAAAATGCCAAGGCGCTGCTTGCTTTCCAGGAATCTACCACGGGCGATTATGCCGAATCGTACGACCTGCTGAAGTCTGTCAATATCGCTGATCTTGATGCTGAGGGCAAACGCAACTACCTCTGGGCTTGCCAGCACCTGTATGGCGAGATGGCATATTATTCCAACGTTCCTTCCTTGAAGAAATATTATGCCGGCAAGCATAATGCCTATCAGGCTGCAATAGACAGCACATTCAGCCATGATGATGACCTTTATCTGCAGATGCAGGAGGTGAGGGTACGCGATGCGGGCAATATGAAGGAGGCTTTGCGATTGAGCGATAAGCGGCTGGCGATGACGAAACCGGGCACCCATCAGTATGCCATTGTACAGTTTTATCGCGGCTTGACCTACAATCAGTTTGGCGATAAAGAGCAGTTCCTCCGCTGCCTCTTGCGTTCTGCTATCTGCGATGTCCAGTTGGCTGTGATGGACCAGGGTTCTCTCTGGGAAGTTGCCAATCTGCTCAACGCCGACCCGGGCGAGCAGAAGCGCTCTCATGAGTATATCAAGTTTGCCTGGAAGTCGGCTACCATTTTCAATACGCCTAGCCGCAGCCGCCAGATCATGCCTGTGCTCACGCAGATTGAGGAGGGCTATCAGAAAGAACTTTCAGCGAGCAACCAGCATCTGCGGCTCATGGTAGCGTGTTCAGCCTTGCTTCTCTTTGTGGTTATGCTCTTGCTCTACTATGTCAACAAGCAGCGCAAGCGCATTGCTGCGGCCCATCATAAGCTGAAGGAAACCAACCATGCCTTGCAGTTGGCAAATGAGCGTCTTAACGAGATGAACCAGTCGCTCAATGAGATGAACCAGTCACTCAACGAGAGTAACAAGATGAAGGAAGTATATATTGGTCGATTCCTGCGCCTTTGTGCCATCTATGTCGACAAGATAGAGACCATGCGCAAGCGAGTAGTGAAACTGGTGAAGGCAAGAGAACTCAACAAGCTGCTGGAGCAGATGCAGGCTGGCGAGGCCTACATGGGCGAGCTGTATGAGTATTTCGATTCCGCCTTCCTGAAGCTCTTCCCTGACTTTGTTGAGGAGTTCAATGCCCTCTTGAGACCTGAAGAGCGTATCGTGCTCGAAGATGACAGCCGTCTTTCTACCACCCTCCGCATCTTTGCCCTTATCCGTCTGGGCATCGAGGACAGTTCTAAGATTGCCGAGTTCCTTCACTATTCTGTGAACACTATCTATAATTATCGCGCCAAAATCAAGAATAGTGCCATCTGTGACAGGGAAGAGTTCGAGCAGCGTGTGAAGCAGATTGGCATGAAATAGGCCTTTCTGGGCGTGATGGCGCAAACTTGCGAAAAATCAGGAGTAAATGCTGCAGATACCCATGCGCCCTGTTTTAGGGTGTCAAGTGGGTTAATCTTCTGATAATCAAGATATTGATATTTTGGAAAATCCCCGTTTCTACAAGTTTATCGATAGGATGAAAAGCAGGGGAATACAATAAAAGTTTGTTACGGCGTTTCACCGTAACAAGCTTTTATGCGTTATATTTATTTCTTCCCTCCGTTCAATTTCTCAGAATCGAATCATTCTTTTTAAAAGAGCTCGAAGGCTTTCTTGAGCTTCAGGTTATCGGCTGCATTACCAACAAGAGCCTCAAACTTTCCGGCTTCAGCCTTCCAGGATGAAGATGCCTCATCGTAGAAACTGAGGGCCTCTTTGCTGATGGTGATGCTGATATCCTTGCTCTCACCTGGCTGGAGATAAACCTTCTGGAATCCCTTCAGCTCCTTCTGAGGGCGGTCTACTGATGACTTGACATCGTGGATATAGAGCTGAACCGTCTCGGCTCCGGCACGCTTTCCTGTATTCTTTACGTTTACGGTAAAGGTGATTGTGCCGTCCTGCTTCATCTGCACCTTGTCGCTGCGCAGATTAGAGATGGCAAACTGGGTGTAGCTCAAGCCGTGACCGAATGCAAAGGTAGGCTTGATGCGCTCCTTATCGGTCCAGCGGTAACCTACATAGATGCCTTCCTTATATTCCTCATCAATGATGTTGCCCTTCGTGCTGGCTCCACCTTCCTGACGCCAGGTTCCCGGATAGGTATTGAGTGCATGAGCACCTGTTTCCTTCAGCGAGTTGACCCATGTAAACGGCAATTTGCCGCTAGGGTTAGCATCGCCTGTAAGGATGCTTGCAAGGGCTTCGCCGCTCTCCGAACCGATGAACCAGCCCTGTACGATGCCGGCAACCTTAGCCTTCCAAGGCATAGCTACCGCATTGCCCGAGATGTTGACATAAACGAAGTTTCTGTTTGCCTTAGCCAAAGCCTCGATCAGCTTATCCTGATGGTATGGCAACTCATAATGCTTGCGGTCGTGACCCTCACAGTCCTGAAAATCGCTCTTGTTCAGACCACCAAACATGATGACATAGTCGGCAGTCTTGGCTTTCTCTACAGCTTCGGCTATCAGTTTAGCCTCGCTGCGCTTGTCTTCCAGGTTCTGGCCGGTTGTAACGCCATTGTAGTTGCCCGTTACATCGCCCACATATCCGCGGGCATAATCTACCTCGATGCCGTCCTTGCCCAACCGCGTCTTTAGGCCATCGAGAGGCGAAATCTCGCGCTGTACCTTGAGCGAAGAAGAGCCTCCGCCTACGGTCATCATCTTGATGGCATTCTCGCCCACTACCAGCACGCGCTTAGCCTTCTGGGTGTTGATAGGAAGCACATTGTTCCTGTTCTGGAGCAATACGATGCCTTCCTCAGCAATCTGTCTGGCTGCTGCATAATGGCTCTCTGAGCAGAGGAAACCATGAGGGCGGTTCGGATTCATCGTGGTGCGATAGAAGAGGCGCAATACGCGGCGCACCTTATCGTCCAGCTCCTTCTGGGTGAACTTGCCTTCCTGTATGGCCTTCATGTAAGGCATGGAGAGATAATAGTTGTCGTAGGCATTGGTAGCGCCCATCGTAAGACCGTCTGTCCAGGTGCCGAACTCCATATCCAGCCCGTTCTTTACCGACTGCTCCAGGTCGTGGGCACCGCCCCAGTCGCTTACCACGACACCATCATACTTCCAGTCGCCCTTCAGAATCTTGTTCAGGGTCCACTGGTTGTGGCAGTTGTGCTCATTTTTATAAAGGTTGTAGGCTCCCATGATACCCCATGTCTTACCCTTCTCAACAGCTGCTTTGAAGGCAGGGAGATAGATTTCATGGAGAGCACGGTCGCTGACGATTACGTTGACCTGATGGCGGTATTCCTCATCGTTGTTCAGGCAATAGTGCTTTACGCAGGCTGATACGCCCTTAGACTGCAATCCCTGGATATACGGCACTACCATGATGCTTGCCAGGAACGGATCTTCGCCCATATACTCGAAGTTGCGGCCGTTGAGAGGCGTGCGGTAGATGTTGACGCCAGGACCCAGAATCATGTCCTTGCCGCGATACAGGGCTTCTTCGCCCAATGCTTCGCCATAGATGCGGCTCATCTGCGGATTCCATGATGCGGCAAGACAGGTGAGGGCAGGGAAGGCTACACAGGAGTCGTTGGTCTGACCAGCCTGTTCCCACTCATCCCACAATACGTCAGGACGCACTCCGTGAGGTCCGTCATCCGTCCAGAAGTCTGGAAATCCCAAGCGTGGTACACCGGCTGATGAAAACTTGCTCTGAGCATGGATGATGCGTATCTTCTCTGCCAGCGTCATGCGGGAGATGGCATCATCGATGCGCTGCTCTACCGGCTTGGTCTGGTCGAGATAGACTGGCAATTGTCTGGTAGTCTGCTGTGCCTGAGATGGAGCGATGGCTGCAACCGACAGGACACATGATAAAATGAACTGTTTCATAAGTAATATTTATTATGGTTTGTTTATTTCTTGCAGTTGTTTGTTTTGCACACCGCCTCTCACGTTCTTTTTGTGCGTTTAGGCGTATATGCTCATTCATCTGCAAAATTACTAAATAAATAATGAAAAAATGATGGGTGATAAGTGAAAAGTGGATGGGTGTAAAAATGGGACTTTTGTAAACCGCTGATAGTTAGGAAAATAAATGCGTTGCTGCGCGAATGAAAAGTGGCAGAGTGTGAACACTGAAAAATGCTGATGTAACTTTTCTTAACGCATTTTTCTTTTGTTCCAATTTCGCTCTTTTTATTGTCTTTTTCTGCTTTTCTTGCTTACAATTTGCTCATTTCGAATAAAAGTTATAATTTTGCAGTTGAATTTCAAAAATCAGGAAAATAGAATGAAACAGAATAATAGTAATTTATTATATCATCTTGTGGCTTTTGTCACCGTAGCCATCTGGGGAACTACCTTTGTTTCTACCAAGGTGCTGATGCTGAACGGACTTTCACCAGCACAGATCTTTACGCTCCGTTTCAGTATCGCATACATGATGATGCTGATGGTGAATCATAAGCGGATGTTTGCTGACAGCTGGAAGGATGAGTTTAAGCTGGCAATGCTGGGTATAACGGGCGGTTCGCTCTATTTCCTGAGCGAGAACGAGGCGATGAATTATACCACAACAACCAATACTTCGCTCATCGTATGCTCCTGTCCGCTCTTTGCTACCTTGCTGGTTCGTCTGGTTTATCGCCATTCTTCGCGTATCAATATGATACAGCTGTTGGGCTCTCTGCTTGCTTTTGTAGGTATGATTATCGTGGTGCTGAATGGCAGATTCGTGCTGCATCTGTCGCCTGTAGGCGATGCCTTGGCTTTTACGGCATGTATGAGCTGGGCTGTCTATTCGCTCCTGATGAAATCGGTATCGGGCGATTATGGCGCAGCTTTTATTACCCGCAAGGTATTCTTTTATGGGGTACTTACCATCTTGCCTTATTATCTTATCATCCCTGGTTGGCCGGCATGGGATGTGTTTATGAAGCCTCAGGTGGTGGGTAATCTCTTGTTCTTGGGCTGTTTGGCATCCATGATATGTTTCCTTACCTGGAACTGGTGTATCTCTAAGTTGGGTGCCGTGAAAGCTACCAACTGGGTTTATTTCAACCCTATCACCACGATGATTTTCGCCTCTTTGGTATTAGACGAAAAGATAACTCCTTACTTCCTGGCAGGTGCCTGCTGCATCCTGGCAGGTATGTATATTGCGGATAGAATGACGAAGGCGGAATAAAAAATGACGAAGCATAGCTGTAGTTAGAACTAGCCAATGCTAAGAGCATCATGATGCTCTTTACCATTTTGCTTTTCATTAGGCGTTCCGCCGGATTTACTGTCCGGCGGAGCGTTATGGAGATTTCTTATTCCTCGATGACTGAAATCTGCATAGAAACATCCTCTTTTGGGCGATCGCCACGCAATGTTTCGCAGTTCTGAATCTTCTCTACGATGTCAAGTCCTTCCTCCACTTCACCGAAAACGGTGTATTGGTTATCGAGGAAAGGTGTTCCGCCTACTTCAGTGTAAGCCTTCTGCTGCTCCTCGGTAAACTTAGGATAGCCCTGCTCCTTGCAGCGCTTCTTGGTTTCATCCACCAGTTCGTCCTGGAGTTTCATCAGACCTTCACGGTCGCGGTTGCGGCGGAAGTTCATAATTTCATCATGATGCTCCTTGGCAAGCTGGTTGAAGATGTTCTGCTCCATCTGCATGCCCATCTGCTTTTCCATCTGCTTCAGTTCATTCTGCTTGTAGGTCTTCCCCCATACAATATAGAACTGGCTACCGCTGCTCTCTCGTTCTGGGTTTACCTCATCTCCCAAACGGGCTGCGCTCAAGGCACCACGCTTGTGGAAAAGTTGTGGATAAACGAACTCGGCAGGGATGGTATAGTCAGGACCACCTGTGCCCAGCATCTTGCCTTTAGGAGCGCCTTTGCTGTCTGGATCGCCGCCTTGAATCATAAAATCCTTGATGACACGATGGAAGAGAGTGCCATCGAAATATCCCTCCTTTGCCAACTTCAAGAAGTTGTCACGATGCTGAGGTGTCTCGTCGTAGAGGCGTACCTTGATGTCGCCCTCTGATGTCTTTATCAATACTTTTGCCATAATCGTTTAATTAAATGTTGAATGTTGAGTGTTGAATGTTGAGTGATGAATGTTGAGTGATGAATGTTGAGTTATATCTTGCTTTTGGCTAGCATAGCCCATTGTGCAATTCAATATTCAACATTTAACAATCAACATTCAAAATTATTTATAATACTCATTCCACTCCTTCATAGCCTCCTGCCAGTCGGTCTGTTCACCGCTGGCTACGGCTTCTTTCTGTCTCTCTGCCTCGTCGCGAGCCTTATCTCGGGCACGTTTTGCCTTCATTGCCTCGATGGTGGCATCGTCGAGAATCTGAATGGCGCCACGCTTGATGGCAGCCTGCAACTCCTCTTCTCCGAAAGCCTTGCCAGGCTCATTGAAGTCAGAGATATTGAATTCATAATCCACGCGAAGGTCGTGGCGTATCATTTTCTGTTGTAAACGGTTGCCTGCGTTTTTGAGTCGCAGCAACTTGCCGATTTCCTTGATTTCTCCTGCTGAGTATTTGTTTCTTCCCATTAATATGATTTGATATTATTATTTTTGCGTGCAAAATTAAGCATAATCCTCGACAAAACCAAGAAAAGTTTCAAGGAATTCACAAAAGAATCCCTTTCTCCCTTTACTTTTTGTCCCTTTTTACCCTTTTACCTTTTTACTTTTTTACCCTTAAATCACTTCCATGCCTTCTTCTGGTTCAGTTCTATCAGACGGTCGAATTCAAAATCGGCTTTGATTTTATCCAATATTCTCTTTACGATGATATTCATCACGCTTCCTTTGCTGTAGTTGGCAGAGCACATGAAGTTTACCCGTCCCTCCTTGACAAGCTGGCAGGCAGTCTTCTGTTTATCCTCGTTATCATATACAGCAATCGAGTGGCCGCCATGTTCCTTTACCATCTTCATGCAAGGTACATCGGTTTCTCCATCTCCGAAGTATATCATTCGGGGGAAAGGGATAGGTCGCTTTTCGTCGGGGATATACTGGTTCACTCTTCTGTTGTCGCTCACCTGTTTGATGCCCTTGTTGATTTTGAAGAGGAATTGCGTCTTGGTTGTATAGTCTACGGCTACGGCTGGCCAATAGGCGATTCCCTCCTTGTTGTAGAGAAAGGAGCAGGCGTAGATGTTCTCAAATTCGTGGGCGATAGGTGTGCCCTCTATCATCTCCTTCAGTCCCGAGGAGTTGATGTAGTGCTTTACGTCCAGTCCGATACTGTTGCCATATTCATTCACGAGCGAAAACCATTGTTTTACGCCGCGGAACAGTTCTACATCCTTGCCGAATTTCTGAAAAGATTCCCGGGTGAGCGAGATATTGTTCTTCTTGGCTTCGTCGAGCATCAGATACATATAGGTCAAAATACCGTTGGCATCCTTACCCTCTGCAAACTTTCTGTTTTTCTCCCAGAACTCGTCTTTTGTCTTGCCTGTAGCCTGTATGAATCCAAACTCCTGCATATTGCCCGGCGACAGTGTGCCGTCGAAATCATAAACCAGCGCTACCTGTGGTCTCTTCTTTGCCATATCTCGTTCTCCTTTCTTTTATATTTACCCTAAACTGTCTATCTCTTTTGGGGATATTTTTCTCCCTTAATTTGCAAATATACATAATTTTCAGCGAATTAGCAAACTATTGGGATATAAAAAATCATAATGAAACAAAAAAGGCGTACAAAACTCATTTCTGAGCATTGTACGCCTTTATGATAATATTAGTCTGTATTACTTAACTTCTTCGAAGTCAGCGTCTTGTACGTCCTGAGCGCCATCATTGCCGCCCTGTGCCTGCTGACCGCCCTGTGCACCCTGAGGACCTGCCTGCTGGCCGCCCTGATACATCTGCTGAGAAGCAGCCTGCATTACGGTGTTCAAGTTGTTGATAGCTGAATCGATAGCTGCAGCATCACCAGCCTTGTGAGCATCCTTCAACTGCTGCAATGCCTGCTCGATACCTGGCTTCTTGTCTGCAGGAATCTTATCACCGTTATCCTTCAGGAAGTTCTCGGTGGTGAAGATCATGCTGTCAGCCTGGTTCATCTTGTCAATCTTCTCGCGCTCAGCCTTATCAGCAGCAGCGTTCTGCTCTGCCTCAGCCTTCATGCGGTTGATCTCGTCCTCGCTCAAGCCAGATGAAGCCTCGATGCGGATGCTCTGCTCCTTACCGGTAGCCTTATCCTTAGCTGATACGTTCAAGATACCGTTGGCATCGATATCGAAGGTAACCTCAATCTGAGGAACACCACGGCGAGCTGGAGCGATACCTGTCAGGTTGAACTGGCCGATGCTCTTGTTCTGAGCTGCCATTGGACGCTCACCCTGCAATACGTGGATGGTAACCTCTGTCTGGTTATCAGCTGCTGTAGAGAATACCTCGCTCTTCTTGCAAGGGATAGTTGTATTGGCATCGATGAGCTTAGTCATCACACCACCCATAGTCTCGATACCGAGAGTCAATGGAGTAACGTCGAGCAATACGATGTCACCAACACCCTCTTCCTTGTTCAGGATGGCACCCTGGATAGCTGCACCTACTGCAACAACCTCATCTGGGTTAACACCCTTAGAAGGCTCCTTGCCGAAGTAGTTCTTAACGAGTGTCTGAACGGCTGGGATACGGCTTGAACCACCAACCAGGATAACCTCGTCAATATCTGATGTAGAGAGCTTAGCGTCACGAACGGCATTCTGGCAAGGTACCAAGCAAGCCTGAATCAGGTTGTGAGCCAACTGCTCGAACTGTGCACGGGTCAAAGTCTTAACCAAGTGCTTTGGCATACCGTCAACGGCTGTGATGTATGGCAAGTTGATTTCGGTAGATGTAGAGCTTGACAACTCAATCTTAGCCTTCTCAGCTGCTTCCTTCAAACGCTGCATAGCCATAGGGTCCTTGCGGAGATCTACGCCTTCTTCAGCCTTGAAGCCATCAGCCAACCAGTTGATGATTACCTGGTCGAAGTCATCACCACCCAGGTGAGTATCACCATTGGTAGAAAGTACCTCGAATACGCCGCCACCGAACTCCAGAATAGAGATATCGAATGTACCACCACCCAAGTCGAATACGGCAATCTTCATATCCTTGTTAGCCTTGTCAACACCGTAAGCCAAAGCTGCGGCTGTAGGCTCATTTACGATACGCTGAACGTTCAAACCTGCAATCTGACCAGCCTCCTTAGTAGCCTGACGCTGTGAGTCAGAGAAGTAAGCAGGAACTGTGATGACAGCATCTGTAACCTCCTGGCCGAGATAATCCTCTGCAGTCTTCTTCATCTTCTGGAGAACCATTGCAGAAATCTCCTGTGGAGTATATTTACGACCCTCGATTTCAACACGTGGATAACCACCCTCGTTTACTACTGTGTAAGGCATTGCCTCAGCCTCTTTCTGGCTCTGAGCGTATGTCTCACCCATGAAACGCTTGATAGAATATACTGTGTTCTTAGGGTTTGTGATGGCCTGACGCTTAGCAGGATCACCTACCTTGCGGTCACCATCCTTAACGAAACCTACTACTGATGGAGTAGTACGCTTACCTTCACTGTTAGCGATTACAACTGGTTCGCTACCTTCGAAAACGGCAACACAACTGTTTGTGGTACCCAAGTCAATTCCAATTACTTTTCCCATAATTATATCTTTTTTTATTTTTATCGTTATTAATATGTTATTTATCTCATGAACTTGCTGGCTATTGGAAGTCTGCCGAAGATATGCATCTGTCGGGAACCTCTATATTCAGCGTTCACGCTTTCCGTCATAACAAAGCATGTGCCAAGGGATTGTAAAATTTAAAGTGGCTGACAAGGTGTCAGATAATGCTGACAAAATAAAAGGAATCAAGATATGGGAGGCGATAAAATGTCGCATTCTCCCTATCTTGATTCCTGTAATATGATTGAGAAATCTTTCTTTTCAGATAAAGCTCCTATATATAATAAGGTGTGAAACCTTATCTGGCTTTATTTCTGTTCCTTAGCTGCAAGTGCTTCGCGAACCTTAGCTTCCAGTTCATCGAGAAGTTCAGGGTTATCCTTGAGCAATGCCTTGCAGGCATCGGCACCCTGTCCGAGCTTAGAACCGCCATAGCTATACCAGCTGCCGCTCTTTTCGATGATGTCGTTGGCTACAGCCAGACCGAATACCTCGCCGGCACGGCTGATGCCTTCGCCAAACATGATGTCGAACTCTGCCTTGCGGAAAGGAGGAGCCACCTTGTTCTTCACAACCTTCACGCGAACCAGATTACCTACTACCTCATCGCCGTCCTTGATGGCTGTTGCCTTGCGGATATCCAAGCGCACTGATGCATAGAACTTCAATGCATTACCACCGGTGGTTGTCTCTGGGTTACCGAACATTACACCAATCTTCTCGCGCAACTGGTTGATGAAGATGCAGGTAGTGTTGGTCTTGCTGATGGTAGAAGTGAGCTTGCGGAGAGCCTGACTCATCAATCGAGCCTGAAGACCTACTACATTGTCACCCATATCGCCTTCGATTTCCTTCTTAGGAGTCAAGGCGGCTACAGAGTCAACAACTACGATGTCTACAGCAGCAGAACTGATCAGCTGGTCTGCAATCTGCAACGCCTGCTCACCATTATCTGGTTGTGAAATCCACAAGTTATCAACATCAACGCCCAATTTAGCCGCATAGAAACGGTCGAAAGCGTGCTCTGCATCAATGAAAGCAGCGATACCGCCAGCCTTCTGAGCCTCTGCGATGGCATGGATAGCCAATGTTGTCTTACCAGAAGATTCCGGACCGTAAATTTCGATGATACGTCCCTTAGGATAACCGCCTACGCCCAGTGCATTGTCGAGAGCGATACTGCCTGTAGGGATAACTTCGATATTCTCAACGTGCTCATCTCCGAGTTTCATGATAGAGCCCTTACCGAAGTCCTTTTCTATCTTAGCCATGGCTGCCTGAAGAGCTTTCAGTTTGCCTTCATTGGGATTCAATTTTCCCTCTTGCATTTCTTTTGCCATATTCTTATTTTAATTTAAAGTTTAGTCGATTTCCAAATCGCCATCAAACACCTCGTGCCATGGCAATCCCTGCTTGTTCAACTGCTCCATGAATGGATCTGGGTCGAACTCCTCTACGTTCCATACGCCTGGTTTCTTCCAGATGCCCTTGAGGAACATCATGGCACCAATCATGGCTGGCACACCGGTGGTGTAGCTTACGCCCTGCATACCGGTTTCGTTGTAAGCCTCCTGGTGCTTGCAGTTGTTATAAACGTAGTAGGTGCGTTCCTTGCCATCCTTCTTACCGCGGATGCGGCAACCGATAGATGTTTCGCCGTCATAGTTCTCGCCGAGATCCTGTGGGTTAGGCAATACGGCCTTGAGGAACTGCAGAGGAACTATCTTCACCTTGGCTGTCTTGCCTGAACCGTCTGCCAATGGAGCCTCGTACTCGATTTCGTCGATGCGGCTCATGCCGAGGTTCTGAATGCAATCGAGGTAGGTGAGATACTGCTGGCCGAAGGTCATCCAGAAACGTGCCTCCTTGATGGTAGGGTAGTTCTTCACCAGGCTCTCCAACTCCTCGTGGTGCATCAGATAGCTCTCGCGAGGGCCGATGTTAGGGTAGGTGAGAGGCTTGTGGATAGAGAGTGGGTCGGTTTCAATCCATTCGCCATCCTTATACCAGAGTCCCTTCTGGGTAATCTCGCGGATATTGATTTCTGGGTTGAAGTTGGTTGCGAAAGCCTTGTGATGGTTACCGGCGTTGCAATCCACGATGTCGAGCACCTCAATCTCATCGAAGTGATGCTTGGCTGCATAAGCGGTGAAGATGCCTGATACACCTGGGTCGAAGCCGCAGCCGAGGATAGCGCAGAGACCTGCCTGCTCGAACTTATCCTTGTAAGCCCACTGCCATGAATATTCGAAGTGAGCCTCGTCCTTAGGCTCATAGTTAGCGGTATCCATGTAGTTGCAGCCGCAGGCCAGACAGGCATCCATAATGGTGAGATCCTGGTAAGGCAAAGCGAGGTTGATGACAAGCTCAGGCTTATAGCTATTGAAGAGAGCCTTCAACTGCTCAACGTCGTCGGCATCCACCTCAGCTGTCTGAATATCCATCTTGTAGCCCTTGGCATGGATATCCTTAACCAGCTTATCGCATTTTTCCTTGCGACGGCTAGCAATCATAAACTCGGTGAAAACGTCCTGGTTCTGGACGATCTTGAAGGCAGCCACGGTAGCCACGCCACCTGCGCCTATCATAAGTACTCTACTCATTTTTTATCTTTAATGTTAAGTGTTTAATGTTTACTTTATCTCATTTGCCGAAATTCCCAGGGCATTCATGAGCGAATATCCGAGAATCTCCTGTCTGAAGTTGCCGCCTGGCATGGGCTGCATGGCAAAGAGGGTGATGCGCTTGTCGTCGTCATCTACCTTGCGGAGTATCTCGCGGAGTCGGTCGTAAGCATCTCCATCCTCAGAATTTGGGATTACCATCACTCGCTTCACCTCCTTGGCGTTGCATACGGTGCGTGCCACATCTACGAGGAAGTCATCCTTGCCTACCATCTTCTCCTCTGTAGGATAAGAAGAGATGATGAATTCTCCGAGCTTACCATCCTTGAAAGCCTGAGCGTTCAGATCCTTCTCATAGTTGGCAGGGCGGAAGTTCTTCATCGCCATCGACTGCTTGTCGTGGATAAGCACAACCTGTGTCTCGTGCTCGCCCTCTCTCAGACCTCCGTCAAGGGCAATGCAGACTGCCCATTGTGCCATATCGGCTGGTTGGATGCGACGGTTAATCATTCGTTCAAAGTTGACTATCAGGTCGAAAGCCACTCGGTCGATATAGTCGGCATCAGCGATAATTACATTCTCGCTCCATTTTATATTGTTTGTATCTAATGTATTCATTGGTGCAAAAATTAAGCAAACGAGCATGATGAAAGCTTGCTTTCAAATTGTCGAATGCAGATTATTTCTGCAAATTTACGAATAAATTTCGTAATTAAGGCATTTTGGAAATATAAAATAATAAAAAAGATAGTATTTTCATCATTTCTTCATTTGATGGAATACTATCTTCAGTATTTTATGTGATAATCCGGGCTCTTCTTCTTTCTGTTCTCCGAAGTCTTTTATGCGATAATCTTCGCCAGATAATGTCCGGCGAGAACGGCGATAAGTCCCAGCGCCAGACTTCCGAAGAGATAGAGCATCATATAGAGGTAGTTTTCCTCCTTCATCAATCCTGCTCCCTCGTTCATAAAGGTAGAGAAGGTAGTGAATCCTCCGCAGAATCCCGTGGTGAGCAGCAGTTTGGCAGATGGCGACATCCATCCCCCTTCCCGCCAGTTCAATCCCGAGAGGAACCCGATGATGAGGCATCCCGCCACATTCACCGCCATCGTGCCGAATGGAAAGGCAATCACCGTGCAGGATTGCACCAACTTTGAAATCCAATATCTCATGCCGCCCCCGAAGAAACTGCCAATGCTTACTATCAATACTTCTTTCATCTCCTTATTTATAATGTATAATATATAATAACTTGTATGATATTTCCTTGTATATACTATCAGCCTTGCCGCTATTCTCTTTGAGTATGTTCTGCAATTCTTTCGAACGGCTTTTCAGTCCGTGCTAACTGATAGAACAATCTTAAGTTTGTTCCTCTCGGACAGAAAAGCCGCATAATCCTTTACATATCATTTCTCAAAATATGTGCCAATGGCTATGATAGGGATGTTTTCCATCCATTCTTGGTCTACATATCCTTTTGTATATCTTTCTTTTCATAACTAACTGGAATTTAAATATTTCTGTTGCAAAGATACACTTTTTCGATGATAAAAACAAGAAAATTACACACTTTTTCGATGATAACGAATGTTAAATCATACATTTTTTCGAGGATAAGGTGGTAAAAAAGCGGAACTGGCTGCATTGGGCCGAAAAATACAGCTTGAACTTGCGCCGTAGGTTGAGAAAAAGAGCAAAGAAGAAAACAAAGATGCAACAAATAACGTAAAAACAGATGTTACTTCTAAAGGGTTACGGATTAAAGATCCGTGCCAACAAGTAAGAATATATTGAAATCTGATAAACACTTTGGTTATTATCGTTAAAGTTTGATAATATTATTTTTTTTTTTTTGATTTTTAAAATTTGAGTCTTACCTTTGCAATCGTTTTCACGCCTTACCTTAATTGACGAATGCCGAGTGAGAAAGACGGGAAGGACAAGCATATTGGAAATGGCGTTTACAAGCGCACTTGGTTATACACACACTTGAATTCTATATAATATCTAAATAATATCAAATCAGGATCAGAAATACAAGGCAGTTATAGACCGCCCAATAAGATATAAAAATAGTTAACTTATTATCAACTACACCAGAATAGTTCCATTAGTAGAATATAACGTATAGTAAAATTTCATAATTATCTTAGAGGTAACAAAGTGTATTCCACTACAGGTTTGTATGGGATGTTTTAGGAGTTCAGGACTGTTTGACTGAGTAGCTCGTACTGCACCAACGCCGTTTCCCTTATGTATGTGTTCAGTAGTTTATTTGGTCCGTATAGGTGCAACGGACATAAAGCGTAATTGCATGTATGGTTGAAATAAATCCATTATGTATTTAGCGCTATTAATTTTTTAAGTCATGAGAAGAGAACTTTTGCTCTTATCTTGTTGCGTGGTCATCCCAAGCATTTGTAGTGCTCAAGAGAAGTCAGACACTACAATGGTAGAAAAGAAAGCAGAACGCAATGTGATGCTCAATGCATCCGATGCCAATGCACCTCGTTACATTCAGATAGGTCTTCCAAGTGAAGATGTAAATGTGTACGAGAACGGATTACCTGTCGTTTATTCTTCTTACATCCATCCTCTATCTGCTCATTGGAGAAGTGACGGAAGCTTGGCTGAAGTAGGATTGATGAACCCGCAGGAATCAGCCATAGCTACAGGAAACATCGCTTATTCAGTAAACAGTTTCAGCGACTTAGGCAGTGATACGTTCAAGGGTATTTTGAATTACAAAGGCAACCATTATGGTATGCATCAGTTTGATTTGAACGTTTCAGGACCTCTGGCTAAAGGCTGGACTTATGCCTTGAATATGTATCAGAACTTTGATCCGGGAACCTTTGACTTGAAGTTTACCAACTATAATGACCGTACCCAGATTTATAAGGGTGCCCTGACAAAGCATTGGGGAAACAGAGGTCAGTTGTCTTTCCTCTACAAGTTCTCAAACAGTCAGCGTATGGGTACCGTAACCTGTTTTGCACCATTTATCTATCACACTAATGGTGATGTGACAGAATTGGATGGCTTTAAATTGGGTACATCTTCATACGTTCCAGCTTCTCAGAACTTCATGTACCGTGATATGAAGACAGGTGAAGTGAAAAACACTACTATCAATGATTGGAACAAAAACAAATCTCACGAATTTGCTGTATTATTCAAATGGGATTTAGGTAATGCATGGAACTTGGATACAAAGGCTAAATATACCTGGGCTGATGCTAACTATGCCGACTTTGGCGGCAGTTCCATCATGAATGTCAAAGATGGAAAGGTTGAGGGTAATACGAATACGTATTATGACAAGAATGGAAAGCTTTATACAGGTATGATGGATGGTCGAAGAATCTGGTTTCATACTGCAAAGGCAAAATCTTTCCTTCTCACCTCTGAGGTGATGAGAAACTATGGCCAGCATAATCTTAAAATAGGTCTCAACGAGTGGAACTTTGACTTAAACTACTGGTCTGCGTCAACACAATGGGATGCCACTGTAAATGAATATCCAGAGTTTCTGTCACATTCCACGGTTTCAGACCCGACTGCAAGAACAACTTATTATGGGTTCAATGAGATATCTACAGACTATGCTATCGGTAATGAGAACAAGTTTGCAGGATATTTCACAGACGAATGGCGTCCTATTGAAAGCCTTCGTTTCTTCTATGGCGCACGCTTAGAGTGGTGTCGTATGTCAGTAGACCAGTTGCCTTATGCACGATTTGCAGACATGTATGTCGGTGCAACCAATGCAGATGGTGTAACCATTACACCACAGCACAGAACAAAGAATAAGCTCAATTATGCATTTACAGTTTCGGCTACATGGTCCTTTTATAAAGGTATGGGACTCACCGCTGACTTCACTCAAATGGAACGCTCTCCTCGCATGACAGATTATGCCAATATGGGACCACAGGACCTGCGTCTCCGCATTCCATTGCTCCGTGGTGGTATATACTATCGCAATAAGTGGATTGATGTTACATCAATGATAACCTGGATTCAGAAGACGAACAATACAGACCAGCAGGATATAACCAAACCTGGCACTAGTATTTCAAAGACAACATCATTAAATTATAGCATTCAGACTGTTGGATGGACAACCAATGTGGAACTTGATCCATTCAAGGGTGCGCATCTTCATGCCCTCTTTACTTATCAGAAACCAACATACAAGGACTATTCTGTGACAGTAAAGTTTGATGATGGTGAGACCGCAGACTTAAACGCCACTGGTAACATTGTCAAGGAAATACCACAGATACTGATTGAACTTGACCCAAGTTATACCTTTTACAAGGATAAGATGACTGTATGGGGCAGTTTCAGATATTTTGGAAAAACGTATGCTAACCTTTCAAATGCCCTTTGGTTTAACGGCCATTGGGAAACTTTCGCAGGTGTGAAATGGAATGCTACCAACAAATTATCATTCAACCTTGGTGTAGTCAACTTCCTGAACCAAAAAGGTGCCAGCGGTACAATATCCGGCTCAGAGCTTATTGGTCCGGAAGAAGCCAAGCGATTCAATGGCTACGTAATGTCCGGACGCTATCTTCGTCCTTTCACTGTTGAGTTTGGAGCAAGTGTAAAACTATAAATACCTATTGATTATGAATAAATTATGCAATTTTATGGTACTTTTTATGGCTTTGTCAGGTAATGTATATGCCCAGAAGACAGAACCATGGAATGACCCTTTGGTGAACAACATCAATCGTAACGAGCCTGTTTCTGATTTCTTCGGCTATGAGAATAAGGAACTGTCTGACAGAAATGACAAGAAGCTTTCAAAGAGATTCTTGTCTATTGAAGGAATTTGGAAATTCAATTGGGTGCAGAATGCCAATGAGCGTCCTTTAGATTTCTATTCTCTCAATCTTGATGATTCTAATTGGGGTAAGATGCCAATTCCTGGATGTTGGGAGTTGAATGGCTATAGCGTGCCAGTCTATACCAACTATAGATATGAGTGGGAAAATGAATGGGAATCAAATCCTCCTTATGTGCAGGATCTTGGCAACTATGTCGGATCTTACCGACGTAAGATTGTTATTCCTGAGAATTGGAATGGTGACAATATAATACTGCACATCGGCGAATTTTCCAGCAATATCAACCTATATGTAAATGGAAAGTTTGTTGGCTATGCTGAAGACAATAAGGTTGCTGCGGAATTTGACATCACTAAATATGTAGAACCAGGAAAAGAGAATCTGATAGCTATGCAGCTGATGAGATGGTGCGATGGCTCTTATTTTGAGGATCAGGACTATTGGAGACTTCGCGGTATTGCCAGAGAGAACTATATCTATGCTCAGCCGAAGTCACATATTAAGGACTTGAACGTAACCTCTTCCTTGTCCGATAATTATAAAGACGGTATCTTTGCCATTCATTTTTCTACAGAATCATGTGATGGAAAGAATGTTCTGGTAGAATTGATAGACAAGAAAACTGGCAATACGGTTTTTGAAAGAAAGCAACAGTTACAGGGTGGCAGTTCAACAGTAGAGTCAACCATTCAGAATGTAGCCAAATGGACAGCAGAAACACCGAATTTGTACACACTCAGAGCGACACTGATGGATGGAGATAAAGTATTGGAAGTCATTCGCCAAAATGTCGGTTTTAGAAAGATCGAGATCAAGGGAAAACAGCTCTTGGTAAATGGACAGCCTGTTCTTATCAAGGGTGTGAACCGTCATGAGATAGATCCTGATGGAGGATATGTTGTCAGTGTTGAGAACATGATTCGTGACATAAAGGTTGCCAAGCAATTAAACATCAATGCTATACGTACCAGCCACTATCCAAATGATCCACGCTGGTATGATTTGTGTGATGAATATGGTATTTATGTCATGGCTGAGGCAAATCTGGAAAGCCACGGAATGGGATTTGGTAAAGAGACTCTGGCTAAAAATGAGTTGTTCAACAAGACACACATTGAGCGTAACATGCACAATGTGAAGGTTCTCAAAAACCATCCTTGTATCATTATGTGGAGTCTTGGTAATGAAGCAGGTTATGGTAAGAACTTTGAGGATGCCTACGATTGGGTAAAGGCATATGATAGTTCTCGTCCAGTACAATACGAAATGGCATGTTCAACAGGCAAGCATGATGAAACCCGTCCTGTTGAGTCATACGAGTTGGCTGGTCTGAAGGCTGGCAAGACTGACATTTTCTGTCCTATGTATGCTGATTACGACAGTTGTAGAGCATATTTGGAAAAGGACTATTGTGACAAACCTCTTCTTCAGCAGGAGTATGCCCATGCCATGGGTAATTCTATGGGTGGATTCAAGCAGTATTGGGATTTGGTCCGTCAGTATCCTCAGTATCAGGGTGGTTTTATCTGGGATTTTGTTGATCAGGGTCTGCGCGACAAGAGCAAGATAACTGGTAATCAGATCTATGCCTATGGCGGTGATTATGGTCGTTTCCCTATGTCTGACGAGAACTTCAACAACAATGGCTTGGTTAGTCCGGACAGAAGACCAAATCCTCATGCTTATGAAGTGAAATACTTCCATCAGAACATCTGGAGCAAACTTGAGAACAAGGTCAAGGGTACAGTCTCTGTATTCAACGAGAACTTCTTTGTTCCGTTGAATAACGTAAATCTCGTATATTCAATAGAGGTAGAGGGTAAAAGTATGGCAAATGGTTTAATCAACCTTGGCAAATACAATATTCTTCCTCAGACAAGCAAGACCATTGCTATTCCTGGATATGCAAAGATAGTTGCAGACAAGAAGTACAGAGGAAAGGAAAAGACACTGACTCTTTCGTACAAATTGAACAGTGATTCGCTTCTTCTAAGTAAGGATGAAGAAATCGCCCACCAGCAGTTTGTGATTAGCGACTATAAGTTCCCTGTATTGAATTCCTCTGAAACAGCCAAAGTAAAGGCTGTAGATCATGCCAAGTATCTCGTTCTTTCAGCCAATGGTGTGGATGTTACCATCAGTAAGGCAACAGGACTTGTTTCTTATTTGGATGTTGACAAAACACCTATGCTTGTAAGAGGATTTGATTTGACTCCAGACTTCTGGAGAGCATGCACAGACAACGATTTTGGTTCACATATGCCTACATTAAGTGCAGCATGGAATAAGCCAAGTATGGAACTGAAGAATTTTACCCGTAAGGAGAATGGTTCTGTTGTTGCCGAGTTGTATCTCAAAGAAACAGAGTCTACACTGACTCTTACCTATACATTGAATAATAATGGAGAACTGACTGTTGAACAAGATCTGAAGGTAAATCCTGATGCGGAGAACAAGCCAAATCTTCTGCGCTATGGAATGGAATTGCAGATGCCTAAGGAGTTTGATAGAGTTGAATTCTACGGAAAGGGTCCTAACGAGAATTATGCAGACCGTAACAATTCCGACAGATTGGGCATTTTTACCCAGTTGGTAAAGGATCAGTATTATCCATACGTCCGTCCACAGGAGTCTGGCAACAAGACGCAGGTAAGATATTGGAAGGTTCTGACAAAAGACAATAAAGGTCTGGAGTTTTTCTCCAATGAGCCAATGGAGTGTTCAAGCCTGAACTATCTGACTTCAGATCTTTACCGCGGACCGGTAAAGAACCAAGAACATTCTGGAGACCTCGTACCACGAGACTTTACCTCTGTACACATTAGTCAGAGACAGATGGGATTGGGATGTATCGATACATGGGGCTCATTACCTATTGAGAAATATATGCTTCCTTATCAGGACTATGCATTCAAATTTGTGATTCGTCCTGTAAGATAACCAAATAGTCCTCACTCTGAGAAATATCTCGACTTTTGCTCCAGGAGTATATACTTTTAGGACTGCGTGTGAAAGCATTCACTGTATATTATTTTGAGGGCAAGAACTGGGTAAAGCTCAGTCAAAAGGAAGAGACAACCACAATCGGTTACAAGCGTATCCTACGATTTGACAAGGTAAAGACCAATGGTCTTCGCATTGTATTCGATGATGCCAAGGGTACACCATGTATTAATAATGTTGCAGCTTTCTAACATTATATAAAACTATTCATTTTTGTCCGCAATTCCAAGAATTTGGTTTTGCGGACATTTTGTTATTATACAGGAAATGGCTTTGTAAAACGCTTATTTTCTAATGCTGCACAAAAGGATTCTTTCTTGACTATGAAGGCAAAATACGGGATGACGGAGTCGGTTCGATGGGATAAAGGAGTCAACTCTATAGGTTGATGCAAGCGTCTTCTTGAATTCTTTAATCATAGCCTATATAGCTATTCTTGCAATGTCTTTATTCTTTTATAAATTCAACTTCTGTTGTTAAAGTTCGTGTGCCACCAGCCTTTAGTTCTGGTGTGTTTATTCGGATGTCGCAATCTATGACATAAACCACTCCATCAATGCCACGAAAAACATTCTCGTTGTGCATATCACTTAGGTATATATCTGGTGTGGAGTATGTCCAATTTCTGGGATTCACCAGTTTAAATCCAATACGTTCCGTATACTCTTCAATGTCTTCTTCGGTCATTTGGCTACCTTGAAAGAAAGTTTGGGTAACAATAATCATAAAGTCACCCATAGAGTTTCTACCGAATCCCAATACAAACATCTTGGTTTGTTCAAAGTAAGCATTGTGTAACGAAATTCTGTCCAAAGCAAAAATTGGCTGTATGAAATAGTCAAGGCCGATTACTTTTAGTACAGAATTACCGTTATCATATACAATAGCTTCACCGCCTTGCGCTAATTTATCGCCCAAGGTTTGGTTGTATACGCTAGTGTCATCTACCCAGCATCCTGTCTTTTTAGCCCAGCATTCTATGCGTTTTTCTTGGACCTTTCCAAGTTGCTGTTCTCTTTTGAAACTGTGTTCTGGCGCAGTGAGTTGATCTGTGCCAACTTCTGCTCCCGCGAGTAAGGATGCAATAACATGTATTGTTCCCCCTTTAACGCAGCCAAGCTGCTCTGACGGTGAAAATCGTTTATATAAGATCTTTCCAGTACTGAATTGTTCTGCATAATCATCTAATTTTGCTAGACCTTCAGATGTAAATCCTTCATTGATTATGTCACTGATGGACATCCAAAAATCATGGTTTGTCATATTTACTTGTTTTAATTGCCGCAAAAATACGGTTTTTCTTTGGTAACACCAAATTATTTGGGCTTTATTTCGCATTTCCCTGCAAATTGTTTCAATACATCTTTCATTTCCCGTTGTCCTTGAAATTACATGGCGATGTAGGAATCTCTGCGTCGGGACGTAGGAAAGATTACGTCGCCATGTAGTAAAGTCTACATCGGGACGTAATTTTTGGGGTATCTATAAGGTATTGTATCAGATTCTTTTTAGATTTAGCGTCGAGTTTATACGCACACGAGAAAAGTTTTTTTATGAAAAAAGTCTCAAAGTATCATCTTTTGGGTTAAGTAATGGTATAAATAACTGATGTATAATAATATACAAGAATGATACTTTTCGGATTACTTTACAAAAAGTATCATCGAAGTATCATGAAATTGCCATAGAAGTATCATCAAACCATCATCAAACCATCACAAAATCGTCATAAAGCATCATGCATAATATCGAAGCCGCCGACTTGTGAGAAGTGCCCAAAAATCGTTCGGTACTTTGGGTACTCGATGCCTACTATATGGGCAATGAGTGCCCGTTACTTGTTCTCTCAATGCCCGACACTTGGTCCCTGAGTGCCCACTTGATGGTCTCTTACAGACCGCTTAATGGTCTCTTACAGATCACTTTATGTGCTTTTATTCCTAATTCTGGTTGTCAATCTTTTCTCTTATTCCTAGTTTGTATTGACATTCTTTACATTCTGAAAAAGTAGACGCTATTAATTTTATAAAACTGGAATAGTAGATATTTCTTTTTAGCCTTTTAATTTACCTCAAAGCCGAAATTTATGATACTTCTTGCGATTTTATGATACTTCGATGAGACTTTTCTGTAAAATATTTCGAAAGTCTCATTTTTGTATGTCGCAAAGTATCAGGTGCTTAGAATGTTATTTTCTCTAAATAATGATACTTTGATACTTTTCTCACAAAAAAACTTTTATGTGCAGGAAATAAATGTGGAGAAAAGGCAGAAGCTGAGTGCTATTGTGACCACGATTTCTGATAAGCAGTATTAAAGCGATTAACTTCCTGGAGAAGGTTGTAGATAGGGTTGATTTAGCAGAATGAGTCGGTTCTACTGGATGACGGAGTCGGCTCGATGGGATAAAGGAGTCGACTCTATAGGTTGATGCAAGCGTCTTCGTGAGTTGAAAGACATTACTCCTCGGGTTCCAGAAGATACCTTCTCAGCAGTTGCCACTAGGCTCAGCAGGTCTGCCGAGCCTAGTCGGCAGGTCTGCTGACTGCAGTCAGCAGCTTTGCTGAGCCTAGTTGCTACACTTTATTCTAGCCGATATTTCTCTCATATCTTTCGACAGAATAAGCTGTAGTGTGAATTAGGAATCTATGCAATTTTATTTTTCCACTCTTCTTTTACTAAATTCGCCAAATATCCATCGCTTCTGCAATGCATATCAGCAATGCCTTCATTCATCATTTGATAAATAGAAGAAGTATAAAAGAAATCTAGAGCATCTTCCAACGTAATGCCTGTTTGCTCTGCAAAGATAGGTACTATGTGAGCATATTTCATTTGGAGTATTGTCTTGTTTGCTTCCATGAAAGTCCCTCCTTATATTATTTCATCTGACTTATTTCAATGCTCCTCGTTTCTTTAACAAGTTAATCAAATCGTCCATGATGTATTCCTTGCCGAAAGTATGGAGCACATCATAGCAGGGTATCATGTAGCCATTTAAGATATCTGTTGACCGTAACATCTTATATACCTTACTGGCACTCATGTTCAATCGGTCGGCTAAGTTGCCAACGCAATAGGTTACGAAATCCAATTGATATTCTTGCATAATCTTACTTTTTTATATGTATGGGGCAAAGTTAAGACTTTTCTTTGGTAACACCAAATTATTTGGGCTTTATTTCGCATTTCCCTGCAAATTGTTTCAATACATCTCTCATATCATCCGGAAGATAAGAGATTGCCTTCTCTTTTATTTCTTGCGGAATACCGAAGCGGGCTTCGGCGATGGAGCCAACGATAGCTCCGATGGTATCGCTATCGCCGCCATGAGATATGGCTAGGCGGATGGCATCCTCGAAGGATGAGGCTTGCGAGAGGAGATAGAAAGATAATGGCACGGCATCCATGCTGGTTTCGTCGAACTTGCCCTTCGGATAATCTCGCGTTTCGAAATCTTCGTAGTAGCTGCGGGCAATTTCCCTGAAGGCTTTCATTGCCTTATCATCAGATTTTTTAGAATTCTTATCTTTACACTCCTTAGATTCTTCTGAGAATCTGCTCTTGCGGAAATGCCAGATGGCATGAGCCACGGCTTTGGCTCCCTTGATTCCTTCGGGGTGGTTATGAGTAGGAAGAGCCGTTTTCTCTGCCTCTTCCAAAACCTGCGACAGGTCATCGAATAGCCAAGCCACCGGCGATACTCGCATTGCCGAACCATTGCCAAAACTATTATATGGCTGCGGATCAAGAGAACGAATCCACCCTGCGAATCTTCCGCCATACGCTCCTTTTGGAGAAGGATAGCGGCGGCACCAATCCAGCAGGCTTTCCTGATAGCTTCGCCCGTTCAATATCGCATCAGCTATCGCTACCGTACAGATGGTATCATCGGTGAAGTCGCATCCTTCGCCGAACATCTCGAAATCATAATCAAACGTATTGTTGAACTCATATTTTGAGCCAGCAATATCTCCTATTATTGCTCCTAACATAAACTGCTAATAATCTATAACTTTATTCTATCACCTCCCAGAAACTCTCCGGCAGGCTGATGTTCTTCATCTCCTTTGCCTTCTCGAACAATGGGGCGATGTCTTCGGCTTCGAAGCCGGCGATGCCGCAACCTATTGGGGTTACCAGGAAATGCTTCTCGGGATGTCGCTTGGCATAGGCGATGAATCTATCCACGTATGGACGGATGGTTTCCACGCCGCCCTGCATCGTAGGGATGGCATAACTCTGCCCCTGCAAGCCTACGCCCTGTCCCATGACGGCACCGAAATGCAGGTGGGCAATGCGGGCTGCTCCACCACCATGCATGCCAGCCAGATTGCTGCCAAACACAAAAATCTCGTTCTCCTTCAATGAATCAATCCAGCTAGGAGTGATTCTTCCCTTCTTCATATCTTCCATATTCTTCTTATTATTAAATATGTTATTGCTATTATCAGTCGCTTCCTCGCAGCGCATGCATTCGGACATCATTTCTTCTTCTGGTTCTGGGCATTCTTCTCTACAGTTTCCTGCTTGTTCTCCCAAGCCAGAATCAGACCGATGACGCCGGCATAGCTCTTTCTGCCGCCTTCTACATGGTTGCCTCTCAGATAGAGTTCGAAGAAGAAATCCTGGGCAGCATCCAGTGCCTTGCATCTTTTGTTCTGCCAGTATTGGCGGTCGCTTTTCAGTAGCCTGATTATCTCAGGACGGATATATTTCAGATATTTCTCACCCTCCTTTTCGCCGAGAATGTCGAATACATTATATAATACATGGGGCAGAATGTGGTAATATCCGCTGAATTTCACCGCCTTATCCTGTGATGCCGTACAGACGAGATAACTGTAGAAATTTGCCTCTCCTTCGTTAGCAATGCCCAGGAAATGAGCAAATTCATGGGCATAGGTAGCAGGATAATCGTGTGCAAGAATATCGCCGTTCAGCGTAAATTCGCAGAAGAATGGTCCCATGCTGCCGGTTACACCCGACATCGAACTGATGGGCGTAAACACCATCGTCTTGGCATGCGGATGCTGGTTGAAAGGCGGATTGATGCCCTCCCGATAGCCTATCTTGTTATATTCCTTCAGAACCGCATCCCGCACCCGATTCTTCAGTTTATCATCCACAATACAATTGAATTTTTCACTCTTCCCTCTCCGTTCTTCACTCAAAAGGTTGAGGCTGTCAGCATACTGGTAGGCAAATTTCCGGAACTTCTCTTCCGAAACCTCAGCAGGCTGCATGCCTACTCTATAATAGATAACAGGCTGCGAATAGTTCAGTCCCCAAGCTGCATAAAACCATACATATACCCACAGCAGATATTCAATTACCCTTCCGAAAACCGCCTTTTTCTTCGCATAGCCGCCGCTCTTGGCAGCAAGAAAGATAAACCGACGGGCGAGTTTCTTCCGTAATCCCATCTCGTAGATAGGATAGAGGACGACCCAGGCGATGCTGAGAGCAATGAAAATATCGCCCACGGCAAAGGGAAAGATGCCTGAGATGGGCGAAAGAAGGCTGCCGATAACGGGATAAACATGGTAGGTGTAGATAGCTCCCCAGAGAGGAATCATCTTGGTAAGGGTGACGAGGATGAGCAACAGCAGCAGTACCCAGTGGCGCCACTTCATTCTGTCGAGTCGTAAAGTATGTAATATCTTCATCTTGTTTCTTGTTTTTTATCTTGCATGGCTCTTGAACAGAGCTGTTTTTTTTGCACTTTTTGCCCCTGATGTGCAGAGATGGTGCAAAAATACAAAAGTTTTCTGAAATATTGACATCAGAAATCTGTTTTTTTACTAATTTTGCCATATTAAAAGTTGAACATAATAAATAGAGGAGGAGTTATCATGAAACAGACACTGGAATCATTCGAGGCTATGAACCTTGAATATGAGAACCTCTATAATGAGGACGATGAACGTAGAGAATATAATTCTGTCTGGTACAGCTAGTTACAATGTATTATAAAAAGGCTGTAACAGGTGAATTAAATTAGTGTTACATATAAAAAAGATCGTTAGGATAATAAAAGACTATGCCATAGTTACTAAAGAAATGATGTAACATAGGCATAGTCTTTTTTTATGTCCTTTCCTTGCTGGCTGTTCTTTCCTGCATTTCTATTTTTCGAAGTGCTGGTAATCCTTGCTGTGTTTCCAGTCACCTCCCCATCGGAATCCTTTTGCCTTGAAAAGCCGGTAGCAGAGGTCGCCTTTCTTAATCATGTAAGCGTGGTTCTTGCTGCGGTCCAGATAGGGGCGGGCGGTGGCAGGTTCCACCACTTCCTTGCCGTTCTTCAGTCGTTTGTGGTAAGGATTGTAGAGGGTGTTGATGTCTACGGCCAGTCCCCTTCCGTGCTTCGATACCGTATGGGTATGTGAGATGAAGCGGAAGTTGAAGCTGGAGGAGTTGTTGGCTCTCATCGCCCTTTCGTCGTCGGCATCCCAGTAGTCAATGAGTCTCATCCGTTCTATCGGATATTTTGCCTCGTAGAGCTTTTTCAGAATATCGAGCACATCTGTGGCTATCGCCCTGTTCACCACCATTTCTCCTACGATGTTTCTGCCGTCCTTGTCTACGTGCAGGCATCTTATGTATCTCAGTTCGCTTCTTGCCACGGTACAGTTCTTCTTGTATGTCTTGCCCTGCATCAGGCGGAAGATATCATCAGGAATAGTGGAGATGGAGAAGAAATGCTTCTCGCCCAGTTTTCTGATGGTTTGAGAACTGACGTTTTCTCCAGGCTGCTGTGCCTTGGATGGGAGGCAGAAAAGTCCGGAAATAAACAGGCATATCATCAATATATTTTTTGCTTTCATCACGTTTCTCCTTATTTTGCTACGGGAATATAATGCGAATCCTTGATTTCACCTATCACGATGATGCTGTGCAGACTTCCTATGCAGTCGATGTTTCCCAGGGTGTTGAGCATGAAGTCCTGATAGGCTTTCATATCCCGGGCGTATACCTTGATCTGGAAGTCATAATCGCCGGTGGTGTTGTAGCACTCCGTTATCTGGTCGATGGTCTGCACGGTATCCATGAATTGCTGAATCAGGTCATGGGTATGCTGCTTGAGCCGGATATTGCAGAGCACAATCACGTTGTGCCCCAACTTGTGATGGTCTACGATGGCTCCATATCGCTGGATGTATCCCTCGCGTTCCAGTCGCTTCTGTCGTTCGAAGGTGGGAGAAGGGGAGAGGTGTACTCTTGCGGCAAGTTCCTTTACGGTGAGTCGGGAGTTCTGCTGCAGTAACTTCAGTATTCTGATGTCTGTTTCATCAAGTTTTTCTTCTGTTGTCATTGTTCCTTTATTACTGATTTTATTCATTTTTGCAGAATAATATTCTGCTGATTTGCTTAATTCGCTGCAAAGATAGTATATTTTTCTGAATTATAGAGAATATTTGGCAAATAAAATTCTTCTTCTTACCTTTGCACCCGCAATTCCGGATGCAAAGCGTCATTCATCGGTAATGACAGGATAAAGAGTCATTCACATCAAATAATAATAAGGAGATAAAAATATGAGCAACGTAAGAAATATACATTTTGAGGCAGTGGGCAGCTATTTGCGCCCTGCAGAGTTGAAGGAAGCAAGAGCTAAGTTTGCTGATGGACAGATTTCTGCCACCGACCTTCGCGCCGTAGAAGACCGGCTGATTACTGAGGTCATCAGTCAGCAGAAGGCGCATCGCCTGCCTTATATCACCGATGGCGAGTTCCGCCGCAGCTATTGGCATCTCGACTTTATGTGGGGATTCAATGGCGTGGAGCATATCGAACTGGAGCATGGCTACCAGTTCCATGGCGAGGAGACAACCAAGGGTTCTATCCAACTGATTGGCAAGATTACCGGCGAGAATCATCCTTTTATCAAGGATTTCCTGTTTGTGAAGCAGTTTGAAGAGTTGGATGCCAATGGCGAATATATCTTCGAGGCAAAGCAGACGGTTCCTGCTCCGGCACAGTTTCTTGCCGAACTGTTCCGTGGCAAGAATGCCGAGAATACCCGCAAGTTCTATCCTAACACTACCCAGCTGATTGAGGATATTGCTCAGGCTTACCGCACCTTCTTCCAGGAGATTTATGCAGCCGGTTGCCGTACCGTCCAGCTGGATGACTGCACCTGGGGAATGATTGTGGATAGCGATTACTGGAAGGCTAAGGTGGGCACAGGTTTCACCCTTGAGCAGGAAGCCCTGCAATATCTGAAGGTGAACAATCTTGCCATCGAGGGCAAACCGGAGGGGTTGACCATCAACACCCACGTATGCCGTGGCAATTATCATTCCTGCTATGCCACCAAGGGTGCCTACGATGCCGTGGCTCCTTATCTCTTCGCTCATGAGAAGGTAGATACCTTCTATCTGGAGTATGACGATGAGCGTTCGGGTGGTTTCGAGCCGTTGAAGTATGTGGCTGATGGCAAAAAGGTGGTTCTGGGTTTGGTAACCTCTAAATCTCCTGTGCTGGAGGATAAGGCTACGGTCATCGCCCGCATCCGAGAAGCAGCCAGGTATATCCCCCTCGATCGGCTCAGTCTCAGTCCTCAATGCGGCTTCGCCTCTTGCGAGATTGGTAATAAACTGACCGATGCTGAGCAGTGGGCAAAGATAGATTTGGTTAGAGAGATTTCCGAGGAAGTTTGGGGATAATGATATATTCAAGGAGAAGATGTGTTGTCTGTCATGGCTGCACATCTTCTCTTTTTTTATTTACTTTTTATCAAAAATGTTTGGTGTTTTCATGAATTACTAGTAACTTTGCACCCCGAAAATTAAAAACATCATTCATTAAGATTATCAGAGAAAATGGAATATATGTCTCAGGAAGGTTACGATGAGCTCGTGGCCGAACTTCAACACATGGTTAACGTAGAGTTGCCAGCCGTTCGCGATGCGATAGCTGAGGCCCGCGATAAGGGCGACCTCAGTGAGAATTTCGAGTATCATGCAGCCAAGCGTGAGCAGGGCAAGCTTTTGAGCCGCATCAGCTTCAAGCAGAAGGTCTTGGAGAATGCCCGTGTCATCGACAAGTCTCGATTGAAGAGCGATACCGTTGGCTTGTTGAGCAAGATTAAGATTACCAATCTCGCCAACAAGTGCAGCATGAATTATACCATAGTAAATCCTCACGAGGCAGATCTCCATAGTGGCAAGATTTCCATCAAGTCGCCTATCGCCAAGGCCCTTCTGGGTAAGAAGGCAGGTGAAGAGGTCATGGTAAAGGTACCAGCCGGCTTGCTCAAATTCCGCCTGGATAGCGTGGAGCTATAATGTATTCTTTAAAAGGAAAACTCCCGATAATTTGAAACTGATCAAACTATCGGGAGTTTCTCTTTTTATTCTAATATTTCTCCAGAATCTTATTCAGTAAGAAGGTGGCATTCTGGTTTCTTGCCACACCCTTCTGTATCTTATAAGTATAGGTAACATCTGTGCCTAAATCTATCTCGAAACAATAGTTGTGGAATTTTCCTGATGCATCATTCTCCATCTTGGAGAGCTCCAGATCGTGGGTAGCGATGATACCGCTCACCGGCTGCTTGGCAATGGCTTCGAGGAACTTTCTCGAACCATTCAGCTTATCCAATGAATTCGTTCCCTTCAGAATCTCATCCAGAATAATCAGCGTTCGGAGTGGCTCCTTATAGCCCTCTGCACTTTCCCTGCAGAACTTCAGCAGCTCCTCCAATCTAATCAATTCTGCATTGAAATAAGAGATGCCATGCGTCAGATCATCGGTGGTTCTCATACTCGAGAACAATCTGAAACGGGAAATCTTCAGCTGATCCGCAAACACCGGCATACCCGCCATTGCCAGGATATAGTTCACGCCCAGCGAACGGAGGAAGGTACTCTTTCCCGCCATGTTGGCTCCGGTGATGATATAATAGTTGTCGTCCTTGATGGTGAAATCGTTCTTCACCGCCTTGGCACCCAGGAAAGGATGATAGAGATTCTTGCCTTCGAACACGATTTCCGGACTTCCGATTCCTGCATTTTCAGAAACATCGCTTTCTGTATCTGCTTCCGGACTTCCCGAAACAAATTCCGCCTCTTCCGCCTCTGGATGATTGTATCTGAAATCCGCCATCGAAACCATCGCATCCATCTCGCTGATGATATGCATCCATTCCTCCATCTTCATCATATAGGTATTCTTCCATTTCAGGAAACTGCGAACCAGGAAGAAATCGCTCAGCATGAAGGCATCGGTGAAGAAAAGACCGAGGAAGTTGCCTCTTCTGTCATACCCCTTCAATATCTTTTCCAGTTGGGCAAAGGAAGGCAGGGCATCTGCCAGGGATTTCTGCATCTCCTTGCCTGATTCGCTATGGAAATTGCGCCTGTTGATAAGCTGAAGTATCTGGGCATAGGCGATGAGCTGATGTCGAAGCTTGCCGCCATTGCTGTCTATCTTATCAAGTGTCTGCTTGCAGACGAAGAACACCACCATGTATTGAACCAACACCCACCACAAGGCGAAATTCACCGAAACCATATCGCATATCGATAAAATCACGGAACCGATGACTCCGATAATCAGCATCCATCCGATAACGAGCGAAACCGGAGACCCAAACCATGCCGGCACCTCCATCTTCGAAACCTTCTGCATCGCATCCACCACCGCAGCGGAATCAATCTTTTTCATCTTGCCATTCACAGTCTGGCTTCTGTTCTTTTCGCCAAGTGCCAGGAATTCCATTCGCCAGTTTTCGCCTTCTCCAGCCAATTCCTTCTGCAAATCTCTTCTTCTTTTGATATCCTCCATGCCCAAAGGCGTTTCCCGGGTAAGATTCCTGGCGAGTGCCTCCGAACCGCCCGATGTGATGGTTCGGCAGATACGGTTGAACAGCGAACTCTTGCCGAAGACATCGAGGTCGAAGGAATAAGGATGCTGCGGATTCTGATAGGAATCGCCCGTTTCGAAAGGCGAGAAATCGCCCTCCAAAGCCTTGATTTCGTCCTGATAAACCTTGAGCAAAGCCGAAAGATGCTCTATCTTCTCCTTGTTCTTGTCGTCAAGTCGTCTGATTCCCAGATAGGCAATCAGGCACAACGCCGCACCCATCAGATAGTTCTGCGTATCTCCATCCAATGCGAAATAGCAGATCAGAAAGGCGAGAATGCCGCCAAAAGCCAGCAGCTCGCCCGTTATAAATCCCGTATTCTTATGCTTCAGGGCAGCCACCTCAGAAGCGTATCGGCTTACATATTGTTGATAATTCTCCTTGATATTCATTCTTTTTCTTTATTATGAATTTTTCTCCATCCATTTATTGTAGGATACATTCTCCTCTTTCCACTTATCCTTTGCTTCCGCCTGATTCTTCGGATACCCGATGATGAGGGTGTTGAGCGGAATCATCGTCTTGGGCAGATGCAGTAGTTGCTGCATTCCCTCGTATCGTTCTTTCAGGGGGTAGAGGGCTGTCCATACACAGCCAAGTCCCAGGCCGTGAGCCATCAGCAGAATGTTCTCCGTGGCTGCCGAACAGTCTTGAATCCAGAACTCCTGCTCTGTATCTTCCAGCGTCTTGTCCAGGCATCCGCAAACCACAATGGCGAGCGGTGGCATGTCTGTATAACTTCTCACCGATGTACGGCTCATAATATTTTCAAAAATCTGATTCTTTTCCATCATTGTTTTTCTGTGTGAGTCTTATTTTTTAGGCGAATCATAGCATTCCATAAGCCAGTCGAGCACATATTCTTGCTTGATTCCATCATGAAACTGGACGGGGTCGTTGTCCAGGGTGAGCAGATATTTTGGAAAATTGTCGGAGATGGACTTCAGGGGTGCCAATTCTCTCTGCATCGTGGTCTCATCCCTTACGCTGAGCGATACCTGATAGTATGCCTTGTGTTCACCAATGATTACCACGAAGTCTATTTCTGCATCACCGGCTTTGCCTACATAGATTTCTCCGCCTCGTCGTGCTAGTTCCAGATACACGATGTTCTCCAGTACGTGCCCCAAGTCGCCACCTTTGGTGCCATTGATGACTTGGCGCAGACCTACGTCGGCAAGATAAAGCTTCTGTCCAGTCTTCAATAGCTGCTTACCCTTGGCATCATATCTCTGCACAGGGTAGAAGATATAGCTGTCGGTGAGGGCAGAGACGTAGTTTTCTATCGTATGAGATGTAGTCTTTCTTCCCAGCGAGGTCATGGTATCGCTGATGCGCTTGATTACGGATATGTTGCCTATATTGTCAGCAAGGAATCTTACCACACTTTGCAACATCATCACATCGGTTATCTTCTTGCGGCTCACCACGTCTTTCAGTACGATGGTGTTGTAGAGACCTGACAGGTATTCACGCACCATCTCTCGGTCTTGGCTGATTTGGGGAATGTATGGGAAGGAACCCAGTTCGATGTATTGGCGATAGGCGAGCTCTCGGGAAGTATGGGCAGGCTGCGTCTGCATGAATTCTCGGAAGGAGAAAGGGAAGAGCTTGATTTCGATGTATCTTCCGGTGAGCAGGGTGGCTATTTCGCCAGAGAGCAGGTAGGCATTGCTGCCAGTAACGTAAATGTCTACGTTGTCTAGCAGAAACAGGCTGTCTATCACTTTCTGGAAATTTTCCACCATCTGTATCTCGTCAAAGAAGAGATAGTTCATCTTGTCTGGGCACAGGTTCTGCTTTACGTGTGCGTATAAAATTTTATAGTCGAGGAACGGTTCGTTGTCGAGATCCTCGAAGTTGAGGTTCTGTACTTGTTCTTCGGATACTCCGTCCGAGAGAAGTTTCTCCCTAAACATTCTCAGCAGCGATGACTTGCCACAGCGTCGTATGCCTGTTACTACCTTGATGGCCTTCTTGTCTCTCCATTTCTCCAGGAGATTCATGTATTCTTTACGCTCTATCATATTCTCTTTATGTTCTATTTATTCACTTTGCTATTCATTTTGCATTCTATCTTGATTGCTAAAAATGAAATGCGCTGCAAATATACGAAACTTTTTTGGGAAATTTGCAGCGCATTGCAAATTTCTTGTGTTTTTGGGTGAAATTTGCAGCGTATTGCAAATTTCTTTCTGTAAAACTGATAACACTTTCTGTAATCTGTATATCCGAGAATTTGTATTTATTTAGTTTTATTACCCGATACATCCTATAGTTTTTATTACCCGATACATCCTATAGTATGCGTATATATAAGTCGATGTTGTGGTTATCATACTGATGAGATTCATGCAGGTGAAGGCTGCCTGCTGGGTGTTACCTGCCAGATAAAACACTGCAACAGGGAGTATATTTGAGCATATCAGCCATACCATGAAAACCAGGACAAGGGCTATGCCCAGTTTGCGCATGTTGCCCCTGTGCTTGCTGCACAGATGACAGCCGGCTACCAGGGAGGCGATGACGGAAATCAGGCCCATCGTGCTTTCTGTCCAGGTGAGTATGGAAGCCATTTGGGTAATCTGTCCGTTCTGCATCATCTTTACGAGATGAAGATTGAAGCATTGGCCCAGGATGAATGAGAGCACATAGTAAAGCACCATCACCTCGCTGCAGCGTCGTAGTAATTTTACGTCTGCCGGTAGCGTACAGCGGAATATTCCCCATAAAGCTATAGGGGCGAGCTGCAAGACCAGTTGCTTGATGGTAACCAGGATGGGACTTATTGGAATCAGGATGGGACTTGTTCTGAAGGATAAGCCCGCTTGTCCGCAAACAGAAAATGCCAGCGAAAACAATGCGAAAAAGCAATATGCATACATGGCATATTGTGCAATGCGGTTTATATCTATAGAATAACTTTTTCTTTCCATAATTCTACGTTTGATGATTTTATAAACAGCTTATCTTGCATAAAGCCATTGCAAAGATACGAAGTTTTTGGGAAATTCTAGCAAAATAGGTGGAAAATGTTTGGCTATTATGATATATACTTGTTAAAAGAATGGCGGAGAGACCGATAAAAACTCTTAAAAATCATAACGTATCTTCTTGAATACCAGTATTTGTTGCTATCTTTGCACGGTATATACTAATAACGCTACGTGGATAAATACTAATAGCGCTACATGGGTATATACTAATAGGAATATAAGTTTAATCATGAGTAATATGAAGAAGATTTTCTTAGGATTGGCAGCAGCACTGATGTTGACAGCCTGCAATGAGAACAGACAGCCGGAGGCAATGACCAGCGTTGACTCTGCAAGTGTGGTAACCGATTTGATGATGAGTCGCAGAAGTATCCGTGCTTACAAGGATTCCGTCATCAGCCGCGATACCCTGAACGAGATTCTGAAATGCGGCATCCATGCGCCAAACGGTCAGAACCTGCAGTCGTACGAAATCAGAGTGATAGATTCTCCTGCCCTCATCGATTCGATAACCCAAGCCGTGGTAAAGGATAATCCTAAGATAGCAGAGCGCAAGGGCTTCAAGAACATCTTCGTGAATGCTCCATGCGTGGTTTGCATCGCCTACGATACTACTTATGATATGGCGCAGATTGATTGCGGTTTGCTTGGCGAGAACATCATTCTTGCAGCATGGTCAAAGGGCATCGGTTCCTGCTGCCTGGGCAGTTCAGCCCGTTGGATACTGGATTCTCCGTCGGCCAAGCCTTACCTCGACCGCATGGCATTCTCTAAGAATTATAAGCTGCTCTACTGCATCGCCCTGGGTTATCCTGACGAATCGCCAGAGGCAAAGCCAAGACGCCAGGACATGATCAAGTTCATGGATTAAGAAAAATGAAGGTTGATGTCCTGTTTCAGGACATCAACGTTTGAAGATAGATATGCATCTTTTTGAAACATGTAGGCAAAATATGAAACATCTTCTTCAAGTTCTTTTTTATACAACTTTAAGTTAAAAAAAGGTTGCTTGTTTGAGAAACTTTGGCAATTTCCTTCGATTTCTGGTCGATAACCACTCCTTTAATCTGTTGCGCCCACGTTGGCATGCTAGCCGCCGAGAGCAATCCTAATACAATAATTCCCCTTTTAGCATTCATAACCTATATCGTTTGATTTCGGTTGCAAAGGTACGGTGGTTATATTACACTGGGGTTGCGATGAGGTTGAAAAGCATTGACGAAGCTGCGACAAAGATGTTACTTTGGCAAATCAGCTCCATTTTTTCGGAAGAAAGCATTGGCAGCTATCTGTTTCGGATATTTGTGCCGTATTCTTAATCTCCGATCAGTCGGCTATCACCATGCAGAGTCTGAGCACATTTTCTTCGAAGTGCTCCTTGTCTATGGCATTGTTCTTGAGCAGGGAACGGTAGTTGTATACGGTTTGTGGCGAATAAGACAGGATGCCGGCTATCTTGGAACTTTCAGTAATGCCTAATCTTAACAGGGCGCACACACGGAGGATAGGGGGCATTTCCCCATTCTCTTTCAGTTGGATGTGAGCCGATTCTGTGAGTTGCTGGTTCAGTTCGTTTATAAAAGTTGGGTACAGAGCTAGGAAAGACTTGTCGAATTCAGTCAAAAACTCCTTGTTTTCCCTTTCTGTACTTGATGAGGAAGAAAGGAGGCTCAGCAACTCCTTACTCTGGTTGGCCTTTATCTTTCTTACAGCCAATGTTCGTAGCTTTTGGTTCCTCTCTATATTCTTATAGCTCAGGTCAATATATACCTTTACCAATCTCTCGCGTTTCTGATTGGTATTCTTCAATTCGTCGTTGATGAGATGCAATTGTTCATTTAGAATTTCCATTTTTGCCGACGTAGCTGTGATTTCATCTTTCTTTTGTTTCAGAAGCCTGTTCTTCTTGCGGATGAACAGACTGCTAATACCTACTCCAAGTAGGAGCAGGATAATGACCAACAGGGCGATGTTGAGCAATCTGTTAGTTGTTTTGATGTCATCTGTATAGGCATTGGTAATCATCTGCAATTTGGATGAAATCTCAATGCGGCGCAACCGGTTGTTGTATGCATAAGCATCTTCCAGGGATAGGTTGATGTATTCCTGGGCTTTGTTCAGACTTCTGGTCTTATGTTTGTAGATGAAGAGTGCGATGTTTTGCAGGGCTACGTTTTCTTTTATGGCAGAAGTGATGTCTGAGATGGCTGCAACCAGCAGGTAATGTTCCGTCAGTTTCTGGTTGTTGGCTTTCTGGTATACTTCGGATAGGGCAAAGGCGGTCATGGCATGGAGACGGCTGTCCGGCTTTTCCATACTCAGTGCTTTTTTGTAGTATTGGATGGTCTTGTTATTGTTGGAATGATTGCTGTAATAGTAAAACTCTCCCAGCAGGTAGTAATAGAATGCATCTTTCTTTGGCGACAGTTCTAATGTTTTCTTCAGGTATTCCACTTTCTGCTGGTCGTAAATCTTGCTGAATTCATTGTTTTCACAATAGGTTGACCAGTTGTTGTATAGTCCGTAAAGTGTATAATAGTATTGAAACTGATAGTCAAGCGGATCTTCTTCCTTGGGTTCTATCTTCTGCATGATGTTTTTTGCTTCAGCATAGAATCCACGTGTGATAAGCAGGCTGGTTTGGCTAAGTTGGAATCTTTTATGATATAAGATGTTGTTGCTCTTTTGGGCAAGAACAAGGCCTTTTTTTACGTAAGTCATCGCCGAATCATACTCGTAGGCTTTGTATCCATTGGCGAGTTGCTCGTAAAGCTTGAGCTTGTCCTCGTTGCTGGTTACATATTTGGCACCCTGCTTGATGTCGTTCAGACTTTTCTCTTTTACTTCTACATAATGCGCACGTTTTTCTATGGCAGCATCCAGCTGTTTGTAGAGCTGGCTGTTGTCTGCTTTTGCGCATATCGGCTGTAGCATCAGCAGTGTGATGATTATAACGAAAAGATGTCTCATTTTTCCTATGTTTTTAGATTCTGCTGCAAAAATAATAAAAAACATTGAGAATCTCGCATCTACTAGCCGTTTATTTTTGAGAATTTGCAAAATGTTGATATTCAGAGAGGTGAGGAGGTTGGTAGATAGCGGTAATCTACCAAGAACCTACTATTCGTACCAACTTATCGATTTTTGCCGTACTTTTGCAGCAACAAACAATTTTAAACAAAAAATATGAAAAAACTCTTTTTGCTCGCAAGCCTTCTGATGGCTTTTGGCATCTCAGCAGATGCAGGAGACATCACTTCTCCTAACGGACAAATCAAGGTGAACTTCACCTTGGATGGCACTGTGCCTACCTATAGTGTGACCTATCAGGGTAAGACAATTATCAAGCCTAGCCGTCTGGGTTATCAGCTCGCCAAGGGCGGTAAGGATGGCAAGGACCTGCTTGCCGATTTTAGTGTTATCGATGAGAAGACTTCCACTTTCGATGAGACCTGGACTCCTGTTTGGGGAGAGAACAAGTCTATCCGCAATCATTATAATGATATGCTGGTAGAGTTGAAGCAGAATTCCACCGACAGTTATATGAACGTCCGCTTCCGTGTCTATGACGATGGAGTAGGATTGCGCTATGAGTTCCCTCAGAAAGGCAGTCTCAACTACTTTACCATCAAGGAAGAGCGTACAGAATTTGCCATGACGGGCGATCATACCGCCTGGTGGATTCCGGGTGATTACGATACCCAGGAGTATGAATACACCAAGACCCGTCTGTCGGGCATCCGTCCAGCCCTGCATGCTGCTGTCAGCAGCAATCTCTCACAGACTGTCTTTTCAGATACCGGTGTACAGACCTCACTCCAGTTGAAGACTGATGATGGTATCTACATCAACCTGCATGAGGCAGCTCTGGTGGATTATCCAGCCATGCATCTGAACCTGGATGACAAGACCATGACTTTTACCTCTTGGCTTACCCCTGATGCACAGGGTATGAAGGGATATATGCAGACTCCGTTCAAGAGTCCTTGGCGTACGATGGTCATTACAAATGATGCCCGCAAGGTATTGTCTTCCAACCTGATTCTCAATCTCAATGAGCCTTGCAAGATCAAGGATACCTCCTGGATTCATCCTGTAAAATATGTAGGTGTATGGTGGGAGATGATTTCCGGTAAGGGAGAGTGGGCTTATACCCATGATTATCCTACCGTGAAGTTGGATGGAACCGACTATGTACATGCCAAGCCATCGGGCAAGCATTCTGCCAACAATGCCAATGTACGCCGTTACATCGACTTTGCTGCAGCCCATGGTTTCGATGCAGTCCTTGTAGAAGGATGGAACATTGGTTGGGAAGACTGGAGTGGCTATATGAAGGAAAAGGTATTCGATTTCCTGACTCCATATCCTGATTTCGACATCAAGGCGCTCAATGAGTATGCGCATTCCAAGGGTGTGAAGCTCATCATGCATCATGAGACTTCTTCTTCTGTAATGAACTACGAGAAGTATATGGACAGAGCTTATCAGTTGATGAAGGATTATGGCTACGATGCAGTGAAGAGCGGTTATGTGGGCAACATCATTCCTCGTGGCGAGCATCACTACAGTCAGTTGGAAATCAATCACTATCTGCATGCCGTAACCCGTGCTGCCGATTATCACATCATGGTAAATGCCCATGAGGCTGTGCGTCCTACCGGTCTCTGCCGCACTTATCCTAACCTGATTGGCAACGAGAGTGCTCGCGGTACTGAATATCAGGCTTTCGGAGGTACCAAACCGGGACATACCGCCATCTTGCCTTTCACCCGTCTGCAGGGTGGTCCGATGGATTATACACCGGGTATCTTTGAAATGGATTGCGCCAATGGTTCTCATTGCAACTCTACCATCTGCGGTCAGTTGGCACTTTATGTAACGATGTACAGTCCGTTGCAGATGGCTGCCGATTTCCCTGAGAATTACGAGAAGCACATGGATGCCTTCCAGTTTATCAAGGACGTGGCTGTAGATTGGGACAAGTCTATCTATCTGGAGGCTGAACCAATGGAGTATATCACCGCTGCCCGCAAGGCAAAGGGTTCTGATAACTGGTTTGTCGGTGGCGTTACGGGCATGAAGGCTCATCAGTCTACCGTAAAGCTCGATTTCCTTGACAAGGGAAAGAAGTATGTGGCTACCATCTATCAGGATGCAAAGAATGCCAACTACAAGACCAATCCTCAGGCTTATGTCATCACCAAGAAGACTGTAACCAGCAAGTCTGTCTTGAAGTTGAACTCCGTTGCAGGTGGCGGATTTGCAATTAGCATTCTTGCACAATAAAATGCAGAATTTTGAGTTATTAGGAAAGAAAGTTTTCTTGAATTAATAATGATGCTCATGAAAAGAATGAATAAAATGTTGTTGGTTGCTGCCTTGGCGGCAACCACACTTTCTGCTCAGGCAGAACAGAAGAAGGGACCGGCTTGGTTGAGTGATGCACTTTTCTATCAGATTTATCCATCTTCCTATATGGATACTGATGGCAATGGTATTGGTGACCTGCCGGGTATCACTTCCAAGTTGGATTACATCAAGTCGCTGGGTGTGAACGCCCTCTGGCTCAATCCGATCTTTGAGTCGGGATGGTTTGATGGTGGCTATGATGTCATCGACTTCTATAAGGTGGATCCTCGATTCGGTACCAATACCGATTTGGTTACATTGGTCAATGAGGCCCATAAGCGTGGCATGAAAGTTTGTCTCGACCTGGTGGCAGGACATTCCAGCACCAAATGTGCCTGGTTTAAGGAGTCTTCCGAGAAAGATCCTAACCAGCGTTACAGCGACTATTATATCTGGATGAACGATATTCCTGAGAGCGAGAAGAAAGAAATAGAAGCCCGTCATCAGGAGGCAAGTCCGGAGTCTAGTACCCGAGGCAGATATGTGGAGGCGAATGCTCCTCGTGCCAAGTATTATGAGAAGAATTTCTTCGAGTGCCAGCCAGCCTTGAACTATGGCTTTGCTCATCCAGACCCAAATCATCCTTGGGAGCAGAGCGTAGATGCACCTGGACCACAGGCTGTTCGCAGGGAAATACGTAACATCATGGCTTTTTGGTTTGATAAGGGTGTGGATGGATTCCGTGTTGATATGGCGTCATCGCTCATCAAGAACGACCCCGACAAGAAGGAGGTTTCCAAACTCTGGAATGAGATGCGTGCATGGAAGGACAAGTACTATCCTGAGACCGTCCTGATTTCAGAGTGGGCTAATCCGCAGCAAGCCATTCCTGCCGGCTTCAACATCGATTTCTACATCCATTTCGGTCTTAAGGGCTATGCCTCTCTGTTCTTCGACCGCAAGACTCCATGGGGCAAGTGGGAGCAGAGCTATCAGAACTGCTATTTCGACAAGCAGGGCAAGGGTTCGCTTAAGGAATTTAGCGAGAACTATACCAAGGCTTTCAATGCCACCAAGAATCTCGGCTACATCGCTGTACCATCTGCCAACCACGATTACCAGCGTCCTAACATCGGTACCCGTAATACGCCAGACCAGTTGAAGGTGGCGATGACCTTCTTCCTCACCATGCCAGGTGTTCCATTTATCTATTATGGTGATGAGATTGGTATGAAGTATCAGATGAATCTCCCTAACAAGGAGGGTAGCAATGAGCGCTCTGGTACCCGCACTCCGATGCAGTGGACCAAGGGCAAGAATGCCGGCTTCTCAACGAGTGCGCCTGATAAACTCTACTTCCCTGTAGATACGGAAAACGGAAAGTTGACCGTTGAGGCTCAGCAGGGAGATCAGAATTCTCTGTTGTCATATACCCGCAAGCTGACCGCTTTGCGTCATTCAGCCAAGGCTCTTGACAATGAGGGAGATTGGAAGCTCCTGAACCAGAAGGGTCAGGAATATCCGATGGTATATGAGCGCACTTTGGGTGATGAGAAGTATGTTGTTGTCGTGAATCCTGGTGCCAAGGCAGCCTCTCTCAACATCAGCTCTGTAGGTGGCAAGGCAGTTTCTGTTCTTTCTACAGGCAAGGTTGTATATAAATCAGGCAAGAAGACCGATGCCATCAAGGCTTCAGGCATTAGTGCCGCCGTATTCAAGGTGGTTAAGTAACCTGTGAACATGATTATTGCTAGCTTTATTAAATATCAGAATCCGCATGGATTTTAAGGAAAAATAAGAAAGAAAACAAAAAGATAATCCGAAACAGAAGCATTGGCAGCTATCTGTTTCGGATTTTTTTGCAATGATTAATTTCCAGCGCAGTTCTTCCTCAACCACATCCCGAAGAAGCGGTCGTAGATGATATAGCTGCCATTGTACTTGTAGATGAATTCTCTATTGATCAGCGTCTTGAGAGCAAGACTCACGCTGCTGGCAGCAGGCAAGTTGTGGCGGCTGATGAAATCCTGCGAAAGAATGGAGGTGACAGCCTTATCCTGGGCAATGGCAGATAGAAGGGCTGCCTGATTGTCTGTAAGGGAATCGTAGTAATTCACGAATGCCACTTCCTGCTCGTTCACCAATTCCAGGGTTACATCATCAATTTCCGCTGTCGTAATTTCCTTTCCGTTCTGATAGAGTCGGTTCAGAATATCCTGAATATACCAGGTTTGACCATCCACCTTATTATATAGATAGGCAAAGGTATCAGGATCCATGGTCAGATTCCGGGTCCCCATCCATCTGTTGGCAAAATGATGATACTCATCCTGGTTGATGAGAGGAAGGTTGAGAATTTGCGAACTCTGATAGAATGGGCGCTTTGCCGACAGGAACATGTCGGTCATCATGTGCTGCTTACTGCCTGCAAAGATGAAATATACATTCGGCAAAAACTGGATATAGGAGCGTAGCAGGGCCTCTGTGCCATCTTCGGGATATTCGGCTATCTGCTGAAACTCGTCGATGGCAATATAGATTCGTTTTTCCGATTGTTTCAGATACTCGAAGATATGTTTGAGAGAATCCTCGCTCTGGCTTGGTGAAACCGTAATCGAGAACGTAGGGATTCCCGTCATCTCATCAAACGACATCGTAGGCTTGTAGCCGGCAAAGAAGGTGGTAATCTTGCGCATGGCAGTTTGCGAGAAAGTATCAACCTTCCCGATAACCGTCTTTGCCAACAATTGGATGAATTGGCTCAGATTTCTTGTGGCATTGATGTCGAGATAGAAACAATGCGTCTCAGGCTCCTGCTTGCTGATGTTCTCTAAGACATGGTGTATGAGTCCCGTCTTTCCGATGCGGCGAGGAGAGATGAGGACGATGTTGCGCTCATTCTGCAAAGCCTTCATGATGACTTCCGTCTCTTTCTTGCGGTCGCAGAAGTATTCTGCTCCCTTATATCCGTAGATAACAAATGGGTTATTCAGCTGTTCCATAACGTTTTATATCTATTCCATATTTTGTGTTACATGTTTTATGAAATGCAAAGATACTACTTTTTATGTAACTATCGCCACTTCTTTTCCTAATAATTTTTAAAACTTGCATTTTGACAGTGCTTATCCATCAAAATTACTGCGCAGAAGAAATAAATCTCAATCTGTAAATCTCTTGTCGGGTATTGCGATAGTGAAAGGCTGGAAGGAAGAACCCCCAAGAGAAAGGTTGGGTTCTGATGCATCACCCATAAAGAAAAGGCGGTAAATACGAAAAATGTATTTGCCGCCTTTTTCTCCTAGTTTCAGATGATTGTATCTGATATTTCTTGATAGATTAAATCTGTTATTCCTTAATTGATTAAATCTGGTATTTCTTTGTGAGATTTCTCAATTTTTCGGCAATATCTTCCAGGAGTACACGCTCCTTGAGCTTGTGACTGTTGCCAACCATGGCATTGAGGGAGAAAGCATTGAGCATCCAGCTTCTGGCACTTCCTTCCTCGAAACAGTCACCATACTCAATGTAATAGCGGTATCCGCTGTCACAGCAGATGCTGATTTTCAAACAGTTCCTCGATGGAATGGAGGTTGTTGATGAAGGTACGGCGAGAGAGTTCCGTTCCTTCGCTGAGATCAGAATCCTTCCATCTGCTTTGGATTTCCTTTAAGGTGATGCCGCCCCTTTTTCTAGCCCGATGGATGGTTTCCACGAGCCAGACATATTTGTTCAATTGATTGATAGCCATATTCTGTTTCTTTTATTTTGGTACAAAAATAACGGAAAAGTAGGAAAATATGTTGCACAAGATAGATTTATTTCATCCTTAATTCCGCAACACTATAAATTTAAACTTTTATAATATCCTGAGCAACAAAAAGTTGCCCCGAATTTTGCCATGTCGAAGAATTCACTTATCTTAGTGTTGCAAAAGAAAACAAGAAAATCCAGCGATAGGCATGGCAAAAATACAAATAAAATCTGAGAAACTCACTCTTTTGGGAGGAAAATTTTCAATCATGGAGCAATTTGACTCTACATTGTCATCTGCAATCGACTCACCCCTCGGTCTAAGGTGTAGATTGTTCGGTTATCAGTACAGCGAAATCATCTGTTCTCTCTTGAGTATCTACTTCTGTGGTGGCTCATGCATTGAGGATGTCACTGCTCAATTGTATTTTTGCATCTGGTCAACTTAAAGAGGGTGAGATGTATGATGTTGATTTCTACCATCAGTTCATAGAGACTGAGAAGTATGATGCAAAGCCTGCATACAAGAAGTTCTTTGGTTATCGCCCTGGCGTGGCGGTTATTGGCGACTTGATTGTTGGCATTGAGAATAGCGATGGTAACACAAATGTTCGTTTTCATCAGAAGGATACGCTGAAGAGTGAACAGAACGGACTTACTATCAATCGTTTCAGAGCTGATTGCGGATCATGTTCCGAGGAAATCGTGGAGGAAAGGAACGTATCTTCGATGATATGAACAATGGTTTCGGGTGGGACAGATTGCCCAAGTCCTTCATGGCAGAGAATACTGTGTTTCTTCTTCTTACAGCACTTATCCGTAACTTCTACAAGGCCATTATCCAAAGACTTGACGTAAAGAAGTTCGGACTCAAGGCTACAAGTCGCATAGTGGGGTAAGGGGATGTTGTGAGCTGAAGTGGGTGTTTTAGCCTCAATTTATCTGATAATTCAGTAATGAGAGAACGTGTACACGCAAGAAGGACGTTGAAGGGCTTAGTTGCGGATTTGAGGTAGAACTAAATTCAGATAATATATCGATAAGCAATAGCTATCCACATATTATCTGAATTTCGTTAATTTTACTGACAGAAAAATGAGTTATTTCAAAACACCTCTCCTATGCGATGGTAAGAGAGACACTTATATATCCAACATTAACCAGTTTTTAAGAAAGACTACTGGCAATAAACTCCCTGATACTATTCATTTTATCCATAATATCCTTTGGAGATTCATGGCTGGAATAATATATACCAGCTTTTTCCTTATCATCTTCCTTCAACTCGAATTCTTGAACAACCTTATCAAAGAACGGTAATTTTTTCTTACCGTTATCTCTTTGGAATACTGATAGATAACCTAAAGAATCATCATCAAAATATAATTCTATGGCTACATCATAATTTATCAAATCAGAAAAAAGGCATACATAATCACCTTTCCAACATTCTATTCGTTTCCATTTAGAATTTTTCTCCCCACTATTGACAAAAGCATTCCCATAGAGATAAATGTCGCGATAGTTATTATTCGAGCTATAGATTATCTGTGTGAATTGAGTATCTTTTATTCTCAACATTCTGCCCCAAGAACCACCCTCATTAAACTTTATGTTATAGCCGTTACTTTTCCAAAAGCCAACTTGTTTAAAATATTCGACAAACTGAAAGAAAATATTCTTCGAATGAGAAGCATTCAACAACCAACTATCAATAATGCTAATTTGGCTTGATACCATATCGTCAAGCTTTAAAGTATCAATATACTTACCCAATTTGACGGAAAGTCTATCCTCTTCACTTGCAGACTTATCACTATCAATTTTATCAGTATGCACACTAGTATCACCTTTAAAGAAACGGTCATACCAATCATCTAAATTATACAAAAAAGAATAGTTATCACTTCCTGTATGAACAGGATATTTATCCATATCCACAGAACAAGCAAATGATATGGCAGTTAAGTCTGATACAGTCTGGTGGTACTTAAAAAATAGTTGCTCGAACTTCTGCTTTATAAGAGCAAACTTATCCTTATTAAAACAACCATTCTCGTCAAATCCTGCCCATTTTATAATGGTAGAAATTCTTCCGTGCAAAACAGGACATACCGATCTTTTTGACATGTCGTCAAACAATTGCTCTATACTTTCACGTTTACTTTCATTTTCTTTATAGATTCTCAATCTAAGCAATTCTTCATCTGTCAAAATCTTGTGCTCTTTTGCATCCATATCAAGCAGTCCACAAATGTCATTGCCTTCCAACTTACTTAACACATGGATTGCATCAGCAATCTGATTTTCTTGACTTCTGATAACAGTATAACGAGTGATGTTGTAAAGGAATTCATACACTCGCTTTATATCAATATCCTCTGCAGAAGGATGTTCCATAAGATACTTAATCAGTGGCAAAATGACAAAGTACTCTTTCAAATCTTTCTGCTTACTAAATTCGCCACTAGCTGTAAGAGACATTTTTTGACATATTTCCATCAATGTAGGATTTGTATCCAATTTCTTGAAATTTTGAAACACAGTGTCAATCTGTTGTATAGAAATGTTTTCATAAGGGAATTTGAAGTCATTTTTCTCACGTGATAGATAATCTGCGATTGCTCTCTCAGGATTAAAAATAGCAGCAACCATGCGCAGAAACTCCTTCATGCCTAAATCGGAAGTCTCCTCATCTTTACGTCTATGATTCCAAAAATAATTATCGATTGTTTCCCAAATCTCACTATTTCTCTTCCACTTGCTCTTATCATCATGAGTTACTACAAGAGGTTTTAAGTTCTCTGTAGAAGTCAATGGCTCACCTGTAGTATTAATAATGACAAATGTTTCTTCACCATCTTTCCTGTTGCCCATATTATAATAGACAAAGAATAGGTGTTCTGTGATATACTTACCAAGGGCAATAACATCAAATTTCTTATCTTTCAGCAATTCTGCCATCTTATCCAAAGTAACCAACATACTCTGGATAGTAGGATCTGACTCATATTCATGGAACCACCAACTCTGCTTTTTGATAAAATCGCTAGGGATGTTATCTTGCCAAGCATATTTATTCTTATCAGACTTGATAAAGAACTTGCATACTAAATCAGATAAGAAATATAGTGAAGAATCTCTTATCGCATATAATAACGTTGGCTCTTTATCATCCAAATTATACTCAAAATCTGAAATCAAGAAATCCTGGAAGGGATTCTCTTCTTCTGACATAATATTCAGTAAGCCAAGTAACAAATACAATGTTGTCAAACGCTGCTGACCATCACAAAGCTGCAAATAAGGACGCTCCTTCTCATAATAACCATAGATAAGTCCTATGATTAAATCCTTTGATCTATTCTCCTCAAAGTGTTTTATGAGGTTGTCTACAAAGTCCACTACCAGATTACCTGTAGTTCCCCAGCAATAATCTCTCTGTAAATCAGGTATGACAATCTTGGAATTATCTGAACTTACAAATAATCCCTTTAAATCATACAACTGACTTGATTTCAAACGATTATCATCTGACTTTATATTTTCATGTATCATACGTTTTACTTAATTATTAATTCCACATATTTGATGCGCTGCTCAACATCATTGATTACATCCAACTGATTTTGGCAAATGGCTGATTCGTCAAACTTTTGGTATTGAGCGAAACTAAACACTGTATGCAAAAGATGACGGCTGCTGAAAAAACCTTTACTCAAATCAAAATAGCTTTGTCGTTTTTTCTCAGGCAACATATTACCAAATTCAGAATTGTTATTTCCGTATAATAGCAACAAATTGCCAATGCTGTGTTCTGACAATATAACAGATGCCAAATCCAAAGATAGCTCCGATGAATTATCTTTGACTAAATCTTTCCAATGATTTTGGATGTCATCTCTTGAAATATAGCCTTTTTCCATAATTATTTCGCCAAGTTTCAAAGAACCATTTTGCTTATTAAAATCTTCATCTTTGAAATCCTTTTCATACTTTAATGGTTCACTATCTCCTCTATAGATGTCATTATTTTGTAAATGTAAAACCATTGACTTTGGATAGACATGCTCCAAGGAGCGATTACCTGCCACAATAGTAAAGTCAAACTTTCTATTCAATTCAGTGTCTCTCTCAACATTTCTAACCAAGAGATAATTATATGCAAGCTCATTATTCACACCATAAATTGGATTCTGAGCCAATGTCTGACGAAATTCTTCTATTTTATCTTTCTTTTCAAAATCATGATGAACTATATTCTTGTAGGTGAAACCAATCAAAAGTAAATCTACAACAAGCTTTAAATCTTGCACATTACATTTGTCATTCTCACCTGTATAACCAAAGTATGCTTTGATAAAGCCTATTTTGTCTTGGTCATTAGATAGCAACCTCATTATCACTCCAAAGCAGTTCGCCTCCTTTGGAAGTGAAAAAACATCTTCAAACTTGTGCTGGCAATCTCTTAACTGAGAAAAAAGGTACTTTGCTGAAAATGCAGGATTCTTTGCCTTATTATTCTCTTTTAATTTTAATTTATAGGCTTCAAACAATCCGCTTTTATTGTCTTCAAATTCGGTCTTCAAAAGCCAGCCCATCGGATTTTGGCAATTAAACATAAGTTTTACCTCTTCCTGGTTCCACCAATGAAGCCATCTATCCCATTCATGGGCATATCTACTACGCAATGAGATATTGTCCCACTCACTAGCCTGATTATTAGTATATCCACCAGTCCCTAAAGAAGCCATGCGAAGCAAGTCTGCCTTAATTAGTTCATAATCTTGCATAATGGCCTTATTGCCATTCATCATGGTAAATGTTGAGACGGCAAGTTCCTGAGATATATTAATGAGCAAGAAGTAAACATGTTGACGTATATACTTGATTATTTCATTCTTATTCTTAGTATAAAGTTCATGCTTCTTTATCAAACAGATAGTCTTCTTGAAAAAATAACCGTCCTGAGTAGTTATTTCTTCATCTTCATTGCAATTCTTTAACCATTCTCCAGGATTTACTTTACCACCACCGACTGTACTACCTCTACTGCTATTATACTCGATGGTAAAAGGATGCTCTACACCCAAAGTTTTGAGTAATAGATAAAAAAATGTACTTCTCTGTTGACCATCTATAACAGAATATTTGTCACCTTCTATAGCAACGGTAATGCCTTGGATAAAGATGTCCGTAGAGTTTTTATAACCCTCACATAAAGTATCAAGCATATAACTCACAGAATTTTTAGAGCCAACATGCTCCTTTCCCCAAATATATCCACGCTGATAACATGGTATTTGGATCGTCTTACCATCGATATACTGTCCTAAAGTTATTTTATTAGCACTCATAGGCTGTTTGTTATATTGAAAATTGTTTACACTTATAGCATAGACATAATATAGTAATGCCTTACCATCTACAAATTTAATAAAAAGCTGTGAAAAATAACTGCCCATTAACAAATAATAAGAATAAAAAATCGTACCACCCATCACGAGCAGGGCAACTTCTTGTCTCTTTCATTAAACGCTTATTTTAATGAACCGATTTTATCCAAACTGATGCGGGTAATATGGTTTTGCTCGGCTATAGCCTGAAGAATGCTCTGGCGAATCCACCATATCGCATATTGGATAAACTTAAAGCCGCGAGTTTCGTCAAACCTCTCAACAGCTTTTATCAAACCAATATTCCCCTCATCAATGAGGTCTGTGAGAGCAAGACCTCGATGCTGATATCGCTTCGCAACGGACACTACGAAACGTAAGTTGGCTCTAATCAATTTCTCTTTGGCACGCTCTCCCTCACTTCCACCTTTACGGATTTTCCTAGCGAGTTCAAGCTCTTCATCATGAGAAAGTAAAGGCTCACGTCCTATTTTCATTAGATATCGCTCTTTTACCTTTGCACTCGGGTGGGACAGATTGCCCAAATCCTTCATGGCAGAGAATACTGTGTTCCTTCTTCTTACAGCACTTATCCGTAACTTCTACAAGGCCATTATCCAAAGACTTGACGTAAAGAAGTTCGGACTCAAGGCTACAAGTCGCATAAAAGCGTTTGTCTTGAGGTTCATCTCTGTACCAGCCAAGTGGATCAGGACATCAAGGCGGTATGTGCTGAATATCTATACCTGTAATAATGCTTATGCAGATATTTTTCAGACTGATTTTGGATAACGCCTACAACTTATGGGTATGATACAGCGTATTGCCTCAAGTCGCATTGTGGGGTAAGGGGATGTTGTGAGCTGAAGTGGGTGTTTCAGCCTCAGTTTATCTGATAATTCTGTAATGAGAGAACGTGTACACGCAAGAAGGACGTTGAAGGGCTTAGTTGCGGATTTGAGGTTCATGCAAATTTCAATTATTTCATCATTTTGTGAAAATAAAACGAACCTGTGCAGTCAATTTACCCATGTCTTCTGTACTTTTGCACTGGAAATAAAAAAAATGAAATTTATATAATATCTTCCCGACTTTTCCGTTTTCTGATATAGACATTATAAGAATGTGGAATAAGTATAAGAAAAAGAATGAAATTAAAATTTTAGTAATATGGATTTAAAAGCTATACAGCAATTGCTGCAAGAAGCTCAGTCTATCTTACAGAAAAGTAAGGCTGAGAAGAAAGAGCGTGAGGCAAAAGGCGAATATTTCAGCGTTTTTGAATATTTGAATTTTTCGCGCTTTGAGGAACAACTGCATACCCCTTTTCTTCGTATGCTGCTTGATAAGGATGCCAATCATGGAGTGGGGAAAGGCTTCTTGCAGGCTTTTCTAGATAAGATTGTGGAAAAGTTGAAGCCTGATTTTCAATATGATATCAATTCGAGTCATATTGAATATCAAGATGTTTATTTGGGCAATAATGAGATATCTGAGGATGGTACTTCTACTGGAGGAAAAATAGACATTCTCTTGCATGATGACAAAAAGCATGCTATCATTATTGAAAACAAGTTTGATAGATATGGCAATCCTGCTCAAGATCAACCTAAACAACTTGAGCGATATTATAATCATGGTAAAGATGATAAGAAATATGAGGATTTTATCTTGATATATCTCACTCCATCTGGTCAATATGCTTCGAAGGATTCTACGGGTTCCAATACAATAACCTATTATCCGGTAAGTTATGACCAGTCTGATAATAAGCCAAATATCTTATCTTGGCTTGATGAGTGTTTGAATATATCAAAAGGATGCCCTCGCATTCATGAAGTGATTAAGCAATACATAACTTATATAAAAAATACAAGACAGATTATGGAAGGAAAATATCAAAATGAATTGTGGAATTTGTTGTTTTCAGATGAAAATTTATTAGATGTGACACTTAATATCATACATAGTGGGGAAAAGATAAAAGAGAAAATCAGAAAAGACTTCTGTGAAAAGCTAGTGCAAAAGGCAGGTGAATATGGTCTTGAACTTCGTGAAAATGATAATGGGTATGTTAACATCATTAAATGGGATAATGATAAAGATGTTTGGATGATTTTTGTAGGAAAGAAGAAGTGTCAATCACAAGTAGGATTCGTGGTTGGCTATTTCTCACGAACAGACGATAATAATGGCGGAATGTTATATGGGTTGTCTATTATTAATGGGGACTATTCAAATCTGGAAGAGCTGAAACATAAATTTAAGATAGAGTCTGGCAATCCAGATGACGAGTATCCTAAGTTCACACAAGAGAATCTTCCGGGTAAACTTTCTGAAGAGCAATGGAAAGAATTCCCTTGGGGATTTTCGTATTTAAGTGACGAGAATAGAAAATGTGATAAAAATTGGTATGATTGGGATGATCCTCAAACTTTGGCAGATATGCACAATGGCAAGATGCTTAAGTTTATGGAAACCCGTTTTGAAATTCTGAAAAAGCATGGCATCATAGACAAGCTGTAGTTTATAATTACCCTTAATTCCGCAACACTATATTTAACATTATTTATAAGTGCCTGAGCAACAAAAAGTTACCCAGGATTTTGCCATGTCAGAATTTTCACTTACCTTAGTGTTGCGAAAAGAAGACAAGCAAAACTCTAATATGACATGGCAAAGATACAAATAAAATCTGAGAAACTCACTCCTTTTGGGGGAATTTTTTCGATTATGGAGCAATTTGATGCTCTTTTAGCTCAAACCATAGATTCCACCTTGGGATTGAGATGCACTATGTTTGGTTATCAATATAGCGAGATTCTACGCTCTCTGATGTGCGTATATCTTTGTGGTGGCTCATGTATTGAGGATGTTACAACTCACCTGATGAAACATTTGTCTCTTCATCCAACTCTTCGCACTTGCAGCGCAGACACCATATTACGTGCTATCGAAGAACTGACTTTTAAGAGCATCACCTATAAGTCTGCTTCTGGCAAATCCTATGATTTCAATACTGCAGACAAGATGAACTGCTTACTGGTCAATGCCCTGCTTGCTACTGGTCAATTGAAATCCGGTCAAGAGTATGATTTTGACTTTGACCATCAGTTCATTGAAACAGAGAAGTATGATGCAAAACCAACCTACAAGAAGTTCTTGGGCTATAGTCCAGGGGTGGCAGTCATTAACGACATGATTGTCGGTATTGAAAATAGAGACGGTAACACAAACGTGCGCTTCAACCAAAGAGAGACTTTGGAAAGAATCTTCAAGCGATTGGAGGCTTCGGAAATATATATTTCTCGTGCCCGCATGGATTGCGGCTCATGTTCGGAGGAAATCGTAGATATGGTAGAGGCTCATTGCAGGCATTTTTATATTCGTGCCAACAGATGCTCTTCTTTCTACGATTCCATGTTTGCCTTAACTGGATGGAAAACTGTTGAAATCAACGGTATTGAGTTTGAGTTGAATTCTATCCTTGTTGAGAAATGGAAAGGAAAACCGTATCGTCTTGTCATACAGAGACAAAGGCGAATAGATGGATACCTTGACATTTGGGAAGGCGAATATACCTACAGATGTATACTGACTAACGATTACAAGTCGAGTGCAAGAGACATCGTGGAATTCTACAATCTTCGTGGTGGCAAGGAACGCATCTTCGATGACATGAACAATGGCTTTGGCTGGAATCGATTGCCAAAATCGTTCATGGCACAGAATACTGTATTCCTGCTTATGACAGCTCTCATCAGAAACTTCTACAAAGCTATTATGCAGAGATTGAAAACCCATGAATTTGGATTGCGTGCCACCAGCAGAATCAAGACCTTTGTTTTCAAGTTCATCTCTGTTCCTGCGAAATGGATTAAGACATCACGTAGGCATGTATTGAACATTTACTCAGACAACAATGCTTATGCCAACCTGTTCAAGACAGACTTTGGTTAAAGACCATGCTTTTCTGGTTAAACCAGCGTATTACCTCAAGTCGCTTTATGGGGTAAGGGGATTTTGTGTCTGCGACATTTCTGTTGTGCAAGAAATATGTACAATAAAATGAATTTTGTCGCTTTGCAAGCAAAATCCCACTAAACCCTATAGGTTGCGGATTTGAGGATTACCAAGCATCAATCTCATGATTCCTAAGACATCACCAAATTTTTGAGAGCTTTTTTGTGTTAAAATAAGCAAAATAGCCCCCAGAAAGCATATAGTCATACCTACCCCTGTAGCAGAAGAAGACATTTTTTGACTTTTCTGTTACAAAAAAAACGATACGGAACTCTTTCTTTTAATAGCTTTTTGCTCGATTCCTAATTAGTTATCCGTATCTGTCCTCACAAGACTATAAGAGACAATGGTACATTGTCATAGTTCACTTGCTTTGGACTTTTCAATATGTAAGTTCTTTCTGTCGTCAGAGGTGTTCAACACTTCCCATTTTCTCTTTTGCTTGCCTATGGCAAACATTCTGCAAATGAGCTTAAACTTGACGGCATTCAATGCCTTACGCTTAGTATCAGAATCTTTTCTGCCTCCTAACTTTCGATTATAAAACATTTGCATTTCCACATCGTACTCAACAGCTCTCAATGCCGCCATAGACAGGTCAGCTTTCACTTGACCGTTACAGTGTGCGGAAGGTCGGGCACGCCATTTCACACTGGTACCAGAAGTGTGACTGCATGGAGCTACGCCAACATATCTCGCATATTGCCGAGCTGTGTCAAAAGCGGTAAAGTTTCGTGTGATGGCAATTATGTTTGTTGCATTGACAAAACCAATTCCTGGTATCGTCAACAGATTCTGAAAAGTGTCAAAGACATCTTCCTCCTTGGACATTAATTCACACTCTTCCTGATCTATCTTCTCAATGTCATGATTGAGCTTTTTAATGTAGCTCTCATACATGGCAGAATCCTCTTTCGTTTCAAACATCTGCATTCGGTTCATAAAGTTTGTCCGTTGCTCCACAAGGAACTTACGCTCATTGACAAGTTGCTTCAATTGTTGCATAGCCTTGCTTGGCAACTTGTATGGCTTGGCACATTCCGTGCCATCATAACGATAGAGGAAGTCAGCTATCTTTGCAGAGTCATTCTTGTCTCGCTTATCTATTGTCCCCATAGGATGATGTTTTACTATACGTGTACTAAGCATACAGAAAGAGTAATTCTTGGACGTGAGGAATTTTTCCAAGTCCAAGGAGTAGCAACCTGTAAATTCCATGCCAAACAGGGCTTGGGAAAGTACCACACGGCTCTTTTTGAGCCATGAGCACATATCGCCAAATCCCTTGCGAGTGTTGTTGAACACCTCATGAGGGAACATTTTGATGTTGGTGTCCTCACGAAATATAGATACATCTATGACATTTTTAGAGATGTCAATGCCTACAAATGATTTATTTTTCATATCTTTGCACCGCTTTACGAAAGGAACTCTCTATGTCAGGATAAGCCAAATCTTTTAAAAGCTGGGACGGACAGCTAATTCCCTAAAAGGCACTGAGTCTGACATTTCGGGCAGAGGAGACTATATCAAGGGAAAGGGCTTTGCCTAAGATTAAAAAGTTCACTACCTCTGTCTGGAGTTCCTTCCTTTTGAGGATTCCTCGCAAAGGTAGTGCCAAAAGCAACCAAGAGACTCTATCATGGTATAGTGATGGTCTTAAAACACTGTTAGTTCACTCCTGGTTGCTTGTTTTTCCCATTTCGATAATTGTCCGTCTCCACATACGGAGTACCTCGTTTTATAACGGCAAACATACGGAGTATCATCTTAAACTTGATTGCATTAAACACTATTCCACTGCATTTCTCCTTTCTCTTGCGTTCCCAGTAATCTCTGATGTTCGGAATGTGCTGCATGCAAACCAAACAGGCAATGGACAAATCTGCCTTTGCCTGTTTAAAACCTTTCTTAGAGACTGACGAGCCTTTTCTCACAGATGTACCAGATTCTTTCTTGAAAGGAGCGACACCAATATAGCAAGCGTATTTACGTGGGTTATCTATTGCCATGAAGTTTTCGGTCAAGACAATGGTTTCAAGTGCGACAACACGCCCAATACCAGGTATTGATGTCAGCAGGGAAAAGTTCTTGCTGATGTCCGCATCTTCTTTTATGTACATGTCAATTTCATTGTCTATGCCTTTAAGTGCATCATTGAGCGTTTTAAGTTGCCCATTCTTACGTTCCACAGACAAATCTGTGTCATACGCACATATATCATGAAGCTGCTGCTTGTAAAGGACTGACTGCTTGACTGTCTGCTTGCGTTCCGCCAAAAGCCTCTTCAACTTAAAATATACAGGAGAAGGAAGTTTTGATGGGTTGCGAAGAATCTTTCTGTGGTTCTGCTCACAGTAAATGGCTATGCGGAAAGAATCAAGCTCGTCAGTCTTGATGCGGTCGAGCGAACGCAGTCCATCATCCAAGTCTGGCTCAAAGCGATGCATCTTGCGAGGTTCCACCATCCTATAAATATAATGTTTCTCTTCCAACCACAGTCTAAAGTTTTGGGTGTAAAGTCCTGTATATTCCATACAGAACAAGACTATATCAAACCCCTTGCTTACCTTTGCCACCCATGAACCAATTTTCTTGAAACCTGCATTGTTGTTGCTCACCTTTATATGGGCTTTCTTCCAATCAATGCTTTCTCCGTCATAATAAGCAAGGTCGAGAGTCTGCTTTGAGACATCCACGCCTATGTAAAGTTCTTTATCCATAATTTTGACATTTAATAGTTAAATGGAATCAAGAAAGTTGGCTGGATTATATAAGGACTATGACATGAGAAAGGGCATACCTTGAAAGAAAGATAGTTCACCTTAACACCCATTAACCAAATATCCTAACTTGATTCCTGGGTGCAAAGGTAAAAGAAAGAAATCGCATTTGATTCATTGCTACTGATAGCTGCTGACGATGTTAGTCAGCAAGCTATCAATCAGCTTCGCTCAGATGGAATATATTCCGTCGAGAACCGTTCTTGCACACTTATCAATATGGTAGTGGTATCTACTGCCGAAGGAGCAGAACATGTTCATCAGGTATTGGAGAACCACGAACGTGCCAGAAAGAATGTAGTCGTAAAAATGACTCCGGAACTCTGCTTCAGGGATGAATCCAATATCGACTCTATCTTGTCTTTTCAGCAAAATCCAGGCTGTAATCCATACATGGAGTTGAAGCACTTCTTGCAGATGTATAAGGAGAATGTGGAGATTCATGGTATGGTAGGCTTTGATTTCAGAAGTTTCTCCGATATCATCAGAGGAAAGAATGTGGTATCTGTCTATTCGTATGCATATCAAGACGACATAGCTGAGGCTATCTGCCACCTAAAGTCAGTTAATCTAAAAGACAATGGCAAATATCTTCTGTCGTTTACTGTAGGTAAGTATGATGAGAAGGCTCTATCCAGGCATTTGGCTTCTCTCAATGAATACATGGATACTTTCCCCGAAGAGAGCTGCCTCTACTGGACATACAGAGTAGCAACTCCTCAAAAAGTAACTTTGTTTGCTTCTATACATTCAGAGCAATAAATTTACGAAATGCCTCAACCGTACAGGGCGAAATCTGTTATTATTTAGGTTAAATCCGTAATTAAGTAAACGATTTCATACAATTATAATAAGGAATCGTGTGGTTATTGCTTTTCTTTTTGTATCTTTGCAGCCGTTTGGTTAACATACGTGCCAAATCATATCTAAAGGAAAAGAATATCTAATAATAAATAAAAGGTAATGACTACACTTACAATTTCTATTATTGTCGTTTTCGTGCTCGGCTATGCACTCATAGCTACCGAAAGCTTGACAAAGGTAAACAAGGCAGCAATTGCCCTGTTGATGTTGGTAGGTTGTTGGACCCTCTACATGGTGGATCCAATGCAGTATCTCCAGTTGATGCACCCTGATTATACAGGCGGTGCTGCTGGAATGGTGGAGAAGGTGACCGGAATCATCCAGGAACATCTGGGCGATACTGCCACAACACTCTTCTTCCTGATGGGTGCGATGACCATCGTGGAAATCGTTGACCAGAACGGCGGATTCAATTGGGTTCGCAAGGTGATGAAGACCAAGTCGAAACGTGCGCTCCTCTGGCGTATCGCTATCCTTACCTTCTTCCTCTCAGCTATCCTCGACAATCTGACCACCAGTATCGTGATGATCATGATTCTCCGAAAGCTCGTCACCGACCACAAGGATCGCATGGTTTATGCATCCCTCGTCATCATCGCAGCCAATTCGGGTGGTGCCTTCTCACCAATCGGCGACGTTACCACCATCATGCTCTGGAACAAGGGATTGATTACTGCAGCCGGCGTTATCGCCGAAATCTTCATCCCGTCTGTAGTTTCCATGGTGATTCCAGCCCTCATCCTTCAGACCATGTTGAAGGGCGAACTCGTGATGCCTGAGGTTTCTGCCCAGCAGAATGCAGCGGTCAGCGATTTCACCGAAGGTCAGCGCAAGGCAGTGTTCTGGTTGGGAGTAGGCGGTTTGATCTTCGTTCCTATCTTCAAGAGTATTACCCACTTGCCTCCATTCGTAGGAATCCTCCTGGTATTGGGCGTTCTCTGGACTGCTACCGAAGTTTTCTATCGCGGTTTGCATCGTGGAGCTGATGCCGAGGGTACTCAGAAGCGAGTAACCAAGTTGCTTTCTCGTGTTGATATGAGTACCATTCTCTTCTTCCTCGGAATCCTGATGGCAGTATCTTGCTTGGCTGAGATTGGCGTATTGACAGCTTTGGGGCAGGGCTTGAACGTCGTATTCGATGGCAACCACTACCTCGTAACTGGTATCATCGGTGTGCTTTCAAGTATTGTTGATAATGTGCCTCTGGTAGCCGGCTGTATGGGAATGTATCCTGTGGCAGCTGTTGGTGATATGGCTGTGGATGGTGTCTTCTGGCAGTTGCTCGCCTACTGTGCCGGTGTCGGTGGTTCAATGCTGATTATCGGTAGTGCCGCTGGTGTGGTGGTAATGGGCTTGGAGAAGATTACCTTCGGCTGGTATATGAAGCATATCTCCTGGATTGCTTTTGTAGGTTACATCGCAGGTATCGTTTGCTACTGGTTCATCCGTACCTTCCTTTATGCTATCTAAAGGATAATAGTTTTCTCTTACGTGAAAAAGTTTTTTGAGAAAAAAGTCTCAAAGTCTCATTCTCTATTGAAAATATCGACTTAAAGACTTGATAGATAACAAGATAAAGAGAATGAGACTTCTCGGTTTTTGTGCCGAGAAGTCTCATTAAAGTCTCATAGAAGTATCATTATTTTACTTTTTCTTTACAAGATACTTCATTCCATCTGCAAATCTCTTATGTTTTAACTCACTCATATTCGCCAGTTTCCTGCCGAATCCCATCAAACTGTTCACCTTGAGCGATGAACCTATCTGCTTTTTCAGATAGTCGAAAATCTCGGCGGCAGTCAGATATTCGCCCTCTTTCTCATTCTCAACCAAATCAAAATAGAGCTGGAAATACTGGTCTATCGGCTGGATTACCTCAAACTGGCTGTTGTTCTTCATGATCAACTTCACCTGTTCCGCATCAAAATAACTCTTCTCGCCATTGTGCAAAGCGGTCAGCGCCTGGGCGAAAAGCTGCTGATAGTTCGGACGCACACTCACATCGATTGGTCCCGTCAGTTCCACGCCTATAAACCTTCGGTTGCCGGATGGGTCGGTGAGAATATCCTTCATGTTGCTCGTGGCGATGAACGAGGCGAGACGAGGAAATTCCATGACATGACTGCCATACGGAGGCTTGTATTTCAGCGTAGGTAACTGGATGAGATTCTTCAGAAATCCCTGCTGCACCTGTGGAGAAATCTGGTTGAACTCATCAAGATTGATGACCATAAACTGCGCCATCGCCTGATAAACCTGACGTTTTTCTGACAGAATCAGATTATCGCTATATTCCCATTGCAGCTCTGGCGGCAACAGCCGGCGACAGAAAGTACTCTTGTTGTAACCCTGCTTGGAAATGAGAAGCGGAGCCACCGAGTTGCCATACTGGCGATGGGTAAAGCCGCGCCACTGGTCAACCATGCCCAGAAACCAGGTGTAGAACCAGTCTGCCCAGTAAGGATTGTTGGTAGGAACCGTACGAGCCAAGGCACGTATATGGTCCTTTCCATCCCATTTGTCGTAGCATTGGAAGAGATATTCATCTATCGGATTATAATTCTTGATATAATCAGACTCTAGAAAATTCCTGACATCCTTGATGCTCACTCGGATATCGGCAAGCTGCACCTCCAGCGTCATGCGCTTCTGCACTCTCGGATCTACGGGCTGGAAACCATACCAACCTTTCTCTTTCGGCATGTATTCCACGAATTTCATCACCGTGTTGTATCTGAAGTTATATTTACTTTTCAGCAGCTGCATCATGCTCATGATATTCTCGCGAACGCTGTTCTTGTCAACTTTCTTTTCTTCTTCCGAAGTACCGGAACCAGGAATCATCTGCTGATTATCTTCCGTGTTGAAAGCCTGGTTCTGAGGGTGCATGTTGCTGTCAATCTTCATCGCCACCGCCTTACTGTTGAAATAAGGTTTCGCATCGAGCGTCATCATAAAACTGTTGTGCATCGAAGGCTCAAAAGACAGGTTTGCGCCCGCTTCTATAGAAGGTTTCGGTCCGTCTGTGAGCACCGAAGCCTTAGCAATCGCCTGATATACAGGCAGAATCTGCTGGTAAGCGATGCGGTACAGTCGTTCGGCATCCGCCTCCTCAGCAGGCAGCAAATCATCTTCATTGCTGAATTTCACCAATACGATAACCGACTTACCATCAGCACCTTCCAGCGCAGCAAAGGTAGAAGGCAGCATGGCAACCGAGCGCTTCACGCCCTCCACGCCGTCTGCATCCGTAATGTTTCCGAATTTCAGCATCAGGATACCGTTGCACGCCTTCATCTTCAGGTTGTTGTTTTCGTCTTTGGCGAATTCAGCAGCGGGGTAGATGTGCATCCATGTTGGCATATCCTTGTAATATTCGTAGCCGCTTTCCATATAGGGCACGTATTCGCGGAAATGGGTAACAGTAAGTCTGCTGTCATCTTTTGCGATACGTTGCAGCAACTTCTCCATCGTCTTTGTGCTGACGAGGAGCTGCTTCTTGTTGTTTGTATGAACGATTGTTACCTTCATTGAATATATTGATTAGGATGTTTGTTTGTTAACTATTAACCATAAACTGTCAACTATAAACATAAAATCTTATCAGCGTTGCCCAAAGTTTTGTTGATAAATTGGGCACTCGTTTCCCGTTGTACGGGCAATGGCTGCCCGTCACTTGTTCTCTAGTAGCCCGTCACGTGTTCACCGGTAGCCCGTCACGTGTTCTCTGTGGGACCGCTTAAATGGCATGGCTGGAACATCTGGAGGGCAGAGAAAAAGATTAGCTTTTAGTGAAATCAATCTCTTCTGAGAAATGGTCGAATTCAACATCTTTATATCCGTATCTGGCGAAGAGCTGTTTGATATATGCCTGTTGTTCCGGCAGGAGTTTCAGTTGTCCCAGTTTGTAACGGTAGTATTGTCCTTTGCTGCCGAGATAGTCTCTCATTTCGGCGCGCAGTGCAGGAGCGTCTTTCACTTTCATTTCGGCAAAGAGTTTGTCGAATCCCCATGCCATTTTCACGACACGCAGCGGAGCGAAGTACTTGCAATTCCCGTTTTTCAGGGCATTTGGGAAAATGGCATCCCCTCTATCAGTCTTCTCGTTTTTGTAGAGACCGGATAGATAGTGAATGCATTTGTTTTTCATCGGACATGGTTCGGTGAAACAGTAGGTGATGTTGCTAGGTACGTTTCCGTACTCAAAAGCCTTTTTCAGTAATTCCTTTTCATCCATGTTTCTTAAGTATTAAGAATAAAACATTCTGTTTTACTAAACGCAAAAACATCCTGTTTATTGCCTTATAAATGCTATTATTATCACTTCATAAAGCATTTTTTTTCGATGCAAGCAAGAAATCATGATACTTCTCGCTAATTTATGATACTTCGATGATACTTCTCCCTTCATTTTTAGAGAAGTCTCATTCGTGATAAAGCTCTGTGTATAAAAGATATAAGCCTTATTCTATACCGAAAAATGAGACTTTGATACTTTTTTCGAGAAAAAAGATTTTTACGTGCGTGTATTTATTGGTTCTTTATCGCTTGCGTACTTCTTTCTAAATATCATTATAGCCTCATCCCTTTTGTTGGAAGAATCATGTTCCGAGATAGCTCTCCTTTTTACTATTGTGTCCCCTCATACAACTTTTTTCGAAACTTTTTAGCTAAAAGTTTTGTTGTTTCGATAATAATTGTTACTTTTGCGGTGTCATATCCTTACTGGAAGCTCCAATTGGGCGAAGGTGGGATGGACATATATACATAAAGGCGTAACTGTACGCTTTGGTTTTGACGCTATTAGAACTTCGCAACTTCCAAATGTCTGTCAAGAACAAAGCAACGGGGACGCCCCTTGGGATGTATCATATATACAGCCCTTATTGGCTCATAGCATTTAGCAATGAGTTGATAGGTGGTACTATATACTTACATCGGCGTGGGGCTTCCAGCGTTGTACATTGAAAGACGATATTTCTTATTTGTTACCTACTTGATTATCAGCAGGTACAGGAAAGCTCAAACGTAAGCATCATTTTATCGGGTGACAAGAAAGAACCAACAAAATGAAAAACAAATCTTGTGCAACAAATTTTGCTACCCAACAACCATTTTCCCTGTTACTTTTACTTCAAGAACCATTTTTACTGGCGGAAAGAAAAAAGATGTGTTACTTGTCTATAGCTGCCAACCAAAGCCAATACACAAATATAAATTCATTCATCTTAGGATATATATACTAATGGATTGGATGAACTGAACGAATTGCGGAGCGATAGCCCAATCGTGCCATGTGCAGTATTGGGTTGTCGCTCTCTTTCTTTCCGCCAGTAAGAACTCTTGTATGATTTCTGTTACTTTCCACTTGTAATCGCTTGTTTCAAGTCGTTCTTGGCTTTTTTATCCTCACAACTCAACTTTTCTAATTGTTACTCCGTTACCTGAATCTTCATCACCATTTCTGGGCTTTGATAAATTTGGTTGCAAAGGTAATGTCTGTACCCATATTCCTTGCAAGGTCAGTGCCTATGGTCTCTTGCTAAAATCTCCACCTTGCAGGTCGTATTTGAGCAGAGAACCTTGCAGGAAAAGCACAGACATCTTTTGAGGCAACAAAATTTTAATCAATCCCGAAATTGCAGATGCAAAATTAGGGAATAAAAAAATGAAGACTTATGGCAAACATTTGTGACACTCAGTACAAGGTGATGGGCGAACGCAAGGCGGTAGCCGACCTTTGGAACACGCTCCAAACAATGGAGGTGAACACCAAGAACGTATATCTCTACAAGTTGGCGGAACACTATGGCATCGACTATGAGAAGATGGGCATATCGGTAAGAGGACATGTCTATTGGGCAGAGTTTGAGGCAGACGATGACATCTGCTTGTTGTCCTTTGACACCGAAAGTGCTTGGTCTGCCTGTGAGGAGTTCTTTGATGAACTGAACAAAGTCCTTGGTGGAGAACTTTCCATCAGTTATCGTGAGATAGAATGTGGATGCGACATTTTCTATGTCCACGACGAGCAAGGCTTCTTCCCAGAGGAATGCTGTGTGAGTTCTTCGGGTGAGCCTTTCGAGGATGCTTGTGAGGACATCTTTGACACTTGCCAAGATGCTATTGCCAAGTGGTGTGAGAAGATGGGTATCTCGCAAGGCGACAGAACCGATGATGAAATGGTGGACTTCATCAACGGCTATGAGTATGAGAACGAGGATACCTATTATTATATAAACAAGTTCACGTTTGGCTGATGGAAAGATTTGAGACGATAGAGAAAATCCCCACTTGGGCATTATGCTATATCATCAATGGCGACCCTACGGGATTGAGTGACGAGGACATCAAGATGGTTGATGGCTTCATGCAGAAATGGCAAGTGGAGATTGTTTCTCCACTCAGCCAAGACGGAAACGCATCATTCTCGCACTATCCTGCCTTTGGACTACCTGCCGAGGTTGAGGATTGCAAGGTGATTTATCATTCGGAGAACCCACAAACTTTATAGAGCTATGTTTGAATACGAAGAATTGACCGACATTATCGGTTGCAGTTGCACACTGCTGATACCCTACAGAGGACGCACAGAAGGTTTCGTGGTTGCAGACTATGGTGAGGACATCGTAGTGAAATTGCGCAATGGCAAGGAAATTGTAGAAAGACGTGATGACGTTCTTGTCTATGACTGACGAAAAGGATGCTTGGTGAAGGTTATACTCGCCAGGCATCTTTTTTCTTTCCGCCAGTAAAAGCCCTTTTGTATGTAACGGCAAACTCCCTTCATCGTTTGCCGATAAACTTTTATATGGCTATGCTTTGAGGTTGTATTCGCCAAATGGCGACCTGCCTCTTTGTATGAGATAAAATCTGCGACTACGCCTTTCTTGGAGCTTTTCGTACAATGAAGCCTTTTGTCTGAGGATGGATCTTGTTTGCAGCATTGCGATTGTAGTTGGTTGCTCATGCTTACCTTCCTCTACAAATAGGAGTAGCCTTCGAAGCAGGTTCTCCTTCTGCTTGTCTTTGTCAATATGCTCATGCGACCACCCTCCATGCAGAAAAGTGTATTGCCTGTTGGTTTACCATTGTTTATGACGGCACACGCCATGGAAACGTGCTTTGCATTGGTGATGGTTACTGCAAATGATTGAGCCATACGATGCTGTTACGGTGTTCTTGCGTCCTTTTCTGAATTACCGATTTTTTGAAGCCACTATTTTTCCTATGCAAAGGTAGCGTGATGCTTCGACAGATGGAATCCGTCTTGTGCGGTCGCTTCGCTGTGACCAATAAAATAGCCGATAATCTTCCTTTTTCTCCTCACCGCCAACAGAAAACGAGTATTATAGTCGATTTTCATGGTGCTGCCCTCATGTGCCACATCCCTGCTCTTGGATTGCATGTAAAAATTAAGTTTCACTTCAAAAAGTAATTCAATATGAAAAAGATCGAGAACACTTTCGTAGTAACAGGATTCGTAGGCAACAACGCAGAAATCCGTCAGTTCACCAACGCTTCTGTAGCACGTTTCTCATTGGCAGTCAGCCGTCAGGAGAAGAATGGTGAGGAAACCAACAGAGTATCAGCTTTCATGAACATGGAGGCATGGCGCAAGAACGAGCATGTTGATTCTTTCGACAAGCTGCAGAAGGGAACCATGCTCACCGTCGAGGGCTACTTCAAGCCAGACGAGTGGGTTGATCAGCAAGGCACCAAGCACAACCGCATCGTCTTCATCGCAAACAAGTTCTATCCTACACCAGACAAGGAGGAAACTCCAACGGTAGAGCCTGAAAAGCCTACCAAGAAAGGCAAGAAATAGGATTTCTTCATTCTCTCTAATAAACAAAGCGGCTTCGGTCGCTTTTGTTTTGTTCATACAACCATGTTTACTTTTATAGCCACTATTAGCAAGTTTACTCTTATAACCGCCATTACGAGTTCCCTTTATATCAGCCAAATCACCTTTCTTTTTTAACGCTTCGTCCCACCCATCTGCGAAACCGCACCAACAGTTCGTCAAAGCGACATTCTTCATTTATCGGGAGTAACATCCCGAAAGATGAAGAATGACCATTTGCCGAAGGACAAGCACGAACAGAATGGCATTGGCTAACGGCATCCGTGACGCAACCGTCACTTACATGCTGTCTACCAATGCCACCCCTTTCGTGGGATAGCTTGTCTGGCTGTTGCGCAGTTTCACTCCCACCCATATCTTTTATATTCGCTTCTCGTCTTCCTTTTATAATCCATGGTTTACCCTTTTATAGCCGTTACAAAGATTTCATGCCAAAAGGCTCCTTGATTGTGGCGACCAACTGTCGCTACTGCAATAAGCCACATGGCATGAAGGCTGGAGCGGAAACACACTCGGCATGGATGCCAAGAGAGTTTCCCAATTACTCCTGCCGCATCTTTGTTCCGTCCTTCTGTTATAATCGGCAAACCGTTCTCTCTTTATAGCACTTCGTCCCACCCTTGCGGAATTGCACCGATGGCGCAGTTCCACACCCACCCTTTTCTTGTTGTAATCTTATGTAGTAGCACTTATAGTCATTTCATTTCGTCCATCGTCTTTGCCGCTTCGGATATTTTCCGCAAAGGTACCAGTTGCGTGGCAAATGCCAAATTGGGCATCATGGATGCTTTTCAAAAAATCTTCCTCTATGTGCCTTGCATATAGAGCGTATTTTTCGCTTCCGATTTGTCTTTTTGCCTTCCAACACCTTTGCGTGGCGGAAAAATATCCCTTGGGCAAGCCGAAAGGCTTCCGAAAATAGGGAAAATGAAAATTGAGTTTAACACAAATAATTTTTCCGACTATGGTAAGAATGATAGACGATAGCATCAAGAGACAGCTGAGCAAGAGGATGGATTTCTTCTTGAAGTATTTCCCTGTGAGAGTTCGCAATGTGGGCGAGGACGCAGTGGCTGCACGCCAACTGATTTGGGCGTTCAAGGATGCAAGGGACAACGCTTTTGAGAAGGTGGCGCAAATGACCGCAGCACATCTTATCAAAGTTTGTGGTGAGAAGATAAAGGACATCGTGTTTGTATGTGTGCCAGCCAGCACCCAAGCCAAGAACGAGAGTCGATACATGGCTTTCTGTAATCGTGTGAGCGAGCTTTGCGGCATCATCAACGGCTATTCGCACATATCCGTTTCAGGCGACCGCTTGGCAGTACACGAGCACCGCCATGACAAGGAAAAGAGCATCACTAAGACACAAGTGATTGAGTTTGATGAAGCCTACTTCAAAGGCAAGGACATCTATGTTTTTGATGATGTGGTAACGACCGGCGCAAGCTATGCCATTTTTGCCAATCAGTTGGAAATGTTTGGCGGAAACGTATTGGGAGGTCTTTTCTTGGGACGCACACACTATAAATATGCAAAGTGATATGGATAAAACAAAGTACATCAAAGCCAATTCCGTGGCTTTTTCGGGACATCGCACGATAGCGGAAGACCGCAAGGACGAGATAAGGAAGAAACTGAGGGGCAAGATAAGGCTGCTCTATGCTATGGGTATCACAAATTTCTATTGTGGCATGGCACTCGGCTTCGATATGTTGGCTGCTGAAGTGGTGATTTCATTGAAAGCGGAACTTACCAATTTAAAACTTATTGCCGTCATTCCCTATGACGGTCAGAACGAGAGGTGGAGCGCAAGGGAGCAAGACCGCTATTGGGATATTCTTGACAAGGCGGACGATGCTATCCTGTTGAGTAAGCACTATTTCAATGGATGCTTGCTCAGACGAAATGATTATATGCTTTCTCATTCGTGCGGACTGATTGCTTTCTTCGACGGCAAGCCCAAGGGCGGCACGTTCTACACTTGCCGAAAAGCCAAGTCGATGGGGATGGACATCATCAATCTGTACAAGTCACAAGTATAACAAACGAAAACTATAGCTTATGAACGACATCGTATCTTTGTTCGTGGTATTCTTCGTGTTCAAGGCTTTGGGCGGAACGCTCAAAAACCTTTTCCACGGAGACAAGCGAAATGATTTCAGAAGAGACAGATAAGGAATTGCCTTATCTGCCAATAATATTATTCCACAAGGTCAGAACATCTTGCGTGCTTTTTCGTGCGCAGATAGCTATGGCTTTGTGGACGGAAAGCGTTCGTGTATTCGAAGCCACAAAAAAAATATCGTATAGCAGCATCTGTAGGCTGAATATTTTTCAACAAGCAAGAAATGCTGTGATATTGATGATTTCATGTCCTATCGCAAAGTCTATCTCGCCATTTTCTAACATATACTGTGCGATACTTATTGCCTCATTTTCATCATTAGCATTTATAAGAATACACTCTGTATCAATTTCAGTTGTGATTTCAACTTGATATAAATTCATTTTGTTGGAGTATTTATTTGAAATAAAAGTCTTTCCGTCTTATGGGATATATCTACAATCTTTAAATTTCCAATGAAGTTGGATTTCTTACTGTGGAAACAAAAGGAATTTGTCCCAGTATGAGTACGATGCCAGATGAACATCTTTTATCTACTTCTTGATTGATATAATCCCTTGTTATTTTTCCTTTTCTAATCAATTCGTTATATGCAAAACGGAAACCGTCTATAGAGATAGAACTTCGTCTTTTATTTGAAGTTATTCTTGTAATACCGCCCCAATTTACATCCAGAATTTTATTTTCTCCTTTTGTATTCCATAGTGTCACTCCTTTTAAAGGCATAATGTATTTTCTCCAGACTTCATCAAACGTTGGATATTCCATACGAAAATCTTTATGGATAGAATCTGAGTTCTCCTCTTCTTTTTCTTTATGAAAAGTTGAAACAAAATTTGTTTTTGTCGTCAATATCTCTATTTTCAGCTTCTTTGCCACTGATATAGCATCATCAAGAAGTTCTCCATCGGTGGCAATTACCGCTTTTGTACAGTCTTGATAGGCCATAGCTCCATATAGTTGCATAATGGCAGCTCTGTTGACTTTTCTTTTATTTCCATACATTTTAGCTTGAATTGCTATTTTTTCTTTACCTTTTATAGCAATAACATCTATACCCCAATCATTGGAGTATGGAGTTACAAGAGTTTTATATCCTTGATTTTGGAATATACTTGCTATATATTGCTCATATTCTTTTGGTGTCATACGTCTTTAATTTTGGAATATACTTGAATGTTATAGTGATTATTCATTCTCATCCTTGGGCTTTCTCTTGCCAAGCGGTCCGCTGAACTTGCCACGGTTCAGCTTCACCCCATACTTGTTGAGTATGCGGAACACCGAGCTGCGGCTCCTGAAGCCGCTGACCTTCCAGATGTCATCGATAGTGTAGTTGTTGTTATACATATTGACGATGTTCCTCTCACGGTCAATACCTTTCTTTGGAGTAGAACTCTTGGCTGGTTTAATACCCGACTTGATATATTCCACATGGGCAGTAGCCTTGCGCAAGGCTACGACCTCTTCAGACAACGAACCGAACATGAAAAGCACATCGGCTATTGATGTACTTGGGAACAACTCACACTTTGAATCAATCTTATCCTGAATGGATATTATCCTTATCACTTTCACCCTGCAAAACTCCAGGAACATCGCCAATTCCCGAACACCACGCAGCGCATTGCTGAACTTCGAGATGACCAGTTCATCACCTCGTTCCAGACAATCCATGAGTTGCTTCCATTCCGGGCGTGTCTTCTCTTGGCTTGCACTATCTTCTATGATACGGCAGCAGCCGTACTTCTCCATCCAAGCCCGGTCAAAGGTGAATGTGTCATACTGCTCCGAGTTAAATATGTAACCTACTTTTGCCATAGCTATTATACAATGATTTGTAATTTGCCGACAAAGATACTCATATTCCATCAAAGTATAATCATACTCTGATAATTATTATAGTTAATTAAAGATTGATGTACTGCACTTTCTTGGATATATTATCATTTCATATCATGCTATAAAGTATGAATGAGAATAAAACATAAAGTTTGATTTAGTTTGAATGAATACCCGATAAATAGTCGTAAATTCGCACCGCAAATTTCAAACAAAGTCCGAAATGGAAAGTATAAACATTATCATATCTGCGGCAAAAAGCCGATTGAGGGTGAAGTGCAAACAACCTTGCACTTCAAGTTTTCGCATATCATACTTTGAAGGCAGAAAACAAATGTCCATGTTGTCTGCCATCATACTTGCCATTCTTTTGCTGGCATCCTGTTCAAAAAATGCCAGTGAATCATCTTTCCATAATGCAAGGGAGGCATTGGATGCGCAAAAGGTGTTCCTTTCAAGGATGAAATCAGACAAGGATTTGTCTATGGAACACCTTGCCGACAAAATATCCAAATGGCGTACTTTAGAAGACTCGGTTTCTGCTTGTCTGATGCGAGACACCACCAAAAAGGCACATTCGTTTCCTCTGGAAGAATTTTCCAATGTCCATGACTCCATCCGTGACGAGTTTATGCGCATAGCTACCGCCAAGCGAAGGACATTCAAGGATGTACTTCTGTTGAAGATGAACGCCACACCTTATAAAGGTAATAAGGAAACGGACGGCCTTTCCTTGGTGGCTTCAAAGTTTTTTGAGAGTATGGACACCATACCATTATATAAAGGTGACAAGACAAGGATCTTGACCACCTATCATTTCTTCTTGGAGAAGGTGAAGAAGGAAGGCATTGCCAACCAATCACAGTTCCTCGCCTTTCTGAAAACGGAGGATAGGCTGTTCAGAACATTTCTATCTCATCTATACGAGATGAGCGACGTGTCGGTTTCGCATATAACAAGTGGAACAGAAGATGTGTGCAAGATGATTGCTCAATCTTCAAGGAAAGGAAACTTACCGGCAAGGGATGCCGTGGCATACATGGCGGTTCGTACCAATCGAAGAATCATCGCCAATGCGCAGACTTGCGTTGCTGATATTAAGAGTGGAAAGGTTACTTCCGCAGAACAACGGACTGCATATTTTTGGATGATACTGCAACCATTCCTGTCCATTGATGACTTCGGAATGGCGATGCTTTCAGAGAATCAGCGAAAGGATTTGGTGCAACTGTCAATAGATGCTTTAGGCACAATCGCCTGTCTTAGCCGTTCCTTGCAGATGGACAAGAATATGACAGACGGGTTACCAGATATGTTCATCAAGCTATACATTTCTTCATTATAAACACAACAGTTATGCTGCATAAATTTCTCAACGACTTCCTGGCACTTGCACCATTGCAGTTGCCAGAGCTTATCAACCAGGAGCGCATGGAACAGCCAGTCTATGAAGACGGCTATGTCCTGCTTGACTTCAAGTTGGAAAAGCCTTGTCCTCTCGAAGAGGTGATGAACCTGTTCGAAGACCAGATGGAACTGGTCATCCTTTACCACAAGGTGACTTCCGTACATACAGAGTTCGGACAGTTCTGCTGTGCCTTCTCCAACCCTAATTTCGGGCGGATGTACAAGATGAATACCAGTACGGATGCCAATGGAAATGTCCACTCCGTCATGGTGACAATCTATGAGTCCTTGGAGTTCATGTACGGTGACTTGTGCCACGACATGGAACTGCAAGCGAGGACAGGCTTCTTCAAGTACAAGCGTGACAAGGCGGACATGCTGATGTGTTTCATGTGACATTACGTTCCATTTATGAGCGACATGCAGCTTCAGAACATCGTGGACATCATCCACAAATGCCACACATGGATAGACGTTGGCAGTTCGTTCCATTGGAAAGACACCGCAGTTTCACGGCATGGCATGGTGCAGACCGTCTGCTGTCGGTGTATTACCCTTCGGGCCTGTCATTCCAACAATGATTATGTCCGTGGGCAAGAGTGGCATATTCCTCTGCTTGACATTGACCGAAGTGCCAAGATTCTTATGAGAAAGGATGCTGGTTTCAAGAAACGCCTTGCATCAAATGCTTTGACAATGGCGGATGTCGAGCGACTTTTCATGGAAGTCACCTATGGAATTATTGAGTTGGAGCTATTCGAAGGTTATTGACCGTTTTACATTACAATTTGATCTATGATATTCAAGATTATCTTTCTTTTCTTCCCTATGTTTCTTCTATTGGCATCAACGATGTGCTACAGGAAGAACAATCGGATGATGCAGAGATTTTATCTCCGCATGGTGTTTTCGCATAATTTTCGGAAACTGTACACATTGCTGTTGCTGATGGCAATATTGGTGTTCAGTTTCGTGGTATATCAAGTACTGCCCAACGAGATTGGTGCTCATGTAACGGCAATGTTGGCATTATTGCTGTTCAAGTTCTCCTATGCAGACAATCTGCTGCATAGGTTGCATGACAACAGGAAATCATGTGCCATCGCTTTTACAGCCTCATTGGTGTTCATGTTCACTCCCCATCTGTACACATTGGGAGTGATGGTTGGGCTTCTCTTGGTGGCATCCATCTACTATCCGTCCTCAAAGGTCATCTTCAAGGCACAATGTCCTGACAGTGGCAGACACTTGGCGCAATGTCCTGAGGACATCGTAAACTTCTACTTTTAGTCCTATCTTGGAATATGCCACTTGGTACTGGCACATTCCACAACACTCAGTCAAAAATGAGAATCATTATTTCACAACATCAACAAGACATTTTCAATGAAACATATACCAAAGGAAAATATAAAGGTAAGCCTCTCTGTCTGCTTCTTGGCTTCTCTCCAGGACCGACATAATGAGCGGTATTCCAAGCATGAGGCATTCTGCTATCTGCTGGACAAGGCTTGTGAACACTACATGCCGAAAGCCGTAAGTAAGGAAGTGGCAGACGAATTGAAAGATTTTCAGTTTATCACAACCAAAACTCAACTTGCGGAGGACTGGCATTGGCATCGTGCCACCGTGCGTCAGTTCCTCGAAAAATTAACGAAACATGGGCTGATACACAGCAAGGAGTTTGAAACGAAATACACCATCATCACGATGATTGGCATGAATGACGGTAACGCTCCGACAATGCGAAATAGCATATTGGAACCAATCATCCGTTTCACAATAGACAGTTGGTTCAATGGCACTTCCACCACAGAAGAGACTGCCGTTGTCTGTGGTCAGATTGTAAAGGGTGCAGTAGCATTATCGCAAGAAAACAACTCTGCTTCTACATCATCTGACAACCAACTTTCATCTGATGATATTGCTACTTGCATGATTGGCAGACTTGTGGATTGTATGCCTCTTGTAGATGAGGAAGAACATAACAGACTTCAGCTGCGTAACGCAATCTTCAAGTTCTTCACTCGTGTTCTCAATCGAGACTGGCTCCAGTTGCTCCTTCTGATAAAGGAACTGCCCGACATCGCCAGTCATGGAAAGGCTGCTTCCGTCAAATTGAACACAGCTGAAGACATGAGCCTTTTTCAATCCCTGTGTTCCGCTTATAAGGCTTGCTGTCCTACCTCAACAGTTGAGACAGCTGCCAAGCCAGTTGTAACCGCCAAGGCGGACAACCATAAGTAGAGTTCATTCTGTTCCATTATAGCTGCCTTACGGACATTCTCCTTTTAAGACCTCACGGTTCGGTACTGGCATATCGCACTCGTCGTGGCTTGCCTTTTTAGCGCATCGGGCTTGCCCGCTGTTCACGAATTTAGGGAGTGTGGTAACTCATTACCCCTACGACCTAAAAGTCTTCGGGAGAGTGTCCGCCAAGGCAGCAAGCTGGGACACCATTTTTACTGACACATATAAGCATATCAGAGATATGGAAAGAATAGCAAAGCAGGTTTTGAACGTCAGGGGACGTAAGGGATGCGCCGCCGCTCTCAGCCGTGAATACCAACGCAACTGGAGCGACCGGGCTTGGCAGGTAGCCATTGCCAAGGGTAACTATGACCTCGGCAGACAGCATCTGAACTTCCAGATTTCCAAGGGAGGCAAGATAGCACCTATCGACAAGAGCAAGTCCATCCCACAGATGATGGCTGAGAACTTGGCTGCTCGTGGCATCAAGGACAAAAATGAGGGATTGACTGAGCCACGTTTCAGAACGGTGGCGGACTTCATTTTCAGCGGTTCGCAATGGAAGATGCGTGAGCTTGCCTTCGGTGACCAAAAGGTAGTCTTCAAGCCAGGCGACAACAAGGAAAATTATGCCGTCAAGCGTATGCCTGAGATTGAGCAATGGGCGACGGACATTTATAATTTTGTCGCAGGAAAGTATGGTGAGGAGAACATCGTTGCCTTCTATGTACACTTGGACGAGACTTCACCACACATTCATTGCGTTCTTCTGCCAATCAAGGACGGCAAGTTTGCCTTCAAAGAAATCTTCGCAGGTGCCAACAATCGGGAATATAGTCAACGTACATCGAAACTTCATGACGAGTTGGCGATGGTCAATGAGCCTTGGGGACTGGTGCGTGGAACAAGCCAAACGGAGACTCGGCAACGACACAGACCTACGGAGGAATACCGCAAGCATCTGTCCGAGGAATGTTCTTCAAAGGAAGAGGAGCTGGACAACCTTAACAAAGCTGTAAGCGACCTTCGGGTGGAAATAGCACTGGCAGAACGTCGTGTGAAAGGTCTCTCTTCTATGGTGGAACATCTGGAAGAAGAGAAACATCAGAAGATGTTGGAGATTGACAAGTTGAAGATGCAGATTGCCAACAAGGAAGGAGATAGTTCCATCTTGTCGCAGAAGTTGGAAAAATTGCAAAACGAGTTGGCTTCCGTTGATGAGAAACTGGCAGACAAGAAAGACAAGCTCGCTGTGGCTGACCAGCAGTTGGATGAGTTGAACAAAGACATGGAGTTTGTCAAGGAGAGGACAGAGACGCTTCGACAGGATGCCATGCAGTTCTCTCGTGAAGCTCAGACTGGTGCTGGTACACTTATCAAGACAGCTATGTTGGAAAGCATGGTCACTGACTACCGTTCCAAGATGGCATCGTTGCCACCTGAAACCAAAGTCGCATTTGACGGCTCGCCATTGGAAACCATAGCCGAGCACACTGCCGAAGTTCTGCATTGTGCCACATTGTTGTATCTTGGCTACATCGACCAAGCTACGACATTTGCCGAAGGGCAAGGTGGCGGAGGCGGTGGCAGCAATGACATGAAATGGGGACGCAACGATGACGAAGATGACAGGCGTTGGGCGCACCGTTGCCTTGCGATGGCAAACAGGATGATGCGACCGAAAGGCAGCAAGAGTAGAAAGCGTTAATAGAAAGAATAATCGACAAATTGAAATTTATGATTAGAAAAGCAATATTTATGATGGCATTGTGCCTATGCGGACAAATGCAGGTCAATGCAGCAACAACGGATGATGGCACGAATGAAATGGTGTCATCTGGCATAAACGAGGATATGCTTCGACAGATTGATCCTACATACCTCAAAGAAGTGGCAGTTCCTTCTGCATGGTCTTCCAACTGGTTCGTTGGTGTGTCTGGTGGCATATCTACCTTTGTAGGAAAGCCGCATGGTACAGGGAATTTGTTCGACAGAATGAAACCTTCCCTGGCAATAAAGGCAGGAAAGTGGTTCACGCCAGAGATTGGTGGTCGATTTAGTTTCCAAGGTTTTCTGTTCAAGGATGCCAGCAAGAATGTCCGTGATTACAAGATGGTTCATGCAGATTTTCTTTGGAATGTGACCAACAGTTTTGTCAAAGACCATGCCACCACACAAAGATGGGGATTCATTCCGTATGCTGGTTGCGGTATTATCCATAACGAGGATAACGGCAAGAGTCCGTTTGTCATCAACTATGGTGTGCTTGGACAATATCGTTTAACAAAGCGTTTGGCGGTCAACATGGAATTGGGTGGCGCAACCACATTCCGTGACTATGACGGCGTGGGCGCATCCAATAAGTTTGGTGACAATTTGTTCACCTTGTCTGCCGGACTGACTTTCAACATCGGAAAGGTCGGTTGGAAGAAGGTTGTAGATGCCGCTCCTTATATCAACCAGAATAAATGGCTGGCAGATTACACCAATGAATTGTTGGCTCGCAACCAAAAGTTAAGCAAAGCTCATGCGGAGGATGCCAATGCCATCGTTGAAATGAGAAAGATCTTGGAGATTGAAGGATTGCTGAAAGCCTATGCCGACCGCCTGACATATTATGCGGATAGTATGGAGCATCGCATCTACCCGAAAAATGACTACAGCGGTTTGAACTCACTCCGTGCAAGATTGGCTCACAAGGATTGGAATGGCATGGGAAAACAAAAAACAAGTCGCTCTCTGGAGTATAGTTTCTCTGTTTCCGATTCTGTTTCTTGGAACAAATACGTTGCAGAAATGGCAGGTGGAACCAAGTGCATCGGTTCGCCAGTGTTCTTCTTTTTCAAGATTGGAACCACGCAGTTGGTTGACGTTTCACAGATGGTAAACTTGGATGAGCTTGCTCGTGTAGCAAAGGCTTATCATCTCAAAATTTCCGTTGTTGGTGCTGCCGACAGTGCCACAGGAAACGATGGCATCAACAATCCTCTCAGCAAGTCAAGAGCTGCTTATATTACGCAACAGCTCATGGTAAGAGGCATTGACAAGTCCATGATAATATCAAAAAGCGAGGGCGGTATTGATGAGTATTCACCAATTGCAGCCAACCGTCATACGGCGGTCAGACTATTTGCACGGTAGATGTGTTTTACTATCATTCATACGATAAGCGGTAATCTGCAAAACAATGATTATCAAAAGAAAGAGTCCGTTCGTGAAGAATGGACTCTTTCTGCTATTGGTTATTTTGTTCTTTCTCCTGTCGCAAGATCTTGTTTATGACAGTGATAACTTGCTCTTGTATATAAGCTTTGAACATCGTGTCATCCTTTATGGCAAAGTCCAACTGTTCATATACTACAGTATTGACAGAACTTCTGAGTTGTTTTAACTTGTCATTTACTGGTATCTGTCGATGGGCTTGCCAATAGAACGTAACTTCATCTTGCACTATCGCTTTCAACACCATTTTCTGTTCACGGCTGAGTTTCTTGAAAGTCTTGTTTTCTCGTTCTTCGTTGTTGCCATATAAGATAGTATCGATATATTCATCGGCATCAACGATCTCAAACTCATTGCCCCCGAAAGGCAAGTCCAAAATCTTCTTGTTGCTTTTCTTCATCTCACCCATGCACTCCTTACAGATGTGTTGGACATGACCTTTCCCCGAAAATGACTCGTTCGACTTGTATTCACCACAAATCTTACAGTAATGTCCTTTATGCTTCTTCTTTGCCATATCTCTTATCTTATCAAGGGTTATGCAACTGTATGAGAATGCAGGATGCATCATCTTCCAAGTATTCTATACGACTTGGCAATTTGTTTTCTACTATAACAGAATCTATGCAATCCTTGGATTGATAAAATCCATCTGTACATAAAAACAACAAGTCCATGTCTGATATTTTCGTTTCTTGAATGGATATAGGGTTGCGGAAACCTCTTCCATTCACACAACGAGTCAGAAAGGTACAATTATCACCTTCCTTCTGGTGGTCTTCAGTAAGTTGATGTATACCTTTTTCTTTTTTGTAATATAGACGAACATTTCCTTGCCATGCGTAATAGGCAGTATCATCTTTTATGTATAAGACGGTAACTGCTGCTCCCATTTTGCAACAAAGAGCCTTGCATTTATCTGCAACTGCAATGTCTGCTTGTTCAAAAGCCTTTGCTAACAGCTCTCTTATATCCACAGAATTTTGTTCTGCCAATATTTTATAAATACTTTGTGCAACAGTGGCAGCTGCGATCTCACCATATTGTAAGCCACCCATACCATCGGCAAGGATAGCGATGCAACTCCCATCTTGTAATTGTTTGCACAAGATAAAATCCTGGTTTGTATCACATAAGCCTTTTTGACTACAATATTTTATATCTATCATTATAAATCCCTTTCTTCTGTAGCAGAGCGAAACACTTCTGAAATGACTTGCCATGTTCTCCTTACTTGGTCATAATTCAAACCCGATTGTGAATTGAGAGTTTGGCTTATCAAATAGCTTCTCTCCTCCAACTGCAATTCCTCGTCAATTTTGTCTGCATAATATACAAGTTGGTCTCGGTTCAATAACTTTGCCAAATCGTTTGCCAGCCAATAGCCACCAGCTACATATTCGTCAAAATCTTCCCAATCATACACTTCCATATAAGCTTCTCGATCCAAGTTTGCCATAAGGTAGTTGTCCAATATGAACGACATATCCTCCGCATCCTTGTTTGTGGTTAGATGTCTGTCCATCCAAGCATTGAACTTCAGCAAGAATAATCCATGCAAGGAAGCTATCTTTACAGTGAATCTGTCATCAATACTAACCGTTATAGCATCAGAAAGCACTTCGTCAAACCCTTTTACGGACATGGCAATTGTTTCTTCGGGTGGCCAATAGATGTTGTCATCTTCCTTGGCGACATATCCGTATGGAACAACATCTATCTCATAGTCACCATAATAGAAGCGTTGGTGTTTTGACTTGTCCTTCTCGAAACCATCCGCAATCAAACTATTTTTGATTTTGTCAAATTCCTGCCAGTTTGGAACAGCTATAGCCAGATCCAAGTCTCTTGTCTTTCTACGTGATGACGTGTTCAGCATCTGCTGCATGACTATATCTCTAGCGGTGGCTCCTATGATAAAGAAGTCGTGATTCATTCTACGGAAGCTATCTGTAAGTTTCTCCAACAAATCCACAAGAAATGGATTGTTTATCTTTTCACTCGAAATCTTTAAGCTCATTCTTTAATATGCGTTGCGCAGCCTCCAAGCAGCGACTATTGCCACTACCCATCAAGTCTGCATAGATTAATATAGCAGGAACAGTTCTGTTGTCTGTTTCCCAATTCCAAAATTTGTTGTACAGATGAATTTCCCCATTTGCATCTTGCTTGACGACACCTGTTCGTATAAGATGTGCTGCAGGTATTTCCGTGTATATGTCGAAAATTCCTGGTTGTAAGTAGCCATCCGTCAAGTTTGCGGCAGGTTCTCCTCCCCATGACATGCCCTTTGGCAATGCTATGTTTTTCCATTCATTTCTATTCGCTTCTGTTCGAAATGCCATTGCTCCTACCAGCAATTTGGGTTTCAATACTTCATTGTAATTGCTAACCCATAAGTCAAGCAGTTGTTTTTTGTCTTTTATTATGCGCCCGTTTTTAGTGTCACAAACAAAACCACGTCTTGCAAGTTCATCCAAAACGTTTTTCACGCTTCCCAAAGATACACCAATTTGCTCTTTTATCTCTCGATAAGGCTTCTTTATATTGTCTGCATCTTGCAACAGATAAAACACGACCTTCAATCCTGCATCTTGAAACACGGGATAGGTTTTCACCTTGGACTCTGTATTTTTCCTTCCTTGATTAAATATTTGGAAAATCAAGTTTCCTGCCTTTGTATATCTGACAAGGCAGTTTCCTGCACAGTCCAGATAGTTGATACCTCTGTTTGCCAATTCTGTTGATACCTGCGGCGTGACGTATTGCGTAACAAGCAAGATTTGCTGCTTGTCATTGTTCATCGTTTGCATAGTCGCTAATGTCGGATTTAATGTGGCCTTGGTTATGTTTTCCCTTACATGACACACAAAATCTATATTCATTATCTTAACAGTGACATCATTTTCATTGGTACAATTTACTTTGACGGCTGTTGTTGACACAACATCCCCCACAGGAAGGCTTGCTCTAAGAGCATCCAATGCTTGGTTTATTATGATATTGTTTGCCATCATTTTATGTTATTTGTTCAATATATCAGTTGTGTTCAATTTGATTGAACGTTGCAAAGATAATGAACAAAACTTAAACGAACGAACTTTTTGTTCAATATTTCATCTTGTTCAATACTATTTAACATAGTGCGAAGATTGAACAGGGATATTTTCAGAAATACAATTCCCGAAAAGTGACACAAATGACAAAAAACGGGAATGCAGCATCTGTATATACAGGTTTTAACAGATCTCTCTATTATCAAAAAGTGGTAATCTTACCAGTTTTAGTCACTACACATCTCCCATACCCCTTCATCCTCCCTTGTTTTTCCTTAGCAAATTTAGTTCAGCCCACCAGACTGTCAAGTACCGCCTTGCTATTAGCAGGTTATTTCATCAGCAGCCTTCCACCAATCAAAGATTGGGGTATTCCGATGAAATAATCTCCCAATTCCTTGTCTTGTCTGCCTCCATGTCCGAACTCTTGATTGCACGTAAAATCAATTCCCTCGATGAAGTCGTAAAGGCTTCGAGAATAGGGAAGAAAAAGAAGTTTCACAATTTAATCCGAACAGATATGAACGATATGATTAACGAAAGAGACAAGGAGTTTGCCAATGAGTTTTCACGCTTCGTGAACGGCAAGATGTGTTCCGCATCCAAGGTGGGTGCAGAGTTTGCCAATGACCACCGCTTTCTTGTAAACGAGAAGTTCAAGGTGATGATGGCTTTCATGGAGCAGTTGGCAATAAACTATCAGAAGGGCTATTATGACCTTCGCAATGAATGGGCTTGCACTTTGGCACATGCAGCCATTGAAGCCTTGCGTGAGCAGCAGCTCTACTATCCATCTTCACCAGATTATTCACACAATAAATAATGCAGTTATGACAAGCAGATTGATTACACCACAGTTGGCGGAGCAGTTCAAGCAATATCCGCTTTATTCACAGGACGGCAAGAAGAAGGATGCCATTTGCCAATGCGTCTTCTTCATCGGCAAAGTCCGTTGGTATGTATTGGAAGGTCAGCCGGAAGGCAATGACTTCACGCTGTTCTCTATCGTTGTCGGTCTTGCCGATACAGAATATGGCTATGCTTCCATCAAGGAAATGGAAAGTATCAGCGTGGATGTCGGACATAACCTTCCCAAGATACCGATATTGCAGGACAAGAGCTTCAAGCCTTGCCCAATCGGAAACATTTCCGACGAGAGATTGCAGTCGTTTCTGTCTGACATGTATGACAGGGAAGAAGTTTAAACCATTCATCAGCCGTAGGCTTCTTGCCTATGGCTGATAAAAATCAAACTATATGATACAGCAAAAGATAACGGAGATAGCCAAAATATTAGGATGGAGCGTTGATTTCTCCGAGCCACAAAACGGCAAGACAGATGTAAACTTCGCTAAATATACTTCCTATGGTCAAGATTTCAATTTCAGCGTGGAACTTGAAGACGATGATATGGAAGCCTTCATCGACAATATCCATGAGTATTACGAGAACTTTGATGTTGACGAGGAAGCGTACATTTGGATTGGCTCAGACGGTCACGGCAAAAATGGTGCACCTTACCACATTGCCGATATAGTCAAAGACATGGAGGAAGCCGAAGTAATGATGGCTGACCTTTACGAGGCATTCAAACAATATTATTCACAGTTAGAACTTCAAGCCGTATGACAATAGAACAATATCTTTACCGCCTATGTCGAAACATTCTCAATGAGCGTTTCGACTGGCGCAAATACCTTACCACCCGAAGCTATTTCGGCAGAGACCTTTGCGTCACTCCGCTCCATGTCTCCTATGGACAAATCGGCTATACCATCCATTTCCCTTACTCTCGTGACCCAATGCCCGAACTCGCATATGATTGGGAAATGGACGACCTCACCATTGATGAGAAAGATTGGCAGAAATGGCTATCACCCGAAGAAGATGATGAGGAGGAAGAATAAAACTCCCAAAACGAAAAATCCAAGATGCCTACACATTATTATATATGTGCGCATCTTGGTTTTTTGCATGTTTGCCACAATTGACTCGTTACCGACGGAACGCAGACCGTGCGACTTTTTCCTCTTCTACCTCAGTCTGCTCATTATCATTTGATGATGCAGATTGCTTCATGTCCTTCGCATCCTTGTTTTCTTCCGATACTGAAGCTGCAACAACCTCACTCTGTTGCTCCTTCATTTCCAAAGACACTTCGTCTATTCTCTGCGTGAGAATGGACGTTGCCTTTTTCACATCCATCAAGGTGGTCTTGATGAAACTTGGCGTCTCCTTCAGACTGCCGAGCCACGATTTCAGATAGGCGGCACTGTCTTCCTTCAGATTCTTGGTCATGCCATACTTCTGGCACACCAACGCACTGCCCAACTCTGCAACCAGTTCCTCACGTGCATATTCATCGGAACCGAAGCCCGACTGCGGTTTGAGACGGTTCAACTGATCTTCCGCTCCTGTTGAGTGAACCATCTCATGGAACGCTGTTCCATACCACGACTCACCATCCTTGAACTGTGACTTTTCAGGAATGGTTATCTGGTTGCTGGAAATGGAGTAGAACGCATTGTCCTGGTGTTCGATATTGATGGGACAAATCCATCTCTGCTCCTTGAACATCCGGTCAACAGCAGGAAACGAATACATGTCACCTTCCTTCACCAATGCCTTTTCTGGCTTGTTCTCCGCTTCCAACTTGGCATACAATTCAGGTCGTGCCTCCTTCAGATTGGTCTGTGCCACATTGAACACCTGATACACATTCAACTTCGGATAGACATTATACTCCTTCTGCTCCTCAGCACTCATTCGCTTGTAGTCGTCATAGGGTATCTTTTCTTTTGTCTCCTTGTGTACAATGGTAAAATTTGTCAGCATCACGGGAAAACTCTTTTCTCCCTTATTGATGCCAACCTTGGGCAACGGCTCGCCATTGGCATCCACCATCTGCTTCTTGTTACCTTGCTTGTCGGTCTGATAGTTCAAACCCACTGCACGGTTAAAGGTGCAGAACACTGGCAACTCGTAGCCTTTCTTCTCGCAGAGCATGGTGAGCAACAAGGCATTCATGCCGTTATACTCCCTGCCAGACAGGTTCTTCGGCCAACTCAATGTACCTTCCGTAAACCAAGGCTTTTGCCATCCGTCCTTGCTTCCCAACGACTCGATTTTCTCTATCATCATGTTGGCAAAGGTGTCCAAGGCTCTGTCCTCAGCATTCTTTCCATCGCCATTATTCTGTGGACTCTTATTGTAATATGCCATACTTGCTAATTGTTAGGATGATACGGTTTCTTCTCCCACTGGTTCAACTCCGCCACCTTGCAGCCTAAGTTGAGCCTGTCGTTATACACCGAGATTTCCAGCTCGCCCTTTGCCTCGATGGTGGTTTTTGGCTGCAACCATTCCTCTCTTTCTTCCGAGAAACGGACAAAGCGCACCCACGTAAAAGTAAATTCTTCTCTAATCTTCTCTGCACTGAAAGCAGAGAACATCAGGAAAGCCTTCCCATTTTTGTCCTTCTTCATATCAATGTCCTTACCGACCTTGCCTTTGAACTCCATGTCGCCCACGATGCCATCCTTGCTTTCCGATACGGGAGACAGGTTCACTTCCGATACCTTCAAGTTGAAATACAGGTTGTCGTCTTTCTTCTTGAAGGTCAACACACCTTTCAACTCAATGCGGTTGCCCACGACAATACCTTCCGAATCGTCACCATCCATGATGCAACTGACAATCACGGTCTTGTTGATACCACTTTTGGCTGGCACCACCACATCCACGGAATATGTCGTAAAAGGCATTCCGTCCTTCCCATTGCGAACCACTGCAGCCTTGCTGACGGTTCCGCACACACTTACGTTACATTTAATCATAGCTCAAATACTTTTTTATTCGTTTTCAATCGACCAAGATGTGGAACCTCCAAGTATCTTACTTTCTTTGCATTGTCTGACTTTGACCTTCTTGCTGTTCCAGGACTTGCTCATAGTTTTGCGATGCCTGTTGCGTCAGCACGATAGTATTCACCATTCCAGCGATGCGCATTTTCTTGGCATCATTGCTCAGGTTGGTATCACCCAACACTTGCGACAATCTACATAACTCCGCATTGGTCAGCTCTCTCGTCACTTTGGTAGTGCCATTGTCCGCTTGCAACACAGCCTTTCCATTATCGCCAACGCTCAGCACACATTCATTCATAGTCGGCATCAACGGTTTCAAGTCCACCTGCCTTTTGCTTACAGCTTCTGAGATTTGCGCTTTTTGCTCTTCCTCGCTTTTACTGTCTATTTGCACAGCGAGGGCAAGCAGACTGCTATACATGGTAGTCACCAATCCCATTATCGGGTCTGTACTTGACAATCCTGTGCTTGCGTCCTCGGATGAAAGCAGTTTCTTCATCCAATCGTCAGGTGACAGACTCGTGTCCACTACCGAACTATTTCCCTTGTATTTTGCCAACAGGTCATTGCCGTTATACAATGCTTGTTGCTTCAGATTACCTTTCTGCGCTATCTCCGCCAAGTATGATGCAGGATCCACGTCCCTTGTCTTGCCGTCTGCCGATATGTTTTTCACTCCGAAATGCAAGTGTTCGCCAGTAGTGCGTGTGCCGGTATTTCCCGACACACCTAACTTTTGCCCAGCTTTCACCTCGTCACCCACCTTCACGGCAATACTGTCCAAGTGCATATATGTGGTCTGCACCTTGCTTCCGTCCGATCTTGCGTATTCCACTGTCACAGACTTGCCACCGCCAGTATTGGCATTGTGGTTCACAGCTACCACCTTGCCACCATTCTCGGTTGCCAACACATCATCATGCTTGGCTCTGATGTCAATGCCCTTGTGCATCTGCTGTTTGCTTTTGTCCATAGGGTCTTGACGCATACCGAATGGAGAAGTGACAAACAAGAACTCGTCCCTTTTCACAGGGAATGAGTATTTGTCGTTGGTTGTTTGAGATGCTGTTTGCTTCTTTTCGTCATTATTGGATGTCGATACCGAAGACGATACCGTTGCTGAAGTCCTTGCATTCTGTTCTACGCCGAACTTCTTGCCCTCAGCCCTCATCTCTCGCATCACCTGTTGGTCATACTTCTGTAATCCATTGATCTCGATAATCTTTTGCAAACTGGCTGCATATCCTCCACTGGTGGCATAACCGCCTCGCTCAATGCCGTTTGTCCATCCCTTGTAGTCGTCGGGAGAGAGTTTGAAACATTGGCTGTAGCGGCTGTTGTTCTTCAATATCTTGGAATGGTGTTCGTATGAGTCACCCACCGTGGCATACTTGCAGAACTTCTCATTCGGTTTGTCATCGGTGTAGACAAGATAGTCGCCACCGTTCTTCAGCCAACTTTTCGAAGCCTTCACGCCAAAATGGTTGTTGCCCAACTGCGACAGTTCACTCTGTCCATTACGGCTTTCTAAGATGCCTTGCGCCAAGGTGACGGAAGCAGGGATGCCATATCGCTTCATTTGTTCCATCGCCTCGACAGCATATCTTTCTGCATATTGCTGATTCTTGCTCATGTCTTTATCCTCATTATTATCGTTTCATACCGCCAGAACGCTGCTGTTCCTCAGTATTTTGCTCCTCTTGCTTCTGCTTGGGTGCCTCCAACTGGTCACAGATAGCCACTCGTTCTCCTGCTCGGATAAGTTTGGGCAGATAGGTGTCCAAGGCATGATGTGGAAAGCCAGCCATGTAGATACCAGCTTGGGTGTTTCTCTTTGTCAATGTAATCCCCAACACTTCCGCTCCTCGCTTGGCATCCTGTTCATACATCTCATAAAAATCACCTACACGAAACAGCAGCAAAGCATCTGGATGCTTGGCTTTCAACTCCTTCCATTGCTTCATGATGGGAGAGTCCTTGGTCTCTTCCTTCTGCTTACCCTTTGTTTCTTCCTTCTTTTCCACAGTAGCGTTATTATCTCTTTGAACAGTCGCATCCTTCTCTTCCCTAATATCTGTCTTTTCCTCAGAAGATGCTTGCTTATTCTCTTCCTCGTGATACTCTCGATGTTCTTCCTCATTCTTATCGGTGGAGACTTGCGTTTCTTGCTTCACCTCGGTTTCCTCAACTTGCTTTTCTGATGCAGTCTGCTCCTGCGTCTGTCCTTTCTGCAGGATGTCAGCAAACAGGGTAGCAGCAAGATGCTTTTTGTACTCGTTCTTGTCTTCGGCAATCCACATTCGTTGCCATTGGCTTGGCGATACCACACGAGGCTGCAACTTGTCTGCGCCATCAATGGTGACTGCACACAGAATGACATCGTTCTTTGCCTTGAACACGTTCACTTTCTGTATGCGGTTCATGTCCACCTCGTTGTGCTGACCGCTGCCAAACAAGTCCACCTTCAGGTCAGGCTTTGTCTCTGCCATCGCATAGTATTTCTGTGCCAGTTCCACTCTCAGACTGTCCATCGTGTCCTGCGCCTGTTTCAGTGTGGTGAAGAAGCGGTTTAAGTCCGCCTTGTCGGGATAGATGGAAAAAGCCTTCTGTCCTTCGGGCTTGATATACATCGCCCAACGCTTGTTGTCATCCTGCACCATCTGTATGCGGTCGAAGCCCACCTGCTTGCTCTGGCTCACGGCATCACTCACGTCTATCTTGGATATGTCTTCCAGTTGCCAGTTCTTCAATCTTGCCACAGTGATGTCCTTTCCTGCAAAATAGCTGTCATCAGGATGGTAGCCCAAAGCGCCATCGGGATTATAGAACTTGACAGACTGAAAACCTTCTTTCTGTAAGGCATGTTCGATGCGCTGCTTGCTCATGCCCGACACCTCGTTGTTCACTTCCAATGATGCTCCTGCTGGCAACACCACATCAGCACTCTTGTTTTCCTTGTCTCTTACAATCACCACAAACTTCTGCTCGCTGTCAGGATGCTTGGCTATCTCGTCTGCCACGAAGTAATGCTTGGGCATCTTCAATTGCATCTCGGTGGTCTGCTGCTCGTTCTTCAAGGATGAATATTCTATTTTCTCGCCACGCTCTGCCTTGCGGATAACGTCCAAGGCATTGTTCACATCACTCTCTATAGCATCTATCAGACATGGATTTTCTTTCAGTTCACGGTTCCAGTAGTCCACCAATCCCATGTTCTCCTTGGAAATCTTGGCTGGCATACCCATTTCCATCATCTTGATGCCCGAAGCCAGTTCTACCACCAGTTTCTCTTGCTTCACGGCATCCTCAGATGGTGCAATGCCATTCTTCATCACCATGCCTTCCCTTGCCAGTCGCTGTTGATGTCCTGTAGCACTCACCACTTGACGCAGCATCTCCTGCACATAATCGCTATATTGCTCAAAATTTTCTTGCTTTGGCATATACACGGCGTCCTTCTCCGTGTCATAATGTGCCACTCCGCTTCCGTCTTTGCGCACCGCCATCAGGTTGTCCTTCATCTTCTGGATGAAGTCATTCACTTGGCTACGCAATGCCTTGTCTTCATTCGCACCGACATTCGCCTTCACCACCTCTTCATATTTTTCTTTGTCTTTCAATAGCAACATGGTTTGATCGATGTTGAACAGCACTCGTATCTCCCGATTATGGATGCCCTTGTACTGTGTCTGATCGGTAGCCGACAATTCCTGGTAGTCCTTTCTACTGATGATGTCCTCTGGATTATGTCGGTTCACATACTTGTTCCACGCATACCAGTTGAACGGCACACCTCTCTCATGCGCCATCACAGACTCGTCTCGCTTCTTGGCTTCACTAAATAACGTGTAAAGATTTGTAGAAAATCCGTTCTTGTCGGAGTTCAATCCCATCACGAGGGCATTGAACGGACTCACTGCCGCTCCCTTTGGGTAAAACCGTGGATATTGCTTTCCTTGCTCGTTCAGCCAAACACCCTTGTTGTCGGCTGCTTTCGACAGGGCTTCGGTAATCAGTGACACTTGACGCTCTGCCGCATTCTTCTCTTGTGGACTTTTCTCTTTCATTGTATGATTGTTTTACGTTTTATCTTATCTTGAACGTTGGATGACTTCTCGCTGCTCTGCGTTTTCCATCGCCTCGTTTCTCACATTTCTCACTTCTTGCTCGCCATAGTTGCGTTCTGCCATCTGTCTCATCTGGTCACTCTTGGCAAGCACGGCATTGGCAAGGGTGTTGAGTGGTAAGGCTCCTGCTTGATATGCTCCAACCACATGCTCTGGCAGTTGGATGGTGTATGGCACTCGGTCGATGGTTGCCACCAAGCAATTGCCTTGCAGCACAGGGTTGGCTATTCGGGGATTCAACGGTTCGTCTGGATAGGACTTATATTGCACTGCTTGTGATGTTGTATTATCGTATGATACAGCATTTCTATCATTGCTTTCCTGTTTGTTTGCCAATGCTTCATGTCCTGCCTTGTTCAGCAGATTGGCACCGCCCATACCGATGAGTGTCATCTTCAGCAATGGATTTTTCACAAACATTCCTGCAAGAATGGCGGCTATTGGCATCATGTTGTCCTTCAAGCCTAATGATTGCGTCTTGCCAGTGAACAGTCCAACAAGGATGTCGGGCAACATGGCTATCACATAGCCGAGGTTATTGCCGATGTCGCTGAAACCATTCAGTCCGAAGTTCTTCAACAGTCCTTCCCATCCGTTGCTGTTGTCATTTTCAGGTTGTTCTTGCTGTTCTTCTTCTGATTGCGCTTGCTGTTGTTCATCAGTTTCTGTTTGTTGCGCCTCTGCATCTTTCTTTTCCTGGATGATGCGCTCTGCCTCTGCAACCTTGGCTGCGTCGTGCTTGGCTTTCTCTTCCAGATAGGCATCTTCCTTGCCGGGTGCCACTATCAGCGGTACATTCTTGTATTTCGGATCGTTCCGTTTCTCTTGCTCTTTTTGGAAAGGAAACTTAAAACTGTTATCTGTCCATGCCATGGGTGTAAATGCTTTTTGTGGGATATGTATCTTGTTATGGAGTTTGCTGTTGAGCGTCTTGACATAGCCATTGTCGGTGGCATTCACTTTCTTGGCTTGTGAGCGAAAACCAGTGAAGGTATTGCCGTTCTGTCCGAACACACCCTTGCTGATGCTCAGTTCCATCACTTGCTCTTTCCGCTGTTCTGCGTTTCCCTTCTTGGAATCGAGGATATAGCCCAATGCCATGTCGCTCCCCACCAAAGTTGCCAATGACTTCCAACTACCGATACCGCCCATAGTCACGGCATCCACTACCAAGGCGGTAGCCCTTCCAGCAAACTTCTCCGTCTTGCTTGGCTTATAGGCTTTCTCGCCACGAGCTTCTATCTCTGCTGTCAATGGTGACTTCATCAGTTCTTCTTGCAGTCCCCAGATGCTGTTTTGTGCTGCCTTTCGCAAGATGTAGTCCATCGTTGATTTGGGTGTATTGTCCTTGACGAGCTTCCCAATCATCAGGTCTTCCATCCTTTGTGCAACGTATGCGTATGCCAAATCCTCGCCACAGGCTTTCGACAAAGCGTCATATTTGCTTCGTCCAATTTCCTTCACCACGGCATTGCGCCACTCGCCAGCAAGAAGAGCCAAATCCTTCACGATGTTTTTGTCCTTCCATATCTTCTGGTTGCACATCACTAGATAGTCCTCCGTGGTTTTGCTGTTCCATTTGCCTGTTTGCTTTAGAACAAACTCGGTGTTGTCGGCATATGGATTGGCAGAAGCAAGCACTCCTGCCAAACTGCTCTGGTATCTGCCTCTTTCCTCCAGTTGCTTGTGAGTCAAGTCATCTCGCACCTGTTTCATCACAGATGCCAGCTTGCCGTCAAAATATCCTTGAAGGCAATACTCCAGTTCTGCAAAGCGTGTCGGGTTCTTGATAGTACTCATTATAGCGTTACGTTTAGTTGACCTAATATCTGTTCTCTTGTCTGCTCGATGGCTTGGTGATACACTTCCATCTGCTTTGGAAAGTATTCCTCCAGCCAAGCGTCCTTCTCTATTCTGTCATGGATGAAGAGGATGGCTTGCTGCAGTTCTATCTCCACGGAGCATTCTCCTTCCTCTCGGTTATTGAACCACGCCTTTGTCCACCATCTCACTCCTGCACGGTCGGGATAGACGCTCACCAACCTTGGAATATCAAAGCTCTGCATATCGATGTTCAATTCTGCAAGAGGATCGATGATGCCACTTGTCCTTACGGCTTCGTCATGGAGTTTTTTTTTAGAACTTCGCTCAGTGTGGACAGATAGATGCCATGTCGTAATGCCAGATAGTTCAAGAAATCCGCAATCAGCAGGTTCTGCACCTTGCAAGCCAAGGGCATAGCTCTCTGCCCGATGCCTAACGGATTGCTGATGGATGGCATAGCTTCATAGAAATAGTGTTTCGCCGCTGACAAGGTAAAGATGTTCCTTAGCGACTGCTCTGCATGTTGCGGTGTCACATACATACCTTTATACAGGTCTTCCATATACGATGGCATGAAGCGCAGCATCAATTCTTCTATCTCTTTCTGGTCTTTGTCATACTGTGTGGCTATATTCATGTCGTAGGTCTCAAACTCAGGAAAACCAGTCTTACCGGTCTGTTCCATTGCCTTCACATTGCCATATAGCATGGTCAGAAAATCAATCGGATTGATTTCCTTACCGTCAAACTTCACCTCGAAATGCAGTCTGTCACCGCTCAATGCCACGATGTTTCCTGCCTTCACGGTTTGTCCGAAGTTCACGAACACGTTGGCAAGGTGGGCGTAGGTCACTTCATATTTGCCGTAGCGTATCACTTGGTAGATGCCGTGTGTCGCATCATTGCCAATGCCCGATACCGTTCCGCTTGCCAAGGCAGACAGCAGATAGTGATTTGCCTCAAAGTCCAGTCCGTGATGGAAGAACACCGTTCCTGTTACAGGATGCTTCTGTTTTCCATAGCCAAGCGTCAGTTCCACGTCCTTGCCTCGCTCCTCAAAGGGCATGCAAAAGCCGCTTTTTGATTGCAGCATCATTTCTTCTGTATATCTCATGTTGTTGTCGTTTTTATGTTTATCGTTTCATGCCGCCACTGCGTGTGGTCGTTTCTGCTTCGTTCACATTTCTTCCTTGACCGCCATCACCACTGACAATGTTCTTGATATTGGAATTGTTGCCGATGAGCATCATGCCGAGCATGGCTCCTGCTATCTTGCCAAGCCATCCGAAACGTCCGAAAGTGAGGAACGCTGCTGTTACCAGTCCTGCAAGGCTCAGTCCCGACACGTTTCCTTTACCTAAGTTCTTGAAGAAGTTGCCGAACATCTCCAGTCCGTTGCCTCCGAAGATGCCACGGAAGAAGTTGCTCATTCCGCTCCACTTGCTGTTGATGTCGCCCATGGCACCATTCACAGCATCCACTGCTTCTCCAGCCTTGTTCTTCAGTCCTTTCACGTCTTCCACAGCTTCGGATATTTTCTCCGTGGTGTCTTTTCCTACCACTACATCACTGGCTATCTCCACCATGCTCTTGTCGTTGACAAGGTTCTGCCATGCCACATATCCTGCTGCGCTGCCCACAGCGGCTGTTTTCATCGCACTTCCTGCGCCTTTTAGTGCTTGGGTGGGATGCACAGCCGTATTGCTTGCAGATTTCAGTCCTTGCTTGGCGACACTACCTGCACCTTTCAAGGCACTGCCGCCATACTTTGCTATCTTTGCCCATATACTCATAGTCGTATCTTTTTATTGTTATTTGATCTTTCCGTTTCGCTTCCATCTGTTCATGCAGTCCTTCACGATGGTTTTCTTGTCTGCCTTGTCGTGGCTACCTTCCTCTATCTCTGCCCAGATGTCCGCCATCGAGGTGTACTTCACCGCCTTGGTTAGCCGTTGCAGCTTTTTGTTCATTACCTTCAGCTTGGGGCGGATGCCGAAAACGATTTCCACTCGTTCTTTCTCGGTCATCTTGTTGCCCGACAAGCATACAAGCCTGATGTCATTTACTATCTCCACGCTGCCCATAATCAACTCCCGATAGATCTTGTTGCGCTTGGCTGACAGTGCCACAGCAAGGGCATTGCTCGGATGTTTATCCAGTTGCTTGGTGAATCCTCCCAAGTTATCCACCAGTCGGTCTATCTCGTGATAGAAGCCATATACCTGTGCAGCATACACCACGATGGAGCGGAACGAGTCCAAGTAGTTGTTGAATTCTCGTTGCAGATTGGTGGTTCCTTCCACTTCCTCTTTCAACCATATATGACCAGTGGTCTGCATCAGCATCACCTTCTCCTGGTTCTTCAACTCCTTTTCTGCCTTGTCTGTATATGCGTATATCATTCCTGCCAATACAGGGTCGTTTTGGGCTTGCATCTTGCAGACAGAAAGCAGCATGATGCCAAAGCAAAATATCCATGTTCTCATACTCAAATGTTTTTATATTATTATGGTGTACTGACTTTGGCAGCTCTCCGCCACCGTCCAAATGCTTGCGTAGCAATCTCACCATTACTTCTGTCTATCATCCCTGCCGTGACATTGTTCCACACATCACTCATTGTATAGTAGCGGATGCTCAGATACAGTTTGTTGAGCTTCTTTTGGAAAGCAGATAGTTTGTCGTTTAATGCCCACAATGTCTTGGAGCGGTCTGCTCCTGTCAGCATATTCTCTGTGCCACCATTCGCCACGGCATCGTTCAATAGATTGAAAACCGATACCAATTCCGTTGCCGTCTCGATATACAGGTTGTTCATACTCATACTTGCCACGATGCCTTGCGGATTGTTCTTAATGGCTGTCTTCAACTTGGCGAGCGTGATGAAAATCTTCACGCCATCATCATACAGATGGGTACAGGCTTTCAGCGAAGAGGCATAGCCGTTCACTGATTTCAAGTAGCTGTTGTACTTTTTCTCCCATTTGTGTATTTGATTAAACTCAGCAGCCATCGTGTTCTGCAACAACGCCGTCTTGGTCTGTCCGTTGATTTGCTTTTCAATCTCACTGTTGATAAGTTCATTGCCTTCTGCCAGTGCCATCCATTCCAAGGGATTGGATGACACCAATTGTGCCTTGACTTCCAATGCCGTTGCTATGCCGATAATTGCTATTAACCATATCTTACCTATTTGTAATTTCATAGATGCTCCTCCTGCATTTGTTGGTTTCTACTCGTTCTCTGATGGTTGTCACCAGTTCTTCCTTCATCGGTACTCCAATAATGTCAAGTCTTGGTGTCGTTCTGTCTCCAGAATATATGCTCACGGTTTTCAATCGGAATAGTTGCTGCATGAATGTCTGACTCTCATTGAAATCCACCACACGATACAGTTCCTGATAATCTACTTCCCGATGAAACACGCCATGCTCAAACACTAATTGTTCGTTACTGATGATGTACCGCATCCTGCATAGATAGACCATTCGATATGCCAAACATAGGGAAAGCAAGAGCGAGAGGACAAACACCAAAGTGGAGAGGACGGCATCATCAATACCTGCATATACAAAGCCTACGCTTATAAGCACAAGCAAGTGCAGCTCGTTGATGACGAACTGCATCCAATGGGGCTTGATGATGATGTTTCTATACCGATATGTCTGCTGCATAGTTCTCATTTTTGATAATGACACCGTGCTTTATCTGCGGAAGCCCGATGTCTGTTCCTCTTTTTCCTTCTGTTTGGCTTGCTGTTGTTGCCTCTCAGCCTCTTGCGCCTTGGCGAACTCGAAATAGTCGAAGTCTATCTCTCCTTGGTCTATCAACCGTTGGTCTCGTTTGCCAAGCAAGGCATCGTTCCAGTCTTTGTATTGTCCCAAAGGATGAAAGGCTTGCACCGTGAAGTCTGCAAATCCCATTTCCTTGGCGATTGCTTTGAAGTTCTTCACAAAGCCACGTCCTGCCTCGTCTTTGTCAAAGCCCAAATAATGGTTCGCTTGTCGGGTCTCTTCCAGCATTCCCTTTATTTGCCCCTTTGTCGGTGTACCTCCGGTCGAGACATACACGCTCTTCACCGGGTTGATTTGGTACTCTGCCATAGCATCGTAGGCACTCTCGAACCATAGAATATTTGTGGCTTCTTTCAATGGCTTACCTGTCAGGTTGGCTATCCACAGTCCTTCACTGCTGTTGCTTCCTTCTGCTTTTCCCTTGTATGCCTTACCGTCTTCTCGCTTGGGTCTGCCTCGTTCTTCCAATCCAACGATGCAATCTGGCTTGGACGGCAAGGACAGTGGAAAGGCGAGATTGGCAAAGCTCAATCCGTCATTTCGACGCTTGGTCGCCAAGAAGAAGTGCTTGTGGAAGGCGAACTGGGTCCCCATGTTGATGCCTCTTTCCTTGAAATAAGGATAGTGTTTCCGTTGAGTGTCCTTTTCCCTTGGGTTGAAACGCAAGATGTCATAGTCTGACAGGTTGAAGGGCTTGGCATCTCGCTTGGGTTCTGCCACTCTGCTTTCACGCACGTCAATGGGATTATTCAACAGTCTGTTGCATACCACATTCACCAGTCTGTCCAATGACATCCCTGGCTTATAGTCGTCAAACAGCGTCGGATGCTCCTTGATGAAACCTATCACGTTGTAGTTCTTCTGCTCTGGTGGCTGAAAACAGCACTTGCCATTGCCAGTGACAATAAACTTGTCACCCCTCACTCGCTGTCCATGACTGTCCACCTTTACATACGACGGATAGCGCAAGCCATCTCGTTTGTTCAACTGATAGCCTGCGTCCACCAACAACTCTTGTATGTTCAGACGCTGCAAGAAATCATTATATGTCAGTTCGTTGTTTGCCATAAGCGTATTCCGTTATAGTCCTTTCCCCATGTGCTGATGCAATACCTCTTGGTTCATGGCTGCCTCAAAGTTTCTCGCCGCCACATCCATCGGTGTATCTACTCCTGGTTTGAAGTAGGGACGAGGTGGTGCAGGGGCTGCACCATGATGGTGGTCAACTATCACTACAGGTGCGCCATGTGGTCTATGAAGTTCACTGCCGACTTCGGCTGCAACACCCAGTCCTGCCAACAAAGCTGCTCCTATCTTGGTTCCCAAACTGGTACGGTCTTTCATATCTACCTCACCGAATATCTTGGAAAAGAGTTTCATGCGATGGTAGTCATCCACTGCCATGAACTTGTCATACTGCTTCTGCGTTATCTCGTGGCTTACTCGCTCACCGTTGATGATGGCTGTCATGCGGAACTTGCCTTCTTGCTCCGCTGGCTCCACTCGTATCTCACCAACAGTTACTTCTCTGCCATGCTTGCCTTCACGGAACCATCCCTTGCTCTCGTCCAAGTCCTGCCCATCCACAATACCTACTTTATTGTTCACAGGCTCTTGCTGCACTTGCAATGGTTCTACTGTTGACTGCAACTGCATCTTGCCATCCAACTCCTGCTGCACCTCTGGGCGCAAACCAATATGGATGCGCTCCTTGCTGTTGAGCATATCCATCGTTATCTTGTCTGCGAAATCATCCTTAATGACATTGTTCAGTATCTCCAGTCGCTTGGCTACCGACACTTGCTTGACGGAATTGTTGGTCAAAGCCTTCAATTCTTCGTCGGTCAAGTCATACACCATATCACTCTTGGTGCTTTCTGATTGGATGGTGAGTGTCTTTGCCTTCTCATCGATGATGATACCGTGTGAAGACAGGCATTCCTGCCATTGATCGTTGGAGAAATATACAGGTGAGCTAATCAGTTCCTTGTAGGGTTTGGCTGGCTCTTGACTTCTTGGACGTGTTTCTACAGGTGTCATCACGGCTTGCAGGTTTTGTAATACGTCTGCTTGTGGTACTACTTGTTGCTGTCCTTTATAGTAAAAGCCATAACCTCCAGAGGTTAACTCACCAGGTTTCAGCCTTCTGTCAGGTCTTTCCGCTACCATCGGTGCTCCTGCATAGAATATATGTCCTCCGACTCTGCGTAGATGATAGCCGTCCTGCATTCTCGGTGTCCAACCTAAAAACTCTGGACTCCATCCCAACCGTCCGTACTCTCCGGCACCAATCCTATATCCATGCAGCCCCATAGCCACTCTTCCGTTAGCATTCCTTGCATGGACAAGATTTCTCGGCATATAGAAGTCTTTGCCGATGATGCTGGTAAAGACATTGTACGCCTTCTTGTTGGCAGAGTTGGTTCCCCAATCGGTCAATGCCAACATCTGTTTCTCGGTGAGGTTATAGGTCAGCAGTGGGGAGTCATGTCCCTGTACCGCTAACTGATAACCGTCACCGTTGGCTATGATATGGGCTTGCATACCATTGCGCATCAAGATGTCACGCATCTCTGGCTGCAAGTCCATCTGTCTTGGATTCAAGTTCTTTCTTATCGCCATAGCATGATTTTATTAAGCGTTCTCTTTTTCCATTCCTTGCTCTAACAGTTCATCTTTGTACTTCACAAACTGTTCCGCACTCTCGTTGCCGATGCACAGGGCGTGTTCCTTGCAGTATTCTTGATACTCGTTCTGCCATTCCTCACTGAAATGGTTCACATAATCAAGCCAACCGTATTCGCCGCTCTGCATCTTCTCTACGAGAATGTCTTCTGTATAATAAGGTCCTTTTCTCATTTCTTCCCAAAGTTTGATGTTTCACTTTACTTTCTTGCAACGGCAGAAGCATGTCTTCCAGCTGCTTTTTTCTGCTCATTCCACAGTTCTTCGGTATATTCCTCCTCTGGAACATAGTCAAGATTACCGTCATCATCCATTACCCAACAGCCATAGATGCCGAAGGTGTATTTGTCCCACTCTCGCTTGCCTTCCTTGCGCCACTGGTCACCATCGCCGTTGGTGAAGCGGATGCCAGTATCGCTCTTCAGGTCGATGCCTACAGTCACAGGCTCGTCTTCTACGGCAAATGTCAGTGCCTCGCCATTTTGGATGCTCTTTAGCTCCGTTCCTCCAAGACTGAGTTCGTCGGACAGCACCTGTAGGTTTCTGCCAATCACTGGTGTCGGCACAGCCATCACTTGGTTGGTCTCACCGTCAATCTGTACGAATGCCTTGATAGGATTGCCATCGGGCATATTCACATTTGCCACCACAGCCTTGCCTTGCTGCAACAGTTCCTGCTGCTCTTTGGTGAAGTTATCCAATGGGGCGTACTTCAACACAGGATAGAACATCACATCCACGTTTCCATCTGCCATTCTTACCAAGGCGAATCGGGTTCTACTCTTGATTCTGTAACCCTCGTTTACTTCCATGCTCACAGGCAATACTGGCGATGGACGCCCATTGCTGATGTCCTCCAAGGCATGCATCGGCAGGTCTTCTATCATCTCATGGGTAAGACCGAACTTAGCGAGTGTCTGATATGGCACTTCTCTTTCTTCAAATGAGTTTCTTTTCATATTCTGATTATATTTTGAATGATACTTTGCATATAGCCATGCAAAGATAGCCCAAGAGTAATGAATACAAGAAAGCCTACGTTCTTCTGCCCAATCTTTTCCGTTTTATTATGATTATATCATTACTTCATACTCTCAATCATACTTTAATCTTATTTTATGTTATACTTTTACAGCATCGTGTATCACTCTTGATTTCTTTCCCTAACTTTGCACCATGAAATGGAAAATAGTGGCATTATGGGTAATAAGTTGTCTGGCGGTATCGAGTGCAAAGGCGCAGTTCAATACCGTCAGAGACAACGTATGCCGTTACAAAGTCAAGAAAGTGGAGGAGAAGTTTCTGTTTCCTGTAAACAATCAGGTAGATTCCGTCACTGCAAATCTACCACAACAGGAAACACACTCGGTGGATAACAAACAAAAACAGTGGACAAGTAGCTATCCAAGCATCACTTATCCACTGAAATCAATCAAAGTCACCAGCCCTTACGGCTATCGTCGTGACCCTTTCACAGGTAAACTATCATGGCACAACGGTTTGGATCTTCGTGCGAAGAACGAACCTGCCTATGCCATGATGGATGGTATTGTCGAAAAGGTAGGGTATGACAATCGTTCTGGCAACTATGTTACATTGAGGCATGGCAATTATCATGTCAGCTATTGCCATTTATCCTCTATCATAGTTCGTAAAGGAGAATATGTTTATCCCGGTATAATTGTTGGAGTCACAGGCGATACCGGTCGTAGTACAGGTAGTCACCTACACCTTACATGCAAAAAGGATGGCAGGAGTATCAATCCCGCCATCCTTTTCAAAATCTAATTTTTTATCGATAACTCTTGCGATCGATTTTTCCATTAAATGTACGCCGCACTTCAGCAATCTCACCATATAATACAGGAACTTTATGAGATTCTAATTTAGATTTGAGGTAATTCACCAGATTCTTTCGATTATAATCGACATCTGGTACAATCAACAGTTTCAATACCCTTAATTCCGCAACACTATATTTAACATTATTTATAAGTGCCTGAGCAACAAAAAGTTACCCAGGATTTTGCCATGTCAGAATTTTCACTTACCTTAGTGTTGCGAAAAGAAGACAAGCAAAACTCTAATATGACATGGCAAAGATACAAATAAAATCTGAGAAACTCACTCCTTTTGGGGGAATTTTTTCGATTATGGAGCAATTTGATGCTCTTTTAGCTCAAACCATAGATTCCACCTTGGGATTGAGATGCACTATGTTTGGTTATCAATATAGCGAGATTCTACGCTCTCTGATGTGCGTATATCTTTGTGGTGGCTCATGTATTGAGGATGTTACAACTCACCTGATGAAACATTTGTCTCTTCATCCAACTCTTCGCACTTGCAGCGCAGACACCATATTACGTGCTATCGAAGAACTGACTTTTAAGAGCATCACCTATAAGTCTGCTTCTGGCAAATCCTATGATTTCAATACTGCAGACAAGATGAACTGCTTACTGGTCAATGCCCTGCTTGCTACTGGTCAATTGAAATCCGGTCAAGAGTATGATTTTGACTTTGACCATCAGTTCATTGAAACAGAGAAGTATGATGCAAAACCAACCTACAAGAAGTTCTTGGGCTATAGTCCAGGGGTGGCAGTCATTAACGACATGATTGTCGGTATTGAAAATAGAGACGGTAACACAAACGTGCGCTTCAACCAAAGAGAGACTTTGGAAAGAATCTTCAAGCGATTGGAGGCTTCGGAAATATATATTTCTCGTGCCCGCATGGATTGCGGCTCATGTTCGGAGGAAATCGTAGATATGGTAGAGGCTCATTGCAGGCATTTTTATATTCGTGCCAACAGATGCTCTTCTTTCTACGATTCCATGTTTGCCTTAACTGGATGGAAAACTGTTGAAATCAACGGTATTGAGTTTGAGTTGAATTCTATCCTTGTTGAGAAATGGAAAGGAAAACCGTATCGTCTTGTCATACAGAGACAAAGGCGAATAGATGGATACCTTGACATTTGGGAAGGCGAATATACCTACAGATGTATACTGACTAACGATTACAAGTCGAGTGCAAGAGACATCGTGGAATTCTACAATCTTCGTGGTGGCAAGGAACGCATCTTCGATGACATGAACAATGGCTTTGGCTGGAATCGATTGCCAAAATCGTTCATGGCACAGAATACTGTATTCCTGCTTATGACAGCTCTCATCAGAAACTTCTACAAAGCTATTATGCAGAGATTGAAAACCCATGAATTTGGATTGCGTGCCACCAGCAGAATCAAGACCTTTGTTTTCAAGTTCATCTCTGTTCCTGCGAAATGGATTAAGACATCACGTAGGCATGTATTGAACATTTACTCAGACAACAATGCTTATGCCAACCTGTTCAAGACAGACTTTGGTTAAAGACCATGCTTTTCTGGTTAAACCAGCGTATTACCTCAAGTCGCTTTATGGGGTAAGGGGATTTTGTGTCTGCGACATTTCTGTTGTGCAAGAAATATGTACAATAAAATGAATTTTGTCGCTTTGCAAGCAAAATCCCACTAAACCCTATAGGTTGCGGATTTGAGGAATACTTTTCCAACAACAGGATGTGGAGCCTCGATACAAATGCAATCTTTCACACCAGAAAAAGCCAATGCAATGTCTTCAACCTCTGTAGGAGCAATCTTATAACCTCCAACGTTTATAACATCGTCACTTCGTCCATGCAGACGTAACCTACCTTTTATATCTATAGACCCTAAATCTGCTGTAATAATGGTACCATCTTTTAGTACTTTTGCTGTTGTTTCCGTATCGTTCCAATATCCCATCATAAGTGTTTTTCCCTTACACCCAACGACACCGTCGTCTGTAATGAAAAATGAGGATCGTTTCATTGGCATTCCCAAACAACCTGCCAAACATTCGCCATCATTATAATTAAAAGTAGAAATAATGCCTGTTTCTGTAGATGCATAGGTGTTGTAAAGTCGGGTTTGAGGCAAAACTTGACACAACAGACGCATATCTTCTAATGGCATGGGAGCAGCTCCCGTTTCTATGAAATCTATCTTATTAGCATACGATGTCAATTTATCCTTCGCAAAAGTCAAGAGCATACGTATGCAAGCTGGAACCAAGAAGGTTGCCACCTTGGTATTCGCATCATCTATTACCTCAAAGAAACGGTTAATATCCTTCATTCCATCAATCAACTGGATTGTTCCTCCTGTGTAAATAACGGGATAGATTTTCGACAAACTACCAATATGATTCAAAGGTCCATTGATGATAAATGTTAAATCACCATCATACTCTTGTGCCTCAACCAAATTTTCCGCATCAGCCATAATTGTTTCATGACTTATCATGACTGCCTTGGATTTTCCTGTTGTACCTGTTGTATAGAGTATATCAGCCACACCCTCTGGAGCAATCTTTCCAGAAAAAGTATCTATAAGTTGCTTTCTTTTACAGGACGGTAATTCTTTATCTAAGGGCACAGCTACAGCATCTGCAAGATGGATTGCAAAATAAGATGCAATAAAATCAAAAGTAGAAGTTGCCACGATTGGTACCATTTTTCGTGTAACATCCCCTAATTCAATTGATTTAAGGCATGCGGCCTTAAATAATGCTGAATACGAATATGATTTTCCCTCGCATTTTAAAGCTATCTTCTCTGGGCTGTACGTTGCATGCGAACGCAATTTATCCTCTATCGTCATTTTTCAGCTATTTTCTTTTGTACCATCTCAACAAGACTATCAAGTGTTCTAAAATTCTTTGGAGTGACATCTGAATGGTTAAGTTCTATCCCATACATATCAGAAAGTGTCATTAAAATTGTTGTTATTCCAAGCGAATCAAGCTCTTGAAACAAAAAATCAGAGTCTAAATCTACTAAAGGCAACACATTCTCCAGTGTCTGTCGAATAATTTCTTTCATTGTCATAATAGTTAATAATTAAAAAATACGAGGTAAAAAATCCAATAAATATTTCCGCCAATTTTCCCAACTATGTCCTCCATCTGTTTCATTATACAGATATGTAGCTCCTTGTTTAGAAAGGCGCTTGCGAAATTTATCCAAGAAAGTTTTTAAAGGATCTTTCCTCCCAATTGCAATATAATAAAGTTGAGGAGGAGTTTTAAACTGATTTTTTAGTTTGTTGTCTAAATTCTGATAAACATCTACATCTTCAACAACATCTTTTCCCTTCTCATATTTTTGCTTCAACCAATCTGGTAATTTGTCTTTAATCTTCTCAACTTGAGCATTTACTTTTTGTATGTGCATAATATTTTTGTCAGTCAATGGATTTATCGATTGGGGCGAGAACAAACCTACATAATCAAACATCGTTGGATTGTTAGCAGAAATGGCTATTGTATGTAGCCCTCCCATTGAAAGACCGGCAATAGCTCTATGTTGCTTGTCAGACTCAACCCTAAACGTTTTTTCTACAAAAGGTATGATTTCTTCAGAAAAAGCCTTTTCTGTTCGCCCCATCCATGAAGATACATTAGAACGACTTGCTTTTCCTTGCATATAAGGGCTTTGTCCTGGTGCAGCATCCAAATCTACGATTCCGTTAGGCATAATTACAATCATAGGCTTTGCCTTGCCTTGTGCTATCATATTATCCATTATCTGAGACAAACGACCCATATCAAGCCATGCCATTTCATCACCACCAGTACCATGTAAGAGATACAATACAGGATACGTCTTTTTGAGATTCACGTCATAGTCTGCCGGCAGATAGACAGACAAACGACGTTGCTTCATATTCTCATTGAATGATGAAGGATACCAAAGTTGACGAACTTTGCCATGTGGAACATTTTGCTTTTTATAATAAGATCCCGGGAATCCGTCGACAATAAAATAATTCAAGGTGTCAGTAATATCACGTACTACATTAGGATTGCATGGATCCAAAAACTTTTTTTCACCATCATAGAAACTGTATGTATACATCTCCGATGGAAGAGAATCAACATGTAAAATCCATGTACGATCTATTAATGCCATATTTTTTGCTTCCGTAAAAGATCCTTCTACTATCACATTCTTTTCTTCAGAATTACGATATTTGAATGTGACAGACCTGTCTTCGCCTATTAAAGGCATTTGTTCCTTTGCGGTCTGACCACAAACCGAGGAAGAAAGCAAGAATAGTATAAATGACAATATAAACATGTTTTTCATACGCTTATAACTTTAATATTACTAGTTTCCTCTAAACTCTTGTCGGGCATATCAAACATAAATACCTGACATTTATCCGCTTTAATTTCTGCAACATCTATTGTCTTATGTATTTTTAAATTAGGAACTAATCCTTCTGAACAATAGAACAACAATGTTGATTTTTCCTCATCAGGTTCATATACTGATACTATAATATTCTTATGCACCAAGGCGTAAAGAAGTGCGAATTCTCCAAAGCTATGATTGAAGACAAGAACATTGGAAGATGTTACAACTCCATCTATCCACTGAGAAAAGTTGCTATACTTCTTTAGATTGTTCTGTACAGCACGATATATTTCCGTTCCTTTATATCGATAGCGGTCAAGCAGTAAATTGTGATAATAATGAGAAGTTTCTATCAATGAAGCCATTTTAACATACTCCTCAACATAATACCTATGTATATTTTTTGTCCGCTGTACATATCCATCTCCCCATCGAGCATCATTCAACAAAATGCGCTCACGTATACTTACTGTAATATTTCCACCATACACCGCAAAGCTATTTCTTGGTAAAACATCATTCAAACCATGTAAGAACACAGGCACAATATCCAATCCCAATTGTTCTGCTATATAGAATGCACCTTTATGAAATCGCATAATAGAAGACTTGGAATTTCGTTCGCCTTCGGGAAATACGACAAGACTATATCCCTGTTTTACACGTTCCCTAAGAGCAGAGAGGTTCTTATTCATATCCTTTGATAGGGTAACAAAGCCCAACCATTGATAAATACGTTTTACTACCCAATTGTTACTTGGGTGCCTATTGGAAATGATTACTATTTTGGAGCTCAGCGCCATAAAAACAGCAGCATCCAACATTGATTGATGGTTGCTAATTATCATGGCAGGTTGTTCAAAGTCTTCATCTGAAGTGTTCTCCACACGATATTTAACTGTAGGTATATGCGTAAGATTATACTGATAAAGTCGCTGTACATATCTATGGAAATGTCTCCTCTTATTTGCCGTAGGCTTTAACAAGCATAAAGTCAAAAATCCTCTTACATAAACTGTTGTCAACTGACAGAAAAAAACAAATGAAGACAATCCCATAACGATAAGAGGCATCATTGAAACAGGTCGTTTACGATATTCGCCATTGTGTCGCACCAAAAATTTGAATACGAGTGGTGGGAAAATGTAGGCCATTAGCACTACAGAGAACATACCGGCAATTGTTACTTCTGCAAGCGAATGGAGTGCGGGATGACGTGCTACGATCAAAGTACCGATTCCAATAAACATAATCAATGCCGAAATGATGATGGAATGCTTGTAAGAAGCCAACATCTTGCGACGATAAGCATACTCATACATGGCACCCTCAGTCATGAAGATTGTATAATCATCGCCCTGACCGAAGATGAAGGTAGCCAGAATGATATTGACAATATTGAACTGCATACCGAACAAAGCCATAATACCCAATATCCACAACCAACTCACTGCCATAGGGACAAATGAGAGGACTGCCAACTCGATACTACCAAAAGAGAGCCAAAGGAAAAAGAACACTATGAATCCGCATGCAAAGCCGATATAGTTGAAGTCGTTAGACAAGTGATTGGCGATAGCACTATTCATACTGTCCACATCAAAGCTATAGCTATCATGCGAATCCAAGACATCCTCCACTTTACTCACGTTGTTATCCTTCACGGAAAGAACATTAACTACATTATATCTTCTATTGACACTATCCATACTCAAGTTGGAAACAAAGAGTGACTGGGTAAGAGGTTTAAAGTAAGAGAAGTTTTGTGGCTGATAGTCCTTGTCTAACAAGGCATAGAACTCATCAAAACTATCGTCAGCAAAACCTTCCGAGCGCATACCGACTTCCAAGGAAGACTTGATTTTTTCCTTGTTACGTTGTATAAAATCCTGCCAAAGAAGCAAACGGCGTTGCTGTTCCTTATCGGCACAGTTGCATAAGTCCGTGGCAATATAATCATGTTATCCAAAGATCATAGACGCTCTGAACATAAAGAAAGGTAAATCCTGCACACCGCGTAGTTGTGCTCTAAAGCCTTTCAACTTAGAGTTAAGAGATTCAGCATGAGCATTGGTTGATCTGTTTATGAAGTAATTTAGTACTTCTTCTTCCTTGTACTTGATGGCATCCCTTGCAGCCTTTACTTCACGCAACGTACAAGCTGATACCTTCTGATACCACTCATGCAGTTTAACCTTAGCAGTACCCCGGTCGATAGACTTGTTGCTAAACACGCTTCTTAGGCTACAAATCAAAGTATATGCTTCCTTTATCTTTGGGAACATCCCGAAACACGTGTTTTCTGCCTGTCAGTCCATTTCTCACCACTCACACTCAGCAGATACTTGCTTCTTGTCAGCAGTTCTATGACAGTTTCGCCATTGGCAAGCATGGTTGGCCTGAAGCGTTTGTTCAACCTCTGTGGCTTGCGTCCCCGCTTCTTGCCTTTGTATTTCTTTGGATGTTTCTTGCGGTAGTATTTACGGCTCTTTACCAGCTGTTCAAGTTTCTTTTTGAACATGGCCTTCTCCTTGTTTTGTGCTTTCTGTGCTTCTCGTTTAGCTTTGAGGCGGAGTTCCTCCACTGCTTCGATACAACGCTTGACGATATGGAAGCAGTCAATGACTATGGCTGCATTAGGAAAGGCTTCTGTGACGACAGCAAACATGCTGTCAGAGAAGTCCATGGTAACTTCCTCGACCTGCTCTCGCTGTTCCTGCGGTATCTGCATAAGAACATTGATAATGTCTGAGGCCTTAGTGCCTTTTACAGCTGCTATTAAGGTGTGACGTTTGCCATGCCCTTCTTTGTTGGTCAAGAATGTCATCAGGTCCTTGTGAAGCATGGTCTCGTCAATGCCCAGCCGTTTGCCTATGTTCTTAGGATGCAGCACCCAGTCCTCTGCATGACTGGCTTGTTCCCAATTACGGAAACCGCTCAGATGATCCTTGTAAGCACGCTCCAGGTTATTGCCATCTACCTTAAAGTATAGTCCCAGCGAGCGGGCCGTTATCGGGTAGGTATCCAAATATTTTTTTTAAGACATCAGCAAACTCCTTAGAGTAGCTGGTGTTATCAGCAAGCAACGAGTACCTGTCAAGGATTATGTTTCTGCCTTCTGCCGTTAACCATCTGCGACGTCTGACATGAAGAACGACCTTGTGATCACGGATAGGAAAGTCGTTAACCTGACGGCTTTCCGTGAAACCATTGGGCTTAAGGTCGTGCCACTCTTCTTCCCGTGCATCTTTTTCGTCAAGATAGATGTGAAGAAGGACGCGCTCATTACCAGTCTCTTCAATAATGCCAGTGTGGTCTTCGTTAACGGATGTAACGTCGAAGTACTCAAGTATGCCTTTGGGAAGAAGGTAACTTGCCAGAATCTTATAGTCAAATGCTGATTGCTTACTCATGAGTGCAAAGGTAATGCTTCTTATAAACATTTAAGCATTAAACAAGAAAATATAGACCTATACTACAAAAATAAGCCACGGATATTTGCAACTGTGCCGAAATTCGGCGTTATTCCGTCGGACATAGGCGAAGGGGTTGATGCCATCCGCCCCGAATTTGACGCTCCTACAGAGAACATGGAGTCGCTCACTCCGTTGCTTTATCAGAGCGGGTACCTAACAATAAAGAATTTCGACGCTTTTGGCGAAGTGTATCATCTCGGCATACCCAACAAGGAAATACGTGTGGGACTGTTCCAATCTCTGTTGCCAAAATATCTCGGCAACAAGGGAGGGCGCGGCGGTACGGCCGTGGCAAAGATGGCTTCGCTCATCAACCGCGACGACATGGACGGCGCCCTGCGGCTGATGAAAGATTTTCTGTCAACCGTTCCTTATTGCGACAACACGAAATATGAAGGGCACTACCAGCAACTGCTCTACATAATGTTCTCGCTTCTCACCAACTACCGCATGCAGGTGGAAGTGCGCACCCACAAGGGACGCATCGATGCCGTGCTCGAAACATCGAACCGCATATATGTAATTGAAACGAAATTAAACGGCTCGGCAGAAGAAGCCATGCGGCAGATTGAAGAAAAGGCTTATGCCGACGCTTACAAAGACGCAGGCAAACCTGTGACTAAGGTGGGAATAAACTTCAACGTGGAAAACGAAGCCAATTTCACGGAATGGGTGATTAAATAACCATCTTTTTTCACTTTTAATCAAGCCATATTCCACCCCATTCAAAAACAAGCCTTGTTTGCTCTGCAAAACGAACTTCTTTGCAATCAAAACAAGGCTTGTTTGCGTTCCAAACAAGCCTTGTTTTTAAAGCGGCAAAATACTGCCGGTTTTCACACTCAATTCAGCTTCTGCCGCACTGCGGCATCCACCGCCACGCGAAGCTTACGGCAGAGCCTGATAGAGGGCTATCAAGGAAGCCACCTTCATGTAGCAGTTTTGCAACACGGTCATCTTCGCCGAAAGCAGATTCTCCTGCGCCGTGAGCACCTCAAGATAGTTGCTGCTGCCATTCTGCTGCAGCAAACGGGTGGACTTCACGGTGCGCTCAAGCAGTTTCACCTGATTGTCGAGCAATGCCGACTTTCCGTTGTAAGTCTGCACCTGCGTCAAAGCATCGTTCACCTCCACTCCTGCATTTAGCAGAGCCTGCTGAAATTGCAGGCGCGCCTCTTCCTGCTGCGACTGCTTTATCTTCAAGTCCGCCTTCAACCGTCCGTTTTGGAAAATCGGTTGCGTGAGCGAAGCTATCGCTTCAAAGAGCATCTTGGCAGGATTCACTATCACGCCAGCCGAATTAGTCCACCCCGCCGTACCCGTAAGGGTAAGCGAAGGATAGAACGCCGCCTTTGCCTCTTTCACCGCATAAGCTGCCGCCGCCAAGTTCATTTCGGCCTGACGCACGTCCGGGCGCACCGACAGGCGCGACAAGGCGATGCCCTGCCCCTCCGCAATGTCGGCACCCATAGACTCCGAAGCACTCTGAAGCAGACTCCTGCCGCCGCCCGAACTGTCGGCATCGAATGCCATAACAACGGTATTTGCACTGTCGCCCAAAAGCTTTTTCATGGCATTCTCGCTCTCGCGAATCTGCTGTTCCAAGTCCACTGCCGTCACCTTCACCTGCTCACGGCTCGCCTCCGCCTGCGAAACGGCGGCATCGGTGTACTGTCCTTCTTCCATGAAAGCCTTCATAGTCCTCACCGTCTCGTTCCAGACATCAACCGACTGGCGCGCAAGCGACAGCTGCGCATGCAGCAAGGCGCAATTGTAATACTCGCGTGCTATGCTCGCCACAAGGTTCACCTGCACCGCCTGCCGATAAGCCTTGCTGCTTTCCACGAGCATTTTCTGCTGCATTTTGGCGTTCTTCAGTTTGCCGAACAAGTCAATCTGCCAGCTTGCCTGCAACGGCAGCGAGTAGGTCTTCGACGCACGTTCGCCGCCGAAACTGCTTATTCCGGCACTTGGCGAGAATGCAAGCGAAGGCAGGTTGGCAAGGCGTGCCGACTTGAGCGTGGCCTCAGCCTCGCTTATGCGCAGGCGCGCCACATTCAGGTCGGTGTTGTGGGCGAGTCCGCACTCTATCAGCCGCTGCAACTGACTGTCGGCAAACACCTTGCGCCACGAGTCGCCGTCGAACGAATATCCTTCAGCGGCATCGGTCGGTGCCACCACGCCGGTTGCCGTTTGTGCCGAAACTTCGGGCGCAGACAAGGTGCAAAGGCACAACGCAATACCACAAAACGCGCCACTGACCAATGTATAACGATTATTTTTCATCTTCATTGTTTTTTATGCTCATAAACGATTCATGCTCCGCCGCCGTCTGCACATCAGCCTCTTCGTGCTTCGGTCCTCTCACGTATTTCTCCTGAAGATACTGGAACACGATGAAGAACAAGGGGACGACGAAAACCAATGCCGACGTGCCCACAAGCAGTCCACCCACCACTCCGGTGCCCAAAGCACGGTTGCCGTTGGCTCCCGCCCCCGAGGCGAAGACGAGCGGAAGCATTCCTATAACCATCGTCATCACCGTCATCAATATCGGGCGGAACCGCGCCACGGCCGCACTGTAGGCAGCCTCAACAATGCCCATGCCCTTGCGGCGGCGCTCCGAGGCGTATTCAGTGATAAGAATGGCCGTCTTGGAAAGCAGACCGATGAGCATTATGACACCAGTCTGAAGATAGATGTTGTTCTCCAAACCGAAGATGCGTGCGAAGAGGAAACTTCCCATCAGTCCGAACGGCACGCTGAGAATCACCGCAAACGGCACAAGGAAACTCTCGTAAAGGCACACAAGAATGAGGAAGATGAGCATAACGCAGAGTCCGTAGACCACAACTGTCGACGCGCCGCCCTGCTCCGCCTCCTCGCGGGCAATGCCGCCGTATTCGTAAGAGTAGCCCGACGGGAGCGTCTGCTTTGCCACTTCGGCGATGGCGCGCTGCGCTTCGCCCGTGGAGTAGCCTTCTGCCACATCCACGTTTGCCGCAATCGAACTGTAAAGGTTGAAGCGGCTCGCCCCTTCTGCGCCCACCGTCTTGCGGAGCGAGGCAAACTGGCTTATGGGAGCCATGCCGTCGTCGGTGCGCACGAAGATGCGGTTGAGTGCAAACTCGTCGGTGCGGTATTCCGGCGAAGCCTGCGACATCACGCGGTAGACCTTGCCGAACTTGTTGAAGTTGCTCACATAAGTGCCGCCGGTGTATCCGCCGAGCACGTCGAGCACATGCTGCGACGACAAACCGGCACGCTCGCACTTCGCCGCATCCACATCAATGTCGTACTGCGGAAAGTTGATGCTGTAAGACGAGAAAGCCATTGCAATCTCCTTACGGTCGTTGAGCGCCATGAGAAAGCGCTGCACATTGTCGTAGAACACCTTGGCATCGCCGCCCGTGCGATCCTGCAAATTCAGGTCGATGGCGTTGCCCTCGCCGTAGCCGGGAATCATTGCGTCCTCCATGCAGAACACCGTGGCTTCCTTTATGGCTTCCGTTCCGGCCTGCATACGGCCGATAACCGCCCCTATGCTGTGCTCGCTTCCCTTGCGTTCTCCCCACTTTTTCAGCGTTATGTAGAGCGCACCGTAGCACGAGCCCGTGCCTCCTCCGAAACCGTCGATGCGTGCATAGCTTGCCACTTCGGGCTGCTGGTTCACCACTTTCTCCACACGTTCCATTATCTTTCCCATTTCCTCCATCGAGGTTCCGGGCGAAGCCGAAACGAACATCTGTATTAATCCCTTGTCCTCCTGAGGCACAAGTCCTGTGCGCGTGGTGCTGATGAGGTAGGCAAACAGCGCCACCACGATGCCGAGAGCCGTCCATGCCGTCCACCGGCGACGGAAGAAGAACATCACGCCACGCTTGTATTTGCCGAGCAAGGCGCTGTAAGTGGCGTTGTAAGCCGCCTTCACCCTGCCGTTGAGACTCTTCGCTCCCTTAGTTCCCGATGCCGGGCGCATGAGCAGTGCACACAATGCCGGGCACAAAGTGAGGGCGCTCACCATAGAAAGACCCACCGCAGTGGCCATGGTTATGCCGAACTGTGTGTAGAAGACGCCTGCCGTTCCGCCCATGAAGGTGACGGGGATGAACACCGCCATGAACACGAGCGTGCAGGAAACCACCGCCATCGTGACGTCGCTCATGGCGTCGCGCGTGGCAAGATAAGGCGACTTGTAGCCTGCGTCGAACTTCGACTGCACTGCTTCCACCACCACGATGGCATCGTCAACCACCGTTCCGATGGCGAGCACAAGGGCAAAGAGCGTGAGGATGTTGATGGAAAATCCGGCTATCTTCAGGCAGGCGAACGTGCCGACAAGCGACACTATGATGGAAAGCGACGGTATGAGCGTGCTCTTGAAGTCCTGCAAGAAGAAGTAGACAACGAGTATCACGAGCAGAATTGCAATGACAAGCGTCTCCACAACTTCGTGAATCGACTCGAAAAGGAAGTCGTTGGTGTCCATGAAGGTGACGAACTTCAGCCCGTCGGGCAAGTCCTTTTTCATGTCGTCAAGTGCCTTGTTGATGTTGTTGTTCACTTCCGTCATGTTCACTCCAGACACGGGGAACACCTGAAAGCTCACTCCCGGCTTGCCGTCGATTATTCCCTTGAAGTTGTAGGCGGTGGCTCCGAGTTCCACTTTCGCCACATCCTTCAGCCGCAGCAGGTTGCCGTCTTTGTCGTTCTTGAGCACAATGTCCTCGAATTGCTTCACATCTGCATAACGGCCCTTATACTTGATTGTGTATTGGAAAGCGTTTTTGCTCTGCTCTCCCAACGCGCCCACCGCCGCAACAAAGCTCTGCCGGTTGATGGCGTCGTTCACATCGTCAGGCTCCAAACCGTATTGTGCCATCACGTCGGGCTTCATCCACACTCGCAAAGCGTAGGTGCTGCTGTAGGCTTGCACATCGCCCACGCCCTCGATGCGCTTCAACCGGGGGAACACATTTATCTCCAAATAGTTGGAAATGAAGTTCTCGTCGTACTTGCCGTTGGTGCAAGTGAGACCAGCAATCTTCAAGAAACTGTTCTGACGCTTCTCCGTGCTCACTCCCACACGAGTTACTTCGGCAGGCAGAAGTCCCTGCGCACGCGCCACACGGTTCTGCACATTCACGGCAGCCACATCGGGATTGGTGCCCTGTTTGAAGTAGACCGAAATCTCAGCCGAACCGTCGTTGGAGGCGTTCGAGGTCATGTATATCATGTTTTCCACGCCGTTTATTGCCTCCTCAAGCGGCATCACCACGCTCTGCATCACCGCATCGGCATCAGCTCCGGTGTAACTGGTGCTCACATACACCGTGGGCGGCGCAATGTCGGGGTATTGTTCCACCGGAAGCGTGAACAGCGAAATGATTCCGGCAACCAACATTATGATTGAAACGGAAACCGCCATCGCCGGACGCTTTATAAAGATATTGCCTTTTTTCATTTATAATCTTATTTGTTTATAGCCATTCCTTCCTGCACAAGTCCTGCTCCGTCGGCAACAATCTCGTCGCCTGGCTTCAGTCCCGAAAGCACTATGTAGGTGCGGCCGTCGTTATAAGGCGCAACACTCACGGCTGTGGAGACGGCCTTTCCGCTCACGACCCGGTAGACAATGAGCTTGTCCTGCAAAGTGACGGTGGCCGACTGGGGAATGACAATCACTCCGTTATACTTGTTTTTCATCACCACATTGCCCGTGGCGCCACTGTGAAGCAGGCGTCCGGGGTTGGCAAAATCGGCGCGAAGCGACACGCTTCCCGTGCTTTTGTTGATTACTCCGCTGATGCTCGACACCTTGCCTTGCCTGACATACATGCCTCCGTCGCTCAGCATCAAGCCCACGCTGTCCATCAAACTGACCGCCTTTGCCATGGAACCGTATTTGCGCAGCAGTCCCAAGAGTTGGTTTTCGTCCATGGAGAAGTAGACATACATCTCGGAATTGTCCGACACGGTGGTGAGAGGCTGCGTGATTTCAGGCCCCACCAAGGCTCCTTGGCGGAACGGCAGCACGCCAACAACGCCGTTGCCGGGACTCCTCACAACGGTGTAAGACAGATTGTTGCGGGCACTTGCCTCTGAAGCGCGCGCCAAACTCACCTGAGCCTGAGCGTCGAGCCATGAGTTGTAAGCTAACAGAAGGTCGTGTTTCGACACGACCTTTTGGTCAAACAGGCGCTTGCGACTCTCGTAATTGAGCCGGGCAGTGGCCGAACTCGCCATAGCGGCGCGCACTTGGGCCGAAGCCTGAGCCAAAGCGGCGCGGAAAGGCACCGGGTCGATAACGAACAACGCCTGCCCGCGCTTCACCTCCTGACCTTCGCTCACGTTCACCGACACTATCTTGCCCTGCACTTGGGGGCGTATCTCAATGTCCTGCCGGCCCTGAATGGATGCAGGGAAGAGCTGCGACACCTCGGTGTCGGAACGCTTCACCACCATGGTTTTCCACTGTTTGCCGCCGTTATTGCCGTTTTCTCCGTTCTGGGCGGAATCTCCTTTGCCGCCGCATCCCACAAGAACGGCGGCGCAAAGAGCCGACAACAGAATAAAAGTCTGCTTCATTTTCACTATTTTCCTTTTTTGTTTTTTCCGAATACTTGTGCCTCCCAAGTTTCGTCTGCCATAATTCTGCGCCACAACACTTGTTTGCCGACAGCAGAAAGCATGCCCACAAGACTTTCGCCGCCACAATAAGACTGTGCCGAAAGCACGAAACCGAGGCTCTGTTTGTTGAAATATTGTGCAAAGTTACGCCTTTTTATCTCTTTTCGGAACTCGTCTATTTTTTTATTGTCAAGTTCTAATGCTTCTATCTCCTGCCATTCATAGAAGCTATTATATGCTATACATCCGATAAGAACGGAGATAAGTATATACCCCAACCGTATTGTCTTATAGAAATTCCTGGATCGTTCCATTATTTTGATGATACTGATTTTTCAAACATGAATAAAAGTTTATCCTTTTCTTCCATACGGATATTATCAGAATAACCGCCTTTTGTTATTTGATACCCACACGGCTTAACCATAAAAATGCCTAAGCCCTTAGTGTACGAACTTACTTCTGAGGCATAGTCTTTACTTGTATTTAATGGAACTTTCCCTTTAATATGACACCACTCATTATTACAACTGATGTCTTCAATCTCAGACATCAGTTTTTGCAAATCTGTAATAGCTTTGGAACTCGCTACTTGGGGTATCTGCAACTCAAAACAGAGCATCGGTTCGAGAATGTCCACACCTGACTGTTGCAAAGCCAGCCTGAAGACATAAGGGGTCAGCTGTCTGAAATCAGCAGGTGTACTTACCGGGCTATAATACTCGGCTTGAGTAAAAGTTACTTTCAGATCTGTCACTTCCCATCCATGTAAACCAGATTGGCAAGACATACGAATCCCTTCAAAAACGGCATTTTGAAAAGAATGGTTCAGATAACCATAGGAGATGTCACTTTCGATTTGCAACCCTGCCCCTAACGGTAAGGGTTCAAGAGTCAGCCCTATTGTGGCCCAGTAAGGGTTGGGTGGTACTTCGATCTGAATAATCTTATTGACCTTTTTTATAGGTCGTTCTTTGTAGATAGTCTTGATCTCATCAAAATGGACCTTTACGGAAAATCGTTCTTCCAGCAATGTCTGTATGATTTCCTTTTGGGTCAAACCATATAACGAGATTTCCAATTCATCACTATATGAGTTTATGGAAAAGGACAAAGACGGGTCTTCAATCCACAATGTATTCAGAGCGGATATCACCTTGCTTCTCTCTTCGGGCTTATTTGGCCGGACGGAGGATTTGAGAGCGGGATGCTGATGAGATAATCCTTGAATCAAACAAGGTTTAGCACCTAAATAATCTCCGATTCGAAAATCTTCTATATCTTCTACAATCGCGATATCATTGGCACCCACTTCATCAACATTTATCTCTCTGCCCTGATAAATAGTCTTTAGATTTTTAATCTTGATGAATTTTTCCGAATCGTTGATTCTTACAACGTCTCGAAGTCTCAGACTTCCGTCAATTATTTTAAGAAAACTTCTTTTATGCCCTTTGGGGTCATGCTCTATCTTATAGAGATAAGCTGAAAGTCTGTTTGAGACTGATGCCGGAGGAAGTATAAAAGAAGAAATGGCGTCCAACAACTCATTGATACCGATATTGAACATTGCTGATCCATGTAGCACCGGATAGACTTTGGCTTTTGCCACAAGAGCGATTATCGTATTCCAATAATCAGCCGGTGAAATTTCGCTATCCGCCAAATATCGTTCTAATATATCGTCGTCATGGTTGCATACAAATTCTTTGTATTCTTCCTTTATATATGTTTGGGAGCAAACCGGATAAACCGATCCATCGACAACAGTTTGCATAAACAGGACATCTTGCGACAGATTTGTTTTTATATCCATATACAAACGCTCCAAATTCACACCGGCACGGTCAATCTTATTGATAAATATAATTGTCGGGATTTGCAGCTTTTGTAAAGTACTGAACAGCAACTTTGTCTGCGCTTGTATGCCTTCCTTTGCGGATAAGATGAGGACTGCTCCATCAAGCATTTTGAATGTCCGCTCCACTTCCGCAATAAAATCCATGTGTCCCGGAGTGTCAATGATATTGCATTTCACTCCATTCCAGATAATAGATGTCGTAGAAGCCCGGACAGTAATTCCTCTACGTTTCTCTATATCCATAGAGTCCGTTATGGTGTCACCATTATCCACACGGCCGCACTTTTCCGTTGCTCCACTGGCAAACAGCAGATTCTCGGTTACGGAAGTTTTTCCTGCATCAATGTGAGCAAGAATTCCTAAATTTATAATATTCATTTGGATTAAGCAATAATATAAGTAAGTGATCTAAATTATTTATATATATCAGTACTAATATGGTTCATTTTCCGTTTTATAGAAAAAGTAGAATTATGAAACCAATAAAAGTACTTGAATTATCAGAGGTTGATCGCCTCAAATTAGAGAAAGGCTATCATAATGGCCCTACTCATAGTTTTCGTATCAGATGCAAATCCATATTGCTGAAGTCAGAAGGTAAATCAGCTCCCAAAATAGCAGAAATGCTTGAGGTGACTGTACCTACTGTCTACGCATGGGTAAAACGTTATGAAGAAAATGGCATCAAAGGCTTGGAGACACGTCCTGGTCAGGGTCGAAAGCCTATTATGGATTGTTCTGATGAAGAAGCAGTCCGCAAGGCAATTGAGGAAGACCGTCAAAGCGTGTCTAAAGCACGTGAGGCATGGCAGAATGCGACTGGCAAAGAAGCCAGTGACATTACCTTCAAACGTTTTTTAGAAACATTGGTGCAAGATATAAGCGTATAAGAAAACGCCCAAGGGGCAAACCCTCACCGCAGCTCTACGCATACAAGAAAGAGAAGTTGCAAGAACTTGAAGAACTTGATTCCAAAGGGGAACTTGTGCTATATTATGCCGACGAAAGCCATGTCTGTACAAATGGATATGTTCCATATGGCTGGCAATTCAAGAATGAGGATGTTTACATCCCATCCGAGAAAGCTGCCCGGCTTAATATCTTTGGTATGATTACCAAAAGGAACCAATATAAAGGCTTTACCACAAAAGAGTCCATCAACGCAGACAAGATTGTGGACTATCTTGACAGATTCTCTTTCAATGTCACGAAGAAGACTGTAATTGTCTTGGACAATGCTTCTGTTCATAGAAATCGGAAGGTGAAAGAACTGAGGAAAATTTGGGAGAATAGAGGATTGTTCCTCGTCTATCTTCCACCTTATTCTCCAGAACTTAATCCTGCCGAGATTCTTTGGCGTATACTTAAGGGCAAATGGATAAGACCGATAGATTACGAGACTACGGACTCGCTTTTCTATTGTACGAACAGGGCCTTGGCCTCTGTGGGTACGAACTTATTCGTGAATTATTCATATTTGTAAAATTAATTTTGAACAGTTACTTATTGTTTTTCTGTTTTATGAGTTTTTGGCTATTTGTATAACCCATCTTAAATGATTTTCTCTAAAAACGCACTCGGCACATACGCTGTCACCACCGTTACCAGTTCTTCCAGCACAACAGCCACTCTCTGTTGTCCTTGCCATCTTGCAACTCTGCCTACCACTCCTTTGAATGCTCCGTCTATTACTCTCACCATCTGTCCTTGCTTGAACTTTGGCACTTCGGCTAATGACACGATTGTATTATCCGCATCGGCAGCACAGATGATTTTGAGACTTTCCATCTGATAGTCTGGAACTATCATAGGAACCTTCTCTATTCTGCGCCCAACGTGGACGTGACGATAGTAAAAACGAAGGAATGGGAGATTTACGTTGTCGTAAACAAAGGTTTTGAGTTGTTCTTCGGTACCGTAGGCGAAGAAGATGTTGGGTAAACGTGACTCGATAACAATTTTGCGCTTACCTTTTATAAGTTTCACTACCTCGGTGGTAGGATAGAAAGCCGTGATGCCTTTGGCGGTCATATAGTCGTATGCTTTTTTCTCTCTACCATAGGTGGTGCGTAAAGCATACCAATGAGGAATTTCTTCCTCTTTTTGCACTTTAGGCTTACTTGCTATATGGGCATTTCTGGTGGACACCCCTGTTTGTGAACTCTCGGCGGAAACTGTGCTTTGAGCTTCGGGGAGGGCGTCGGAGGTAAGTCCAGCGCAAGGAGGGAATTCACCTCCTCCTGAGGTGTGTACATCTTCTGATGTCCATTCATCGACTTTCATATCGGTGCTAACTTTTTTCTAGACAGAAATCCGTTAAATTGCGACAAAAAAAAGCGTGGAATCGTCCTGTTGTCTATTCCACGAACTGAGGCTCTTCCAACTGCCTATCAAAGTTGAACAGACAACGTCAGAGCCCACGCCGATATGAAAATCATTACCGTAAAGAGACCTATATAATACATTAGATTGCGTCCAAAAGGATACAATCTATGCTTACAGGTCTCCACGGGATTGATATAATCACACCCGGGACATCTACCGTTGGCTACGTTCAAGACTTTGATACTGATAGTTTTGGAAGATTTCAGTTCGCCTTAAACACAGCGTCGATAAACGCCTTCTATGTCTGGATTGCCTTCCCACCCAATGCCCGCTTTCGTATAGATATGTCATGGTTGACTTCACTACACTCAGCACGGCGTAGGCTGCCGACTCGGTTATCATGAAAGAACCCGTCTTACTGCGACAACTGCGGTCTGGCTATACAATCCGACTGCAAAAATACGAAAATTTATTGAGAAAAGACAAGAAATGGCAGAAAATATAAATACGACGTTGTAAATTTAAGACTATTTAAGCCGAATCGCTTTAATATCTCAGAAATTTTGTATAAACAAATGCTGTTCTTATGCAATCTTTGTAAGTTACGAGGCCAATATACTTGAAGTGCCGATGAAGTATAACTTCGACAGGCTATGAAGTGCTACTTCGATGGTTGATGAAGTATTATTTCGTTTTTATGGGATGTATAATAGTTGAAGTTCTGTCATTCTTCGCCTTTTGATGGACGGAATGCATTTGCCTCTCCATCTGCAAAAGTCAAGGTAATCTTTTTCTATGTCACGCAATCCTCGTTCAATCTTTTGCAGGAGACGGCTCTTCGGAAATCTTTTGTTCCCTAATATTTTGTAGGGTCCGACATTGTAGGCAAGTACGGCAAGGAGTAGTGAGTCCTTGCCATACTTGCGGAACATGGCGCATAACTTGGTAATGTCTGAACGCAACAGAGAATCGGCATGCTGATAGGTGAGGTTCTTGCTGAACTTCTCATGCGGCAAAATCCGATGTCCCCATCCGATATAGGGATAGTTGCGCTTAATATCGTGCCATCCCTCGTAATACTTGATGCAGCGCACCGCTCGTTCTAAGGGAGGTAATGCGAAGATGCCCAAGTCGGTTTGGCTTGGGCTATCTGTTGTGGGTGTCTTGTTCTGTGCCATGATATTCTGGCACAGCAGCAAGAGCGTTAGGAGAATGTATGTCTTTATCTTTTTTATCATGGACGTTGTTTTGGTTTTGGGGATGTCATTGTTTTGTCACTTGGCATTCTTCTTGTTGAATATCTCTGCTATCATGGCTTTCACGTCCTCACCAACTTGCACGAAGTTTTTATAGAGGATGCGCTCACGCTCATCACGGCTCTTGAAGGTGTAGAACTTGGGCAGTGGCATATACTCGCTTTCTTCTTTCTTGATGTCTGCCATATTGAAGTCGGTCTTGCAATAGAACTTACTGGTCTTGAACTCGTCGCTTTCCTGTATGTTCATACTGCCATTCATGCCGGTCTTGGTTGCCACAAAGTCTCTTGCGGTCTGTCCGCAGATCCATCCTGTCGGCATATCCGAAATTTTGGAGGCAGGGACAAGGCTGTCCATGTTCTCGTTCAGGTTAATACTTGTTTTGTCTCGGTCGATGGTCACACCTTTCTTCAGTTGCACCACTTTTCCGAAAATGTCGGAGGACAGCCATTCGAGCGTTTCCTTGCTTCGTGCCGAACCGCTCACCACATTGCCTACGGTGGTGATAATCTTCTGCATACCAACCTTGCCATAGTCGGCTTCCAACTGCGGCAACTCCTGAAAGCCCAGGGCTACGCTCACCTTGTTGCTTCGGGCTGTGCCTATCAGTCTGTCTATTTTGTGGAAGTAGAGGGTCGGCAACTCGTCCACGATGATGCTCACGGGGATGTTCTTGCCTTGTCCTGTGTTCACTCGTGTTACCAAGCGATTGAGAATAAGGGCGTTCAATGCTCCAATGATGCTCTCCATTTCTGGGTCATTGGCTATCAGCAGATAGCTCGGATTCTTCGGATCACTGACCTTCAGGTCGAAGTCATCGCCGTCCTTGTGGAATATCCAATAGCTTTCCTTGGTGGCAAGACGTGAGGTATAGACACGCAGTGTACCTATCATACCCTCCAACTGCTCCATTGCCTTGTTCTTCAAGGCGGTCTGGAACGGTCCCAATAAGGGTGCTACCTCATTGTCGGTCTCCAGCACATTGAAGATTGTCTGGTAACTTTCGTTCAAAAAACTAAGAATATGAGGCATATCGCTATACTTGCCCAACCAATAGGCTGGCTCCACTTCTTCTCCTGCATGGTTAAACACCTTACCGGTCGGCTTCATCTGCATGGTCTTCGGGTCAAGTACTTTCTCTGCTATCAGTATCTTACCATCCTTGTCGTATGGCTCTTTGCCATAGTTGATGAAGAAGTAGATACAGGCGGCGAGGAAGTTGACGGCTGAGGTCTGGAAGAACTGGTCGCTACCGCCACCGCCTTCCTTCTTTCCTTTTTGCAGGGATTCAAGTAATGTCTCTGCGGTCTCGCTCGCTGCTGCCAAGTTATTGATATACTTCTGCTGTATCGGGTTCACTCGCTTGGAGTATTCCACATCCACGAAGTTGATGATGTTGAACTTGCAGCCTTCTGGCAGTTTGCCCAACTTTTGGTTCTTCTTATAGTGGTAGTACAGTTTGGTTGCCAAGGTAGGGAACTTGTAGTCGTAAACGACCATGGCAAAGCCTTTTGCACTATGCTGTCGAATGAACGGCTCGATGATGGAGAATGTCTTACCGCTACCCGGTGTGCCCACTACCCAGGTGCCACGGAATGGGTTCACGATGTTCACCCATCCCTTGCGGAACTTGCCCTTATAGTAGTAGCGCATGGGTATATTCACGCTGTATTTGTTGTATTCCTCCTTTTGGCACTGCTCGAAACTCTCGTTCTCAAAGTTAAAGCGGTCTTTCATTAGTCCTTCCTTCAGAAACTTCGAGATGTTATCCAAGGCGATATGCACCAATACCGTTCCGATGATGGTTGCCACCATATATAGGATGATGTTTAATCTTAGGGCATAGAGACGAGTGTCCATTGCATAGCCGAAGAGCCACACGGACAATACCAGCAGCAGCACGCCACTCACCAGTGGGTACAGCACCTGCTTTCGGGCATCAAACTCCAGATGTTTCTTGTTTCTCGTGCCTACACAGGTGATGCACACCAACAGGAACGTCACCACCTTGCTATACACCAAGTTGCCGTCATGGTAGATGAACCACTGCTTGATGCGGTCGTGCAGGTCGCACACCACACCGCCAAAGCCGTCTATCGCCCTTGGGTCTATGGCATACTCAAAGAACTCCATCAACACGGATATGTAGATGACCGCCCTGAATATCTTGTAAAATCCTTGTAGCTCCTTGCTTTCTTCCATTGGATATGATTGCTATTTTAGAAAAATCGGATTGAATGAGTCGGCTGACAACACATCGCTATAGTTCACTTTCAATGAGATGGTGCGACCGCTGATTTGGTTCTCCGTCATTTCGATAGTTAATTGCTTGTCATTCGGGAATGTCATCTTCCGAATGACTATCACATTGCGGTAGCCATAGCGGAAACGCTTGGTCTGCTCCAACGTGAAGACTGGATGCAACTCTACCATCTGTGAGTTGGTTGCCTTTGTGGTCTTCTTGTCCGTCAGCTTTAATCGTATTTGGTCTATGTCAAACGGTATGTCTGTCTTGTTCTCCACCGAGAAGTCCAAGAAGAAATAGTCGCCCGATGAATATATGTTGTTCAGTCGCATCACCATTTTATGCGCTTTGGTCTTCACATTGTTCACATGGGCTTCCGAGCTCCAAATCTGACGAGCGTAACGAGCCATGTCCGTAGAGGACAATGTAACCGCAGGATTGTTATAGGCATTCTTCTCTATCTGTTGTATCTCCTTATCCGTCACTGCCTCTTGCAGTCTGGTGGTATAGAGTAGCGCATATTGGGTGCGATAGCGTTCCGTCACAATAGTTACGATGGCAAGCACTTCACCATCTTCATGCATTCCTTCCTTGGGTTTCAAACGCACAGTATTGTTGATGGGTTGGTCTCCTGCTATTTTGTCGGTGGATATATCCACAAAGCGGATGGGTTCGCTTGCCGTGATGACTGTAGTCACTTGCTCGTTCACGGTCAGCTGCTCCATCTCCTGGTAGGTGCAGGGCTGATAACTCTCCGCACAGGTCTGTTGTGCCATCATCGGTATGACACTTATTGCACACATTATCAGTGCGCCAATGGTCTTCTTGATATTCATATGGGTGTAATGTTTACTTTGTAGTGTTTAATGTTTACTTACTCTTAGTATCTTTCGAATTTATCAGATACACAAATGTTCCGTATTTCAACTTTACCTTGTTCTTTTTGATAGCCTTGCCTATGGCATTGCTTGTTTTCTGATAGGCATTCTGCATGGTCTGCATGCCCCACTGCGAAAAACGGCTGCCAGTATTGGTGGTGTTCATATCCACATTGCCGGTCACGGCTCCGCTTGCCACATCCTTGCTGGTCTCTCTAAACTGGCTGCTTGGCACATACAAGCCTTCCATGCCGTCTGTGTCATAGAGTGATAGGTTGATTTTCACTATTTCGTCATCCACCAACACACTTTTCACCGTGCCTTTCACTCGTTGTGAACTGAAACCGCTCATGGTGGCATACAGGTATGCGCCTTTCTTCACTATCATCTCACCGATTTCCACATCATCAAGCAATCGCAAGCGCACACGGCTTCCATCCACGGCTTTCACAGTTTCGTCAATGATAGCCTTTATCAGTGTCGGCTCTTTCTCGTTCACCGCCAATGTGTTGAAGTAATCAGATGATGTCTTCACCTTTTTAACCACTTCACTTGGCTTATCATTCTCGTCAGCTTCCTTTCGGGCATTTTCATTCACCTTGATTTTGCCCTCAATGTTGATACCGCCCTTGGCTGTAGCTGTTGTTTCATCGGATGCTGTTGCTGAAGACGATGAGTTCTGTTGCGTAGCTTGCTGTCCCTTCAGTCTTGCTTCGGCAAGTGCCTTGTTCAGCTCAGCCAACGCCTCATTCTCTCTTTGTCGCTCATGGGTTTCTTGTGCTTCTCTCTGTTTTTCCATTTCTGCTTGCCTCTTGGCTTCGGCATCCAACTGTTGCAGTTCTGCATCCGAATACTTGCTTTGGTATTCTTCTTTTTCTTGCTCATTGTCTCGGTCTATATTTTCCACGGCACTATGGTCTTCTATCTTGCCGTAGGCGTTCAACATGTTCTCATACTTGCCTCCAATACCGTCACCGCCCTTGATATGAGCTTGTGGAAGGTTCGGATTCAGATATTCCGTGGTCTGCATATTGGCATCCTTTTTCTCCGCCACCTTGGTATCAAAGAGGTCGAAGATAAAGTAGGAGGCACCGAGCAGTGGAAGATAGACAATCGCAGGTAGCATGTACTTGGGTTGTCTGAAATTGATTCTTTCTGTCAGCTTCATCGTTATTTGTCTTTATGAGGATGGTGTGCATCCTCATTGGTCCTTACTATGTTCTTTGCATTCCCCATATTCTGATGGCGAGCCTTTATCAGCGAGTCCTGTCTCTCCGTGGCGGTGCGTCGCTCTCCCTGATAGTGATAAGCTCTTGCCATGCGATAGATGTTGAAACTGAAGCTCACACCCACAAAACCGAACACGATGACCAGGAACATTGTCTTATGCAAGTCGGCAAATTTCTGCACCTTGGCTGCAGCCTTGTCGATTCTGCACATCCTGGCAAACTTTCTTCCAGCTCTCACGTCTCGCTCATAGCGTTCCTTGTATTTTGGGTCGTCCTTGTCGGGCATCTTCTCCCCAATGAGCATCTGCTTAAATCCTTTTGTGTTCATCGTTATTTCTTTTTTTACCTTTTTACTTCTTTACCCTTTTACCTTCAATAGTTGCTCTTCGTCTTCTGGTCAATATCCTTGTTGAGCAAGGTTCGCCAGTTCACTATCAGCAATCCATGTGGGTTGTTGTCAGTTCTCGGCACTCGTTTCAACTGTCCTGCCGTCACCAGTTCACGGGTCAGCACATTGGTTCTACGCTCAATGCGCTGTCTGCCGTAGTAGGTGAACTCCATCTTCTCCTTGTTGAACTTGATACTGTCACAGAAGATGCTGAACACGGCACTTGTTCCCATGATATTGGAGTAGAAACCCTTTTCTTTCAGCGTATTGTACTGCGCCAATCCTGTCTCATCCACCAGATACATGGCTTTCTCCATCGTGTATTTGATGTACTTGTCATCTGGTGCCAATGTGAAGAAATAATGATGGAACATCTCGATATGGCTCTTTGCTTCCACATCCAATGTCTCATCCATCGTCGTACGCTGTACCAGAATCGGCACGTTGCCGTCCAACACATAGATTTTGTTCTGTGCATCCACCACCATATTCTTCGCCGTCCAGATGCTACTGATACTTATCAGCACGCACCCAACCAGAAACAGGCTACAGATGATAGTCACCAACTTCACCTTATTCTCTAAATTCTTGATTACCATTGCTATAATCTTTTTTACCTTTTCACTCTTTTACTTTTTTACCTTTATCAGTGCATCACATGGGCAAGTGTCCCCTGTGCCGACATTTTGGCTTGCTGTGCCACACCCTCACCGAAGTTTCTGGTAGAGAATGCGGTATCGCCCTCTGGTATCATCCATGCCGCAAGGTCTGGAACCAAGTTCAGACACTTCAAAGCCACGATACTTGCTGCCATCAGATACCCTGCCGAGAAGAACGAGTTCTGCAAATATGCCGCCATCGTCTGCTCACTGGCGGTGATAGCCGTCAGGTTCTCCACCTGTATGCAGAGCACGATGTCGAAGAGCAATAGCACGTAGAAGCCCACGAAGTAGAGCATGGCTCCATAGAAATGCACGGTCAGATACCTTGTCAGCCACTTCGCCCAACTGCTTTCCCATTTCGGCAATAGCGAGAACGCCCATTGTATCGGTCCAAATATCGTCAGCATTCCCAACAGTATCTGTTGACAATAGATGGTGCTCCACCAACCGATACGGAAGACGATCAATGCTATCAGCATTACTATCTTGTCGATGTTCACTACGGCTCCTGCAGTCAGTGAGGTAAACCACAGCTTGGCTGCGTCCTTTTCCATGTTGGTCACTTCATCCACACCTGTCTGCTCCATGGTCGATTCCACCAGATTCGGGTCTGTTGTTCCCTTATGGGCAATGTCTGCCTGGGCTTGTACGTTGGTGTACATCGTGTCTCTGGTGTAGATGAGCTGCTGAACTTCCGTAAACTTGTCCTCTATCTGTGTGGCTTCCGCCTCATATAGGTCATGGGTATAACTTCCAATGGAGTTTGGTATGTAACTCAGAAAGTCCAGTACGCACCAATTGCTGCCACTGTTCGTCATGCCTGTATCGGCAGGTGGGTACCACCAACAGAGGATGATGCTTATCACCAGTGGCTTGAATAGTTTCATCACATCCAGTGGCTCATGCTTCACCATCATCTTGTAAGCCATATTCGCTGCCACCACGATGGAGAAGAGGGATGCGAGTGCCATACACATTTGGACGACCCACCAAAAAGGCCCATTCGAGCCTGTGAAAGTAGCGTCGCACAGGAACTCGTTGGTCTGAAAAATCACGTCATCAATCTCTTCTTCCAAGATGTTGATACCGAAGTCTGATAATATGCTGCTGTTGTCTGCCATAACTCCTTATCTATTTATTTTCAAATCATTGTCATCCTCGTTCGAACCGTTATTACTGCCAGAAGATGTGTTGTTTCTCACTGCCACTCCTGCCTCTCGCCATTTGCTGGATGCACTGCTGATGATACTTCGTTTGTTGGCGGTCTGGTAGTTGCCGTTTGCTGTCAACAATTCCTTGGTCTTGCTGGCATTCGAAATCTGCACCAGTTGCTTCACAAGTGTCTCGTTCTGTTTTGCCACATCTGCATAAATCTGTAGGTATATCTTCTTACGCTTGGCATTGGGCATATAGGCATCCTTGGTGGCTTTGATGGCTGTCTCATAGACATGATAGTATTCTGTCCAGCGTTGCTTGTCACCGATGGATCCGCCTACAGGCAGGATGCGGTCGATGTTCTTCTTGAAGGCATCCATCTTGCTGTTTATCTTGCTTCCTTCCACCTTCCATGCCAGATCCACCTGTCGGTCTGCCATATTCAACGCCTCAATCTCTGCTCTCTTGGTCAGGGCGGAGTCGATGGCTTCGGCATATTCCACTTGATTGAAGGCTCCGATTCCTGCCGTTGTACGAAAACCAAGTTTGTTCTTACTCGCAGCCGACTTCTTGTAACTGCTGTGCAGTAACTGATAGTACAATTCTGGTGACAGACTACCACTACCGATTTCCATCACCGTTATCTGGTTCTTTTTCGAACTGTCATGATTGTATGTTACACCACTTTGGGCATTGCCGCTGATAGCGACTCCCAACATCAACATGATGGTTCCTATTCTTGTTTTCTTTCTATCCATGCCTATACATTATTATATATGGAATTATAAATTCTTCGTTCTCTCAATATCCGAGTTTACCTGCCACTCGCCACCGACCGAAGGCATCTTCCAGTATTTGCTGCTTGCTTTTGGTTCGGTAAACCTTTTCTTTCCAATAGCCGATGCGCACTTGGATATATCGCCACGACTCAAAGTAGCTTTTGTTCAGATGCTTCTCTATGTTGTCAAGCGAGGTGTTGATGCTTTCCAACACCACAAGAAGGTCTGCCGTAGAACACGCTGCCGCTCCTGTGGCATACAGCACCAAGTCGCTCACGCTTTTGTAGAGGTATTCGCCTTCATTTGCGATATTCTCTATGGCTCGTCGGTTGATGCCTATCAGTATGGTATCGGCAAGCGAGATGCGCTTTCGTTTGATGACTTTTTTGTTGTAGTCATCCAACAGCTTCTTATAGTCCGATATTCTGTCGCTCACACCCTCGTAGGTGGAGTACACGTTCAAACTGGTTCGTAAACTTTGATATAGCACATCTATCACATCGAACGCTCTGGTGTACTTATCCAGGTCCACGTTCAGTTCCTTGTATGCCTTGGTCTCGTCCTTACTGTAACCGTGCAACAGTTTGTTGCTGTATTCCAAGGTGCTTCGTGCAAGCAACAGACTCCGCTGTTTCTTGTGGTCATTGATGTAGGCTTCTACGCTGGCAACATCAAATCCCCATTGGGCGAATGTTTTAGAGGGGAGGGCGAGGAGCAAGATAGCTACCAGCAATGTTCTCACAATATCCATTCGTCGCTTCTTGCTCACTGACCCTGCAACCCTCTCCGCTGCATCAGCCTTGTATTCTTTTCTATTTCTCATTTTCATTGTCTTCATCATTAAACTTGCCGTGATAATCATCTGAATGTTTGGTGTCGGCAGCTTTCCTTAACCAACGTTTCTTGCATTTCTCCACCAGTGTCAACCGTCGTCCTTCGTCAGCATTGATATGTGGAGCGATGTCCATCAGCACGTCGATGATGTTGCGCTTGTAGTGCATCATCTTCTCCAACGATACCAAGTCTGCGTATATCTTGGTGATTCTGCTGTCCACCTCTCTGGCTATCTCTAACCTATCGCTCGACCATAGCAGATGAAAGGTATCATCGGTGTTATTGTCATCGGCAGGTGCGCTCTTAGCATATTCGGTGGTTATCTTGCACGATGGATATTCCTGTGCGATTTCCGAGATGCGCTTGTTCACTTCGTCCGCCTTTTCCTGCTCGGTCTTGCTTGGGTCAAGCGTTATCACATCCACTACCGAGGTGTTGGTGTATTCCGATGTCAGTTCCCAACTGATTTGCAGGATTGCTCTGTGTATCTTGATGCCCAAGAAATATTTCGGCTTTCGGGCGATTTTCAATGTTGCCTTGAAGGTGATGATGCCGTTGATGTTGGGCATGGTGGCTTTTCGAATGTAAGTATAGCCGCTCCATGTTCCTTCCCCTTGCCAAGTCAGGTTGTAGGCACTCTTGCAGTCGTTCATAATGGCTGGTATGCGATAGTAGTCATCCGTCGCCACGTCATTGTCCTTTCCTGCCTCTGCCTTGGCTTCCTCTATTTCCCTTTGTTTCTGTTGCCATGTGGCAAGTTCTTTGTTCAGTTGTTCGATGGAAGCCTTGTTCTTGTTGTATTGCTCCCGATACTTGGCTGCATCTTCCACACTTGCATTGGCGATTTGCTTGACAAGTGACTTGTTCTCGGCTTCCAACTGACTGATTTGAGATTGCAGAGAGGCTATCTTGGCATTGGCTTCCTGCTCTTGTTTATACAAGTCCGAGAGGTCGAGGGTGTTTTCTGTCACCGATGTTGTCATGGCGCATTTCTTGCTGTGGTCATTCAGCGAACCGCCACAACTCTTGCATTTGTATTGTGTGGTGCCTTGCCCCAACTGCACACCGTCGCAGCATGTCACACTGATGGTCACGCTCTCGCATCCCTTCAGTTTGGCGGCATCGGTTGCCTGATAGTAGTTGCGTGCATCACTGCCTATATAATAGGTATAGCCTTCCTCGTTGTCATTCCATTCGCTCAACTGGGCTTGCAGTTGTGCCTTGAAGGTGTTCAAGTCCATCGAATAGGAGTCAAAGACTGCCTCATACACTTCTTCTGTTCTGTTCCAACTCTTGTACACCTGTATCTCGTAGGCGTATGCCTTCTGTTTCTGTCCTTTTTTCTTGCTACTGATGATGTAGCTGTTCAACAAATAGCTGATACTGTAGGTAAAGCCATCATTCTGGTTGTTGAGCTGTTGCACCCTTGTCCTTGACCATCCTGCATGATTCTCCGAGTTTTGCAGGATGGCTTCCTTTTGGCTATTGTTGGGATAGAAGTTGGCATCCTTGGTGTTGATTCTGTACCAGTGGTCGCCTTTCAAGATGCTGTTGTCATCGGTGGGCGGTACATAGTCGCACAGTTTTTCTCGTCCTTGGTCTCGTCGGGCGATATACCATCTTTGCGTGTAGTAGTTTCCTGCCGTCTCATCCAGATAGTCCGTCATCCATGAGGTGAGGTTATAGTTGGCAAGAGAGAAAAGTCCTGCCACGTTGTCCTTGCCTCCAATCATGCCCAAGAGGGTGTTGCCTACGCTCTTGTCGAGACTTTTGAACAGCGAGGAATAGTTATCCACAATGTCGATGGCTGCACTGAGCTTGCCTTGGAAAAGCTCGTTGAACTGGCTGCTCTGCAAAAGGTCATTGCCGATATTATTCATTCCTGCTCCTGCAAGGTTGGCTCCTGCCTTATACAGATTGTCGATGTCGGATTTCAGATTGTCCACTGTAAAATTGCCTGGCACCTTCGACAAATCGTCCAACATCTTCTTCCTATCCACGTTGCCAATCTCTGAAAGTTTCAGTATGGCAGCTATCTCCTGGTTGATTTGTAGAAAGGCGATGTCCGAGAATATGAGGGTGCTGTTTGTTACCACACTCTCAAACTGCATGCACAGGTTCTTGGTGTCGTCACATATCTTCATCAGATAGGTTCCCCAATACAGGGCAGCCTGTGGACTTTTCAGCATCATTCCTGCCACCGTCCATATCTTCGGCATGATTTTGCCCGACACCATGTTGTAGATACGGCGGTAATAGTAGTTCTCTGTGCTACTGTTCCAGATGCCCAACTCTGTCATTGCCTTGCGCTCCAAAAACTTGGAGGCATAGATACCGGCACTCGCCACTTCCGCAGCATTATAGTGTTTCAATATGTTCTGCACCTGTTCGTTATAGTATGCCTCTGCCACGGCTTCCGTTCCGTATGCAGCTGCCATAGCAGCCACCGTCTGCCTGTCATAGTTCACGCTGTAGTACTGTGCGTCAGCCTTTGCCAACACACAGACTATCAGCATTATGATGGATAGAAGTCGTTTCATCTTTGATTACTTTTTATTTTTGTTCCCTAAATTCAGTACTTTTCCTGCCTGATTTACCTTTTGAGCAAAGGCGAGGCTCTTACTGATACCGCTTGCATCCCAATCCCTGCAATAGGCTTCGATAGCTTGTTGGTGGTTGCATTTCAACACTCGCTTGTAGAGTTTTAATGCTTCCTTCTCCGCTCGTTCCGTGGTGTAGGTCATATAGCACTCATGCGGTTCTTCCACACCATACACATTGCTGGTCTGTCCTCGCCTGATAAAGACTTCACGGAAGAAACTGCGTCCTTCCTTGTTCTCCAAGCGGTTGATGGTGAATATCTTCTTGCAGTCCACATCGGTCAAACCGAGTATCGCCTTGATGGTGTCGAATCGTTCCTTGAACTTGCTCTGGTCGAGCAGCATCACCACATCCGAGTTGTTGATGATGGCTTCCTTCACTATCTCGCTGCCGATGATGTCCTGTATCTCCTGTGTCACCACACCCACGCTTGCCCAGAATTTTCTGGCGGTCTTATACAGATATTTTATGTATTCCGCCATCATGGGCGAGGCGATGGCTTTCCATGCCTCCTCGATGATGAGCATCTTTCGGTTCTTTTTAATGCGCATCTTCTGCAGGAACACGTCCATGATGATGAGTGTCACCAGTGGAAAGAGCAGTGGATCATCCTTGATACTGTCGATTTCGAAGACGATGAAGGTCTCATCAAACAGACTGCTGTCCATATTCTCATTCAGCGTCACATCATGGCTGCCTCCTTTATAGAAGTCCTTCAACAGATAGTTGTAGGATGACAGGTCTATGCCATGCAGACCGTTCTCCTCGCATATTTTCGGCAGTCGCTCAGTACTGAACTCATAGAAAGTGTTGAGACAGAGGTTGCTCACTCGCTTGGTGGTGAAATAGGCATCGTAATACTCGTTGATGACTTGTTCTATCAGTCTGTCTTCGGTCTTGCTTACTGTGCCTTGACTTCCTTTCCATATCAGCATCACCAGGTTCTTCAGGAATCCCAACTTCTCGATGTTCCATTCCTCTCGCTTGATTTTGAAAGGGTTCATCGTGATAGGATGTTCTTCTGTGTAGGATATGTATTTGCCTCCAAAGTATTCACATAGTCCCTCATACGAGTTTCCTGTATCTACCAACACGATGTCGGTGTCCTGCTCATGGGCTTGGCGCACCATGGAGTTTACATAAAAACTCTTGCCGCTTCCCGAAGGACCGAGGACAAAGAAGTTGCTGTTGTCGGTCAGCTTGTTTCGTCCCTCTTTTCCTGATATGTCGATGGCTACTGGTACTCCTTGGCGGTCGGTATAATAGACCTTGAAGGGTGTGTCCTCGCTATGCACAATCTTTTCCTTGTACATCAGGCAGGTGGCAGCATCGCCCAAGGTCAAGAATCGGTCGTAGTCGGCATTCATCCCATAGCAGTTGCCGGGGAAAGAGTTGACAAACAGCTCTAACTGGTTATAGGCTCGCTTCGAGATATGGATGCCCATCCTGCCAAAGGCATTCTCCAGATGGTTGGTACACTTTTGTATATCCGTGTCTGGCTTCACCGTCACTATCATATTATAGTGGGTATATACCAGCTGCTTGTTTTCTCTCGCTATCACCTCCTGCACTCGCTTGATGTCCTCCACGGCAATCAGATTGCTTGGGTTCGGCATGCTGGCATGGCGGTTCTTCTTTTTGTCGAGCAGGGCAAGCTCACGCTTCTGATTCGGCACAAAGATGATTTGGTTATACACCACACTCTCCACACCAGGAATGCTGTCCACCAATGCTACCAGATCCACTGGCATGCTGGTGTTGTTCACCTCGATGTTGGTAAACGGACGGATTTGTGTCGGCAAGTTGGCGCAATCCACATCCACAAGACTATATACCTTACAGCGTCTGTCACCCATACCTATCATCTCGTCATCCACCTTGAATCCTGTCATGCTCACCATCTTGTCACGGAAGTTCATGGCAAAGAAGCGGTCAACATACAGACTTGCTTCTTGTTTGTTCAGAAACTCCGACTTGATACCGGCATCCTTCAGTTGGTCTTGCACCTTTCTGATTTTTACCAGGAAATCTCGCCACTTTTTGTTGTCGAAGGACATCAGACGGCTCTTCTTGTTCTCCTGCGTAATGGTCAGATAGGTCATACTGTCCGTATGTTCTCTTCCGTTGAAATAGCGGAAGTAGGATTCGGAAAGGAACTCGTGTCCCTTGCCACTCTCATCCTTAAACTGCTTTCTGGTAAAGATGTCCTGCTTGTGCAGGGCATAGCCTTCACCCAGAGTCTGTGCGATGGCAGCAAACAAATTGGTGAACTCATAATAGCTGTCTATATTGGCAGAATATTTCTGCACTGGGTTCTCCATTCTCAGGATGGCAGAATACTCTCCAGTCTTTGTATAGAGCACACCGATACCGTCCGTGTCTTCCACGGAGAAGTAGATGTCCTGAAAGATTTTCTTCCGCTTGCCACCAGTACCAAAGGCATAGACCGATATGGCCATGCCAATGCAGATTGCCACGAAAAATAAGATTACATATAGTACCATATTCGTTTATTCTTCTGTTTCTTCGGATGATTGATGATTTTCTCCCATACTGGATGATTTGTTGTCATTCTCTTGATAAGAGGTATTGTAGCTTTCTTCGCCATAAAGGGTTGATACACTATCCTTTGCAGTGGAATCCATCCTGCTTGTTTGTGTTTCCACGGTCGCAGGATGTTCTTCTGCCTCTCTCGCCCAAGCAGCTCTTGCCTTGTCAGCACTCCTCATGGCATCCAATGTGGGTGGCTTGTAGGTCTTGTCCTTGCATGCGGTCAGCAATATGCCAGCCAATGCCATAATGATAATGTTCTTTGCTTTCATGCTCATAACCATTCTTTTATGTCAAAGATGCGATACTTTCGCTGAAACAAATAAAGGTAGACCCACACCCTTGGGGGAGAATGAGCCTACCAGTCGTTCACTTTCTACTTGTCATCCACATCTTGGTCATGTCGATACTTTTTTTGTTTCACATTTTTATATGCGCTTGCTGTAGGCATAGATAAACACTCCTTGGTCGTTCTTCTTGGTATGCAGTCCCTTCCGTTGCTTGAACATGATGAGACCTGCACCCGTAGTGATTGCCACGACCAACACTATCAGTCCTGCAATAATACCCATCAGACAGTAGGCGGCAATGAAGCCGATGATGGCTCCTCCTGCCGTGGCTGCTGCCCAATAGATATACCGCCCTTGTATTCCCATGAATTCAAGAGGCTTCTGGAGTCCCTTGAACAGTGGGTAATCGGGGTAGCGGATTTCCTGCTCTTCTCTTGCCATTCTTCACGTCGTTTCTCAATTACTGAATATGCACGGAATAACTCTCACTCGTTAGTTGGTCACACCGAAGAACAATGGCAATGCCTGTGCTGCTGCCACGAGGAAGATACATGCTCCTACAATCATCATGATCTTCTTCTTGACATCCTGCTCCTCATTGTTCATGGCGATGTAAACGCTGATGGCACCCACTACGGCAACAACACCTGCAATGGCATAACAGAGCTTGACCACAATAGGCACGTATTTGGCTATTTCCTCCGTCACAGTTGTCAAGGCAGTGGTTCCTGCTGTGTAGTCACCTGCCGAGTTTTGCGCCATGGCAATGCCACCGCCCACAAGGAGCATAAATGCCAATGTCTTCAAGCGTCCTGAAGAGAGAACGCTCTTGGCGGTCTTCTTCAAATAGTTCGTTGTTTTCTTAAACATTCTTTCTTGTTTTACTTGTTAATGATTCGTTTGGAAACACCTTATTATAATTATATAGAAAGGTGTTTTCGCTTTCACATGATATACTCTTCTGCAGTTGAGTCTTAAATCTGGTAGCCAAAGAATGCTGGGAACAGTATGGATGCACCTATCATAAACAGACTGGCTCCTATCAGCGTCAGTATGGACTTGGTAACTCCATCTTCCCCTGTGTTCATCTTGATGTATATCTGCAAAGCGGATATAATCACCATCACAGCAGCAACAGCGTATGTCAGATACAGCACATACAGCATCATCGTCACCACATAGTCGTGCATCCCTGCCAGTGCGTCTGCTCCCCAGCTATAGTCCACATTACCGCATTTGGCTGATGCTGACAGGGGGAGCAGCGCAAAGACAAAGGAACTTACTACATTCTTTATGATATGGCTAAATTTCATCCTTGACTGGTATTGTTTTGATGTTTGGTTGTCCTGGCTTTGTCTCGCCTTGTTTCAATAGGCTCTCCGTGAAGTCGTCCTGCCATAGTCCGTCTATCCATATGGGAGAAGTGGACTCCATCTGCCCATCCATCTTTTCCTGCAACGACTCGGCTGCGTTCTTCGGCTTCTGTTGGTTGACATCATTTCCTTCGTCTTCATCAACATCATCTTCTCTGCCGGAAGAATCCGTTTCTGGAGAATAACCACTCATTCCGTTGTTCTCTGTTCCCATACCATAGCCCTCATCGTATGATGTGCCGTCTTGGAAACTCGTGTCGTATTGCTTGTCGGCAACGCTAAAGCCACCATCGCTTTCATTGACGGCTACTGCGGCTTCCTCTTCCGTTATGTTGCTGATGTCAAACATTTCCTCGTTGCTCTTGGCTTCTTCCTTCTTACCATACAGGTCTCTGGTTATCATCACCGCATAGTAGATGGCGTATGCAATGGTAAGGCTGATTGCGAATATCAAAAATGGACTCATATAATACTTTGTTTTATTGATGATTTATACTCTATGCAGTGGCAAAAGTGCCAGTTGCGAGTGCAAAGTAAAGAGTAAAATCCGACATAAAAGAATTTTGTAAAGTATGGCCATCAAAATTTAAGATATATTCAAATTATAATTATATTTCATACTCTCAATCATACTTTAATCAGCTTTTTCTGTTAGTTTTCGCATGTTTGGGAAAAGGGCATAAAAAAAGCCCTCCGAATGGGAGAGCTTGATAAGGTATATCGTAATACCTTTATTTTTCCATGTATTGTTTCAGTTCCTGTGTGATATATGTCCAAACTTCTTGGAAGGTTAGTGGCTCCTTGAATTTGATTTTCTTCAAATAACTATTCCACATAATATTTCGTTTGGCATCTGTCGCAAAAGAATCCTCGAAAAGGCTATATTCCGTAGAGATGGCGGTGCCTCTATTCTCAAACGTGGTTGTGATGGCTTCTTGCAATGTGTTCAAGTCAATATTTCCTGCTTTTAGTATTCTGTACACATCAAAGAAGTCTTTCATGCGGCTGTTCTCTGTCGCATGGTCTATCATTGCCTGATACTTTTCTGCCACCACGGTTTCTAAAGAGTAAGCCAAGATGTCAACTTCTGGTAATGTGTCCAGCAACACCGGATAAGAAAGGTCAACGGGTGCAGGAGTTATGATGTCGCCAAAGCCTACATCCATGGAAATAACTTGGCTTGCCGTGTCAAGTCCTACCTTGACATGCACTCGCACACCATTATATTCTTTTTTGAGAGTGATTTCTTCTACGCTAATGCTGTCCTTTTCAAAGACAACACCGTCTTCCAGACATTCTATGTCGCATAAATTTCTGAATGTCTCCTTGATATTGTCCAACTCACGGCTAATCTGTTGACCAAGGAAATCTATGTCCAATGTTGGTCTTGCTTTCAAATGCTCATGGGCATACAGTAATGCACCACCTTTCAATATAAAGCGTTCTTTGTATGGACTTACCGACAGACGGTACAACAGACGCTCCTGAAAGTATCGTGTCAATATCGATTGGTAGAAGACATTCTCTTCTTTCGATATATTAAGCAGTTTCGCTCTTACCGAGCGAGCATAATTCTTCGTTGTCATATTTATTATTTTATAGTTCCATTTGTAGATATGTTCCCAATGTTTTGGCAACTCTCAATTGTGAGGCATATTTCATCAGTTTGCTGACATTACGATCTCTGCGTTTCAGATATTCCTTTATAATCTCCGTACAGACATCTATGCCGATTTTGTTTCTATACTTTACTGCATCACAGACACATTTCTCCACGTCATATATCCTCACCTTGAAACCCTCAATCTCTGTATTCGTAATTCCAAGGTTAAAGGCGGTATCACTCCAATGGCATAGTGTAATTGGGGGATAATCTGGAAGGGTGATTTTTCGGCCTCTTTTTATTGCAAGACAATATTCTTGTGGTACCTGTGTAGTCAACTGATAATGTGACCAAGCGGAATACAGACACAACACACCACCAGGAACAACCTTTTCCACATCAAGCATTTGACTTGCCAAATGGTCATCGGTTGCATACACACCTCTTTTTATTCTGGTGAGTTCGCCATTCTTGGCGGCTTGCAATACTTTATAGTATGCAGCTCTTCCTGCCATATCTTTTGCAGAGATGTAGCCTTCAGATTTTTGATTTGTCATACGCTTTTCCATGATTTGCATCTTTAATTCTGTACAAAGTTACTACATATTTTCAAAAGTGTAGTATGTTTGTACGGAAATCTACGCAAAAATCACGCAAAATATAGTTTTCTACGGAGAATATTGACTTTCTCCGTAGAAAATTATCGTTTTATACATCCTCTTTATGCGGAATAATGGATTTTCTGCCGATAAGATAATCATTGACATCCTTGTATTCTGCATATCTTATGGATTCGTTGATTGCCCTGTTTTGATAACGGCCCATGATTGTATGGGCAGCCACCGTTCCTGCTTGGTCATTATCAAGATAACAATGGATAACAGTGTAACACGCCAATCGTTCCATGCATTTCCCAAGGCTACTGATGGAGTTCAGTACAATATAATCACATGGTTCTTGTATGCAAATCACATTGTCGCCTCGCTTTTCCAAAGTCTTGTACGAAAGAAAGTCCATAAACCCCTCGAAGATGCAGCATCTGTCCTGCACTCCAACTTGCTGTGAATGTATCAAGGATATGTCTTTCTCGCCCAAACAACCTTTATAATATGGGTTACGCAGCTCATAACCATCCCTGTTATTTGGAAAGGCTATACCAAAATACCGCTTGCCTTTAAACGTGTACCAGATCTCCTTGCAATAGCGTTTACCTATGTCCGCATCCACATGGCGTGAACGCAGATACGACATAAGCACAGGGTAGGACAAATCTTGGATATGTACCTTGTCCATCTTGTCTGTCTCTACTTGTGTCGGTATGGGAGATTTTGCCTTTGTGGACTTTGGGTTGTTCATGTCCGCTGCTATATGCTGCAATGCAGCACCCACATCATCCGTATTGTAGAGAAGTTGGGCAAGAGCAATGATGTTGCCACCCTTGCCAATAGCAAAGTCATACCATTGGTTTCGGCTGAAGTTCACCTTGAACGATGGCTTTGTCTCCGCATGCAATGGCGACAGATAATAAGATGTGGACTTGCTGCATCGTTTGGGCTGATGTCCCAATGCGCTCAGATAGTCCGTAAGTTTGATTTCCTTTGCTTGTTGTATGTTCATCTTTCATTCATTTTTTTGTTCATTCGTGCGCTTATTATATATACACCAGAGTGAATGAACGGTTTTGTGAAGTCATTTTGTCGTATGTCCATGTAGTTAAATATGATGCCACTTCACAAAATCCGTCCGTTCTACTATTATATATACACCGAGGTGAATGAAGTGGTTTTTGAAGTGATTTTCGTTTCATCCTCACTTCTTCACCTCCTGCCCTTCAAGCAGCGGAAGCGAAGGATAATCCTTCATTCTGCAATACTCGTTGTTGCCACACTTCACCACCAGTTTGCTCTTCAATAGGAAGGTCAGCAACTTTGACATCACTGTTCTACCTCTGGCAAAACCAATAGTTGTATATCCTTTCGTCAATGCGTTTATCACATTCTCATAACCTGACACCACTTTCTTGCCAAAAGCCATTCCAAGTGCCTTGTCATGCTGCTCATCGGTAATGTCGGCTATTGTCATCTTCGGCTGTCTGGCTGTGGTGGAGTCAACCACATAGTCCTTGGCAATCTCTGGAAGTCCCTCCTTGTTTATTTGGAACGCAAAGGGCGCAAAGTCCTTGTCTCGGATGTTGAGCGGTTTCACTTCACTCACATTCGCCATCGAATTGCTCTTGCTTATCACCAGTACCGTCTCTGCCTTGTTGCTGAGTTCCGTTCCTATGTGACCTCTTACATTGTCATCACCCTTGTTCAAGTGTAGGACACAATGTATGTGCAGGTCATAGCGGCTTGACCACTGCATCAGTTTGTTGATGATATGGACGGACTCACTCGGATTGTTGATGTCGAGCATCAAGTCCCTTATGCCGTCAATGATGACCAAGCCAAAGCCCTTTTGCGTCTGCAAGGCATATTCTATCAGTCGCAGTCTGAGGTTGGGACTGTACTCTCGCAGTCCGAAGAACACAAGGTTCTCACTGTTCATGTTGTCGGGCAATCCTGCAAGCCGGAGGATGCGCTGCATCACGCTGTGACAGTGGAAACGGCTCTGCTCCGTATCAACGTAGAGTATCTTACGCTTGTCATCGGGTAGTTTTGCCGTATATTGCAGCACCTTTCCGTTAGCAAGCGAGGCAGCAACCAAAGCGGACACGTTGAACGTCTTTCGGCTCTTCGCCTTGCCTGTGGAGGCACTGAAGTTGCCAAGCGTGGCTATGGTCGAGTTGTCCACCCATATTATCTGTGGCGGTGTCTGGTAGGTCTCGTCCGCATGGATAAGCGATGCCTTCAGCAACTTTTCCAACAAATCAGCATTGTCCGCTGCGCCTTCAAAGAGGCTCATGTCGTTCATTTCTTCCATCGTCATCTGCTCTTCAAGGGTTTGTTCATCACATAGCGTATGGCATCCTGCTCATACACCTCTTTTGTTTTCACAGGGTGCTTCTTGATCCATTCCACCAGTTCTTCCTTGCTGAAATAGATGGTCTTGCCGTTTGGCTTGTAATGGGGAATGGCAAAAGTGCGTGTCAGTTTGTAAAGCTGACTCTTTGAAGCGTCAAGGAACACGCTTGCCTCGTCAAGGGTGAGCACGTCTTTTCCTGCAAAGAGCCATTTCTCCAGGCACTTGATGCGGTTCAACACATCCTCCACTGGTCCAAGCAGCTTGAATGCTTCTTCCATCTGTTGAATGCGCTCGGCAAGTCTCATTGGTGTCATCTCTGCCAGTTCCTGCTCTGTCAACTCATGTTCCTCCGCTTCTATCGTTGGCGGTAGGATAGCACCATCCTTTGGCAGATTGTCTGTCTGATTTGTTGTCTGTCCAATCATTGTCGTTATTCTATTTATCGTTACACATAACGAGGTCGCCCTCCATAACCAGGTTTCTGATTACGGAGGGCAAAGGTAAGGGCATTTATAGCCAATCGGATGGAAGTGCGCTTGACTGTCAACCGACTATCAAGCTAACTGTCAAGGTTTTCATCTGTCAGATGGTGTCCTTGCTGTCATTTTTACCGCAATCTGCTATTTCTTGCACTTTCTTGCGGATAGCCTCATAGATACTGGCGTTGGTACCTTTGGCATCACTTGTTGCTGAAGACAGCTTGGTTGTCGTAAGTGGCTTGTCTGTTGATGAAGACATGATGAGTTTATGCTTGGCAATGACCGATTGCCATTGCTTGCAGATCAAGTTCTTGCTGCAGAGCATGTCAAAGAAGAATGCCACACGTCTGTTACTTCTCGCCTTTAGCTGCTTGCTGACTTGACACGAGAAGAGTTTTCGCATATCCTCTTCCGACACATCGGCCGAGAACAAATGAACCTCATTGGCATGGCGCGCAATGAGGTTCAACTGAGTAGAATCAAAGTAACATTGAAAGTCCTGTTTCGGTTTGGTGTCTTGTGCTGTTTGTAATATTGACGGTGGTTTACCATGGAGATACTGACCGTTTGGAGGTGGCTCCGTGGTGTTGAACTTGTGATGAAGAGCCTTGTAGTCATGATACTCGAAATCCACTTTGGTAAAGAATATGACTACCAAGTCCTCACGTTCTTCAAGAAACTCCTCCATGATGTAGAAGTTCTTCTTGTGCTCGTTCTTGCCTGCCGCATACTGGCAGTCTGTATAGGAATGGCTGTTGAGAAAGTCCTTTTTGTAGCGGTGATACAGTTTACCGCATCCTATAACTTCCGTCTGATAGCACTCGTGGGCTTCCTTGAAGAACAGCCATAGTTTGTTGGTACCGCAAATGCCACCTACACCATTAGCGAAGGTGCATTCATTGCATTGGGGTAAAAAGAGAGAACGAGGAGTCGTCTCGTCCTTGGTTGTTTGATGTATTGTTATGTTCCATTTTTATTCTTCGAACGCACTGTCCAACAGAGAGACAGCCTCGTCCTTTTTCTTGTTGATGATTTTTGCGTAAATTTGTGTCGTGCGCACCTCCGTATGACCGAGAAGTTTGCTTGTAGTATATAGGTCTGCGCCCATGGTCAGCTCCATCGTGGCGAACGTGTGCCTTAAGCAATGCACAATTTAAGCAAAAGCAACGGAAAGTGAATATGAGAGAAATGAACTGCAAGTGGTTGAGAATGAGCAAGATTTTATAATTCTGCCAATTGGCTGCAAAGCAAAGCCGAGCAGGATATTGAGTTATTTCAGTTACCAAACCGTTAGCGGTCAGTTACCGAAACCAACACTGCTAACGAGGTGAAAAACAAATAGTTTGTCACCAGTGTTTGTTGCACTGTTCTGCACAACTTTCAATGACGGAGAATGCTTACTGATTGATTATTTTTGCAAACTAAAAAAGTAAGCAGATGAAAGTTGAAAAATTCAAGGTGCTGCTCTACCTCAAAAAGAGCGGATTGGACAAGAACGGTAAGGCTCCCATCATGGGACGCATCACCCTCAACCGAACAATGGCGCAGTTCGGTTGCAAGTTGTCATGTACGCCAAAGTTATGGAATCCACGTGAGAGCAGACTTGACGGCAAGAGCAAGGAGGCTGTGGAAGTGAACGCCAAGATTGACAAGCTGTTGCTGGCAATAAACTCAGCCTACGAGTCACTTGTGGAGCGCAAGACGGATTTTGACGCAAAGGCGATAAAGGATCTGTTTCAATGCAGTGCAGACACTCAGATGACCTTGTTGAAGCAGCTTGACGCCATCATTGCGGACATTGAGTCAAGAATCGGCATCGACTACAAGAAAGGCACGCTGCCAAACTACCAGTACACTCGCCTGACATTGGTATTGTTCGTCAAGAAGCGTTATGGAACTGACGATGTGGCATTCGGTGAGCTTGACGAGCAGTTTATCCGTGAGTACATGGACTTTTGCTTGGACGAGAGAGGTCTTGCACTTGATACAGTCCGCCACTATCTCGCCATCTTGAAGAAGACCTGCCGAATAGCTTTCAAGGCAGGACACTCCGAGCGTTATCATTTCATGCACTTCAAGCTACCTCAAAAGAAAGAGAATCCACCAAAGGCATTGACACGTGAGGACTTCCTAAAAATTCGTGACCTCGAAATACCAGAGCGAAGAAAATCGTTGGCTTTGACCCGTGACCTTTTTCTTTTCGCTTGCTATACAGGCACGGCTTATGCCGATACGGTTTCCATCACGGAAGAAAACCTCTTTCATGATGAGGAGGGCAGCCTTTGGCTGAAATACCATAGAAAGAAGAACAAGATGCTTGCACGTGTGAAGCTGCTGCCAGAGGCGCTTGCCATGTTGAAGAAATACAAAGACCCGACAAGACCTACTCTTTTACCGCCACAGGAATTTCGAGTGTTGAGAGGTAACATGAAAAGTCTCCGAGTACTATCTGGCATAAGTATGGATTTGGTCTATCATGTTGGACGGCACAGTTTCGCATCGCTCGTTACGCTCGAAGAAGGTGTTCCAATAGAGACTATCAGCAAAATGCTTGGTCACAACAACATTCAGACCACGCAAATCTATGCACGTGTCACCCCGAAAAAGCTATTTGAGGATATGGACAAGTTCATCGAAGCCAACAAAGACTTCAAGTTTGCCCTGTAATATTTTCACAAAATAAGAAAGGAACATAACAATGAGAAGTACATACAAGCAGTTTTATTATATCAACCGTGGCAGAGTAAAGGCAGACGGAACCACATCTATATTTTGCCGTATCACGATTGACGGCAAAGTGTCAGCCATAGCAACAGGTCTTTACTGTGCTCCCGAAGAATGGGACACGAAAAAAGGTGAAGCCAAGAATGCAAGAGTGAACGGACAACTGCAAGCGTTCAGACTAAGAATTGACGAAGCCTACGAGCAGGCAACAAAGGAAAAGGGCATCGTTACCGCCGAGATTCTGAAGAATGTTATTGTTGATGCAAATACTATCCCGATGACATTGCTTGCCACTGGCGAGGAGGAGCGTGAACGCCTTAGGCTGCGCTCTATCCGTATTAACTCAACATCTTCTTATCGCCAATCTAAGACATCGCAGCTAAACTTGCGAGAGTTCATCGGGTTACGAGGAATGAATGACATTGCATTTGAAGATTTGACTGAGGAATTTGGCAAATCTTATAAGTTGTTCTTGATTGGCAAAGGGTATAGTGCATCCAATACGAACCATAATCTTTGTTGGCTGCAACGCTTGGTTTATATCGCTGTTGACAGAGGTCTGCTGAAATTCAATCCATTGGAAGATGTCGGATATGAAAAGAAAGGCTCACCAAAGCGTAGACATATATCCAGAAATGACTTGCTGCTCATTATGGAGACTCCTATGGAGGATAAGGCTTTGGAGTTGGCACGAAGAATGTTTGTTTTCTCCAGCCTTACAGGTTTGGCTTATGTCGATTTACGTAACCTGTATCCACACCATATCGGGATGACGGCAGACGGTAGAAAATACATCCGTGAGAAAAGAGCAAAGACCAACAACGAAGCGTTCATTCCCTTGCACCCGATAGCTGAACAAATAATGTCGCTATACAATACAGCGGATGATAGCAAACCTGTTTTCCCTCTTTCTTCACGTGATTCCATGTGGTTTGAATTTCATTCACTCGGTGTGGCTTTGGGTATAAATGAGAACCTTACCGCACACGTTGCAAGACATACATTCGGAGTAAACATGGTTACTTCGGGCATATCAATGGAAAGCATCGCCAAGATGATGGGGCATTCCAACCTGCGAAGCACCCAGGTCTATGCCGTCATCACCGATGACAAGATATCCAAGGACATGGACAAGCTGATGCAGCGCAGAGAAACAAAAGAAACTGACCAGAATAAAAATAAGGAGGACGGGAAATGAACAGAGGGATAATAACTATCAGCGAGAGCGGAACGGTATCCATGCCGACCGATACTGTATGGATGACCATGCAGGAGATTGCCGACATGTATAATGTATTCGGCTGCTATGTGCGCAAGGCTGTTAAGGCTATATTCAAGGACGGCATTCTGAAAGAGCAGGGTGTACGCCGTCATGTCAGGAAGAACGACCGCATCAGCTATGATGTGTATAGTCTTGAACTCGTCATTGCGGTAGCCTTCCGTATTGACAGCATTGAGAGCAGAGCCTTTCGGGAGTTCATCATGCAGTCCGTCATCGGCAGGCAGACAAGCCGCACCAAACTGGTCTGTATCTTTACAGAGAACGCAATGGCATAGACCTGCCATAAAGCAACGTTCCTTGGAGGCTTTGCGCCTCTAGCCACTTGGGCGAACCTCCGCAGTGTGTTTTAGCATGGTATTAGATTTATACAGGTAACACAAATGATACCCGGCAAACACGACCAACTCGGTATAGCCAATAAAACGAGGCGACAACCTATAACAGCCATACTCGGTAAGTTATACGTTGTCGCCTTGTTCATTTCACCCCACTCATCAAGGACATGTATTTCTCCTACAAGCCCTTCATTCTGTACGCCTCACGATAGTTAGCCATCAGAATCTTCTGAATGTCGGACTCGCGGTAGAGTATCTTTCCGCCAAGCTGGATATACGGGATGACACCGTTGTTTCGGTAGTCCTGCAGGGTTCTTCGGCTCAGTTGCAGCCTGGCACAAAGCTCCTTGTCCGTCATGAAGCGCTCACCGCCAAGCATGGGGCGGTAGTTCATCACGGCACGTTCAAAATTGTCAACCATTCGGTTGAGGTGGTTCACGATGTGGTTCATCCACTCGCTGTTTCTTGTCATTACTTCATTGCTCATAGTTGTCTCGTTTTATTGTTGATACTTACGTTACTCGGTTTACTTGCTGCTTTGGATTAAGTGGCTGTTGTATATTGACAGCCTAACCTGTGCGCTTGCGAAAGCGCATGTCCTTTTTCCTGTCCTCCACTACTGCTACGATAGCCATCACGTCCTCCGGCTTGTAGTAAGTCTTGTGGCTGATTTGCGTATAAGCCAAAGTTCCGTTGTCCCGAAGCGTCTGTACTGTCCGTGGGCAGATGTTGAGTGTCTGACACACGTCCTGCGTGTCGAGCCACTTGTTCATGGTCTTGTCCTCACTGCGCTCACGGATTCTGTCCATGCGCTTCACAAAGTTCTCCAACTGGGCATCAAGATAGTTGAATGCCTCTTCCTCGAATACGATGAATCCCATACTTTTCTTTTTTCTAAGTTAATACTATGTTATATGTCGCAAAGCTCCACGCATATGCTGTGCTCCACGTTTGTGAGTGCAAAGATAAGGCACGGCAATCTAAAAACAAGCGTTTTCAATTTCTGTGGCAGTATGTTGCCGGGGTTTGCCGACTTCAACGCCAAAAACAACAAGAAAAACTTGCACGACTGCAACGAATACATGAACAATGATGAGTTGAGAAATACGTTGAAGTTCTCACAACTATCTCGGTATGCAAATAAGCAAGCCACAACTAAATTGCCACGTTACACCCAATCAGTTGCATGGCTGCACTCAGTACACTTACTTTGCACCCGACAATCGGTCAATGGTGCAAACCGTGACCACTATACTAACAAATAAAACAGCATAAGCTATGGCAAGAACAAAAGATGCAGTCTTGACTCCTGAGCAAAAGGAGCTGATGGAAAAAGAGTATTTGGATTTTGTTAAACCATCTACGTATGGCAACAAAGCCAATCCAAGTAGTTGTAATTCTCTCTATGATGATGTAGAGAACCCAGAGTTGAGAGCAATTGTAGAGAAAGTTGCTGCAACAACTCCCTATAGAGAGGAAACATCAACGAACGAGGCTCAATCGCCACCGAATCCGCAGAAGCGCATCAGCGGCAAGCAGCGCAAGGCGACATTAGAGGAGTATCAGCAGACCTTCCTCCAAGTTCCAAGGATTGACGACCGCAAGCCAGTCTTCGTCAGTTCCGATGTACGAGACCGTCTTGATCGTGTCGTCCGCATCCTCGGAGGGAGACGCATGAGCGTATCGGGCATCATCGAGAACATCGTGCGCCACCACCTAAGCCTTTATGAAGAGGACTTCGAGGCTTGGCGCAAATTGTGAGAATTAAGGTCTGCGACCTTGGACGTGGATAGCTGAAAGGCTGTAGTTCCAACTAACGTGTTCTGAGAGGGAGCGAGGTTATGTTTTGGGAACCCCAAAACGCCTCGCTCCACCATGAGGGCGGAGGAATTTTGCTCCCGACGGTCGCAGAAAGTGAGTGTACCAACTGTAAACAGTATATCGAATGACAAGCATACATGAACAGGACAAGAAAAAGGGCGGAAGACCGCCCACAGGCAGGGTTCGCAGGCTGTCGAAGTCTGTCACGGTGAAGTTCTCGAAGCCAAGCTACGAGGCACTGAGGCTGAGGGCGAGAAAAGCCAACTGCAAGTTGGCGGAGTACATCCGTGAGTCCGCCTTGAACGGCGAGGTGGTCAGCGGACACAACGCTGAGACGGTAGCCATCGCTAAGAATCTCATAGGCATGGCGAACAACCTCAACCAACTTACCAAGCTGTCGCATCTGAGAGGTTTCCACGAAACCCATGTGTATTTGGTGGACTTGTTGAGAAGATTGAAATCCATCCTTGGCGAGTATCGCCAAGCAAGTCCAAAATCGAAGCCATGCGGAATAGGCAGAAAGGAGGATGCTACATGATAGGCAAGCTAAAGAAGGGCAGCTCATTTGCTGGTTGCATCCGCTATGTTACAGGCAAGGACGAGGCGAAAATCCTTGCCTCTGATGGTGTGTTACTCGGCACGAATGCCGAGATGACGCAAAGTTTCGAGCTACAAAGGCAACTAAATCCAAGGATTAAGAAGCCTGTGGGGCACATAGCTTTGAGCTTCAAGCCCGAGGACAAGCCACGTTTGACGGATGAATTCATGGCTAAGATAGCCCTTGAATACATGCAGATGATGGGGATAAAAGATACTCAATTCATCATCGTAAGGCATCACAACACCGACAATCCACATTGTCATATCGTGTATAACCGCATCAATAACGAGGGCAAGCTCATATCAGACAGGAATGATTACAGGCGTAATGAGCAAGTGACCAAGGCTCTTAAATCCAAGTATGGATTTACCTACGGAACGGACAAGAGCAATACTAATACTCGTAAGTTACGCAATGCTGAGCGAGCCAAATATGAGATTCACAATGCCGTCAAGGATGCCTTGAACGGCACTGATAGTTGGCAGAAGTTCAAGAATGAACTTGCAAAGCGAGGTGTTCTCTTGGAGTTTGTCTATAAGGACAAGGAGCGAACCAAGGTTCAAGGCATCCGTTTCTGCAAGGATGGATATAGCTTCAAGGGTACGCAGATTAGCCGAGACTATAGCTTTGGCAAACTGAATGCGAGATTAGAGGGAACGGAGAACCTTTTATCAGCAAGAGCCAAATCTGCTCAGCAATACGAGCAAGGCAATCACAAGAACAACCAGGAGCCATCCATATCGGAGAGCAGTCAAGACCCTTGGGACGGTATTTCTTCCATAGGACTTTTTGCTCCTGCCAACGCTCAGACCTTTGAGTCTTTCCCAGAGGATGAATCAGCCAAGAAGAAAAAGAAGAAACGCAGAAAGGGCTTTAGCCTTTGATGCAAGTTACAAACCATTCAAACAACAAAAGAAAGATGAAAGAAGAACTATTGGAAGCCATCTACGGCACAGTTGAGAGATTGGAGCAGAAAGTCGATGAACTTTCTGCTTCACCAAAGAATGCAGAGGCTGGAAGCATTCCAGTCCCTGTAAGTGTTGATACATGCAAGCTTGAAAAAGCCATCCTTTCTATAGCTGTAAAAGAAGGGGAGTCTATTGACAAATTGGCAAGATTAAGAGAGGCTATCTGTATCTTTACCGACCTTACCAAGAAAGAAGCAAGTAACAGAGAACAGCGAAGCAAGCTCTTGTTTGATACAGTTAAGCAGCTGAAGCAAGAGCAAGATGCTGCATCAAAAGACCTGCAAGAGCGACTTGACAACATAAGCAATGCACCTCAGAAGAAGATTGTTACCCATCGTTTCGAGCCTACTTCAAAGTATGTTCTTCTTTTCATTGGTGGCTTGGCTTTATCTCTTGTTATCTCCATTTGGGGTAATCTCACCCAATGGCGAGAGCACAAAAATTGGGAGGAGGCAGACTTGAAATATAGAGCCTTAAAAATGGTTCTTCCATCTGACGACCCGAATATTCGCTACATCGAAAAGCATTTCTCTGTTTGCCGAGATGAGAAAGTTATTGATGATGTAAGAAGTCGTGTTGCTGTTTATGAAGATTCAATCTTTCGTTATCATAAAATGGTGGAGATAGCAGCATACAAAGATAGCTTGGCAAGAAAGTTGACAAACGAATCAAATGAAATCAAAAGGCTTATCAAGAAATAATAAGATGTTGTTTCTTGTGTTTGCACCATTATAGCAGGTGGAACACTATATAAAAAACTGATAGTGGCAAAAATATTACCTCGCCACCATCAGTTTGTTTTCGCATTTAATGAGAATTGGATTTTGTGCAATGTTATTTCTTTTTTAACCTAATTTTATAGCCCGACCACAAGCACCAAAACGCAAGAATGCCCATAACAAAGATGAATATGTATGTGGCTATCGTTCCAATGAAAATTCTGCCACTATGCACCTCTAATGCCACATTCCAAAGCGACATCGGAAGTTGGTTCATGCTCGAAGGTTGAGGGGCAAAGTTTGTTCCCTCGTAATATTCCGCTACGGCAGGGGTGGAAAAGTCTTGGCTCATACCTGCGACAGCTTTCTTTCCGAATGGTGCTCCTGCTTCATTCGGTGCAGGTTTGTTCGTAAAGTAATCGGTAGCAGTTCCTTGTCGTCTGTCCCAAACAAACAAGCCGCTAAATGAACCGCAAAGCCATCTACCATTTGCATCTTTCTGTAATACATTCAATCCCATCACGCTGACAGGTGGAACAGAAGTAATAACTTTCACTGTAGCATTTTTGATGTTCAATGAATAGAATCCTTCCGATGAGGATAACAGCCAATCATGGCAGCTCTCATCATAACGAATTATGCGGAGCTTGTCGTTCCAAGGATTCTTGCTTCTGAGTGTTGTGCCTGGGATAGACGGAATCTTGCTTAACACTAATGCTATCATCACAGGAGGGCGGAGACACCAACCCGTCAGTGCAATCAAGAGCGCAAGTATGATAGTATATCGCCCGATTCTGTCATGCAGATGAAGCGAGGTTTGCAGTAATGCCTTTCGCTTCGGTCTCAGCCAAAAGACGATACCCGTAATACAGAGAACCACAAGAATAATGGCTATGGCATCAACCACAATCTTTCCTGTTATTCCGAAAAGTTCTCCACTATGGAGTAGCCAAACGGTACGAAAGGCAGTTACTTTGCCGTCATAATCCTTTGGCGCATGAAGTTGAATGCGCTTAAAAGTCTTATAAGGAGGAAGCGAGGTATAGACAAAGGAACGACTGAGCACTACAAGGGTGTCGCCATGCGAAGCGATGTCCGTAAATTTCTCCTCATCCTCCAGTGACATATTCACCTCATGCCATTTGTTATGCACTCCATAGCGATAAAGCCCGAAAGGTGAGACTGCAAATATCCTTCCATTATCAAGCCTTATGACATTTTTGATTTGACGATAGTCTGCACCTTCTGGCAACCCCTCATTGAAATCCTTGAAATAGGAAGCCTTGGAGTCGGTAAGCCAGATGCCACCATTGCCATAAAGCAACAGTTGGCGACAAGAATCCACATTCCTCATGGAATCTACCATTAAATCCTTGCCAATGTCAAGCGTGCCTCGTAGCAAACCGCCATTCCATTTCTGAAACTCATAACGACTTGGCAGGTACTTCCTGCTCACGTTCACATCCTTGATGAGTGAACGATGATTGAGCAGGATGCCTGACACGCAGAACATCAGCATGAAGAAGTTCAAGCCGATACCAAGCCATTTATGTTGTTTTCTCCAAGTTCCTTTCTTCATTGATTTCCTTATCTGATTATCTATCTTATTTCTTTTCTTTCTTCGCCCTTGCATCCTTGACAATCTTTCCTGCCAAGAAACAAAGTTCTATCACCATTACCACCCAATGCCAAGGATATTCGCTCGGATGTGCAATGAGCTTCCCGATGATGCCCGTGCGATTAAATGCCTCTACCGCTATCCAGAACACGATGACCGTTGCCGTACCCATTCTGATGTTTGCTCCCCACGATGGCAAGTGGAGTTGCTTGCGAAATACGTATGGGGCGGAAAGCAAGGCACCGAAGGCTACACCGAAGGTGACTGGATTCTCACGACCAAACAATTGAGGATCGTAGAGGTTCATCAGCAGGAGATAGCAAGTCCAGAGCATTGCGTTGATTTCCATGAAGGTAACAATGCTGGTATGGCGTGTCATCGGGCGAGCGGCGATGAGTCGCTTGTTCTTCCCCAAGAAGAGCGTCTGCCACCAGTTGAGGAAGTTGCAGGCATTTCGGGAACAGAAGATGTAGAGCAACATCACCATTGCCCACAAGCCAAAGGTGGCAGGGAGCAGAAGATATTCAGGGCGGCTCAACACTTCTCCTGTCACTGGGTCAATCTCAGCATGTGTGCCCCAACGATGGGCATAATACATGAAGAGGAAATCCACCCAACCTGTCCAGTAGAACATGCCACCGATAAGTCCGAGCAAGGTTTGGCGAGTCTGTCCCTTGACGAAAACACCGACCACCACCATCACCAAGCCCACGAATCCCACAGCCATGCCAGCACCCAACAGTTGCGTGCCGTCGTAGTTGTCCTTCAATACTCGTGCCACCAAGTGAACCATGGGCATGCTTCCCAATATCACGCCCATCGACACGATGGATTTCCACCAATATAGTTTCTTGTTACTCATGGCTTTTCTTCTTGTAAGCTGCAAACATGATATAGACGAGCAATGCCACGAATGCCACGAGGATGCAGATCATCTGGGTTGTATACTTCTCCGGCTCAATCCAAATCTCCTTGAAAAAGTCAAGGCGACCAAGCACTTCCACTGGAACCCAGAACACGACAACCGTTGCGATAGCCATACGGATATTGGCTCCCCATGTGCTCAAACGCAACTGCTTTCGGAAGATGAAGAAACTACCTATCAGACAAGCTACGGCAACAACCGAAGTTACAGGATGATGGTCGCCGAGGAAATTCTTGTCGTAGCAGAACATCAACAGGAGATAGCTGGTCCAGAGAATCATGTTCAGTTCCATGAAGGTGACGATACTTGTATGATGTGTCATCGGACGGGCGGCAATCTCGTTCTTGCGGGAACGGAAGAGAACACGCTGCCACCAGTTGATGAAGTTACATCCGTTCTTGGTTGAGAAGATGTAGAGCACCATCACCATCATCCACATGCCGAAGGTGGCAGGGAGGATGAGGTATTCAGGGCGAGTCACAACTTCGCCATTCTCCATCTCCGGCTGTGTACCCCAGCGGGTAGCATAGTACTGGAACAGAAATTCTATCCAACCGGTCCAGAAAAGCAGACCTCCGAAAAGTCCCCAAAGAGTCTGTTTGGTGTCTCCCTTTACGAAGACACCGATTACTACCATGATAAGACCTGCCAACCCCATGAAGAAGGCTGAGTAATGCACAGCTTCAGGAGTCATCGTCTTATCCATTATCATCATCAGCGCATGTCCCAACGGCATGGTAAAGAGTACCACGAGGAACGAAGCGATGGATTTCCACCAATTCAATTGTTTCATAATGTTTAATATTTATTTTAATTCATCTAAGTAATAACTGATTCTTCCTCCTTCATCACCTATCTGCACATTGGCATCATACCAGGAGATAATCTGGAGCTTGTAATATCTCTCGCCATCCCACGAACGGATTACGTAGGTATGGAAAGAAGGAGTATATACTGGAGGTGGACCAGAGAAGGTCATTGCCTTTTCGAGCACCGGATTGCCGCTTACCAACTGCTTGGCAGGACCATTGTTCGGGTCGAACCAAGGGTTCTCGTTCATATCCAGTTTGTTGGCGATGCAATACTTGTTCCAGTCTTCCCGCGACATGGTGACATAGACGCTTGCTGAATCATCCACGGCGAAAGTCATGTTGTGTTCAGCCAGATAAGCATCCACCTGCGCCTTGCTCGTCCACTTGTCATATTCGCCATAGCCCAGGTCGGCAGCACCGCCCTTGCCTATGCCGCTCGTTCCACTGTTGGTGCGGAGCTGGTAACCATCGAAGGCGAGGTCCCACTCCGTAGCAGGATAAGCCATCGTATTGGGGTCATCCTCCATGTTCTCCATCACCATAATGCTGCTTGCCTGGCGCTTCACCGTCTTATAGGTTAACTTGCCAGTGGCTTGATTCTTGGTAAAGATGGTATCGCCGTTTGCATCACGCTCTGCATCCTCGAAGATGTTCTTCTGCACACCTTCGCTCCAATACTTTACGAGTTTGGCAGTACCTTTATAATGGAAATATTCCTCTATCGGCTTGCCGTCAATATAGGCGATGACACTCTGGTTAGGATTCAGCACATTATAGCGATGTCCTGTCTTCAGGTCAAAATAGAGCCAGTCGTTCGTAACACCCGTGCTATAACCTGTTTTTCGGGGCAAGGTATGACCAGTGAAGTCCTCAGCCTCATAAGATACGCAGCTCGTCATTGCGGCTGCCATACCTATTATATATAGTAATGCTTTCTTCATTATTTTTTCTTTCTAAATGCTTTTACCAATTCATCTACCAACACTTCCACCTGCACATGCGCCTTGGCTCCTGCCGTGGCTGGCACGTTAAACATGGTGATGCCCGAACCTAAGGTCTTTGGCACGTAATTAAAGATGTTATCCACACCCACCGTCACCTTTACCTTATTATAAAAGGTCTGAATCACCGACAGATTGCACAATACATACTGTGGCAACTGGCAGCGGAAGTAGGCATCGTGGCTCTCACCGTTTACAGAGAGTCGGTCCTGCACATCAAACTTCTTCTCACCCATGTAGCTTGCCGAGAAGGTAGCGCCCAGTCGGTAGTTTTTCTTGTTGTACTTGTAGTCGAGGCTCGCCGTAGCAGCATGAGGCGAAGTGGTGTTCACCTGGACGCCATCCGTCTTGCTCACGTTCACGTAGCTGTAGGTGGCATTCATCGTGAAGTGGTTGAGGAAGTGCCAGCGCATGATGGCCTCCAAACCGATGAGGTTCTGCTTCGACAGATTAGTATATTCGAAATTGTACTGCATGTCGTAGATACGCCATACGCCCTCAATCTTCTTGCGGAAGAAGTTGCCATACACATTGCCCGAGATGAAGAAGTTATCGTTCGAGTACTCTGTGCCCAGGCTCACGTAGTTGTTCTTCTCAGGCTTCAGGTCCTCGTTACCCTTAATCATGAACATGCCGAGGTGGTCCCAGTTGAAGAACAGCTCCTTGATGCTTGGCGAACGGTAGCCCATCGAATAGTTGGCTCTCCATGCCCAGTGATCCGAAGGACTCCACTTGAAGGCAATCTTAGGCATCGCCATCAGTCCGAAGGCACGGCTGAAGTTGGTTCTCACACCTGTCGAAACCATCCAGTGGTCGTTCATCGTCCACTCGTCCTGCAGGAAAGCCTCCGTCTCTTTCAGCGAACGGGTGCGCATGATGTGGGAGGCATCGCCGTTGAATCGGTCGCTCGTCAGGTCATCGCTCAGGTGCTCGATGCCGAGGATGAGGTCGTGGCCCTCGAACTTCTGCGAGGTGATGGAGAGGCGAGGCTGGAAGATACGGCTCTTATACACTTTGGTACGCTCGTCGATACGCTCGTGGCGCTTGAAGCGGTCGTAGAAGTCGCCATGAAGGGAGGCGGTAATCTTGAACCAATCCTTGAAGGAGTACTTAATCTTGGTTCCAGCCGTCCAGTCACGCGCCTGACTGAAAGTCATATCCTGAATGAGGTCGTAGGTATTCATATAGAACGCACTACCGTAGGCAAGAATCTCCAGATTCTTGAAAGGGTCGTAGAAAACCTTCTGCGATACCGAGATATGCTCTGTACCCTCGATGCTCATTGGCGGACGGGAAGCCACGCTGGTTATGGTCACGTCGTGGTCGAGCCAAGGATTCGCCTCTTGGGTATAGACCTTCTTGTCGTTCTCAGCCTGATACATGTAGAAGGCATCGCTCGAAGAATACCACACGTCGGTCTGCGAAGTTACCTTGCCTGCATTGAATCCTGCCGATACCCAGCTCTGCAGGTTCGGGCGGTCGGCGTTCTTCTCAAACATATACAAGAAATCCTTTTTTTCTGGATTCTTGTAGTTGGTTTCGTTCATCTGTCCCCAGCGTACACCAGCCTGAATATCGATAGGCTTGGTGGTTTTCTTGGTGATAAGGTTGATGACGGCACCCGATGCACGGCTTCCGTAGAGGGTACTGCTGGCACCCTTCACGATTTCGATGCGGTCGATGGCATGGAGGTTGAATCGCTCGTAGTCGAGGTTACCCGCCATGTCGCCCGTCAATCGCTCACCATCCTGTAGGAAGAGCACGTGGCGGGCATCCAAGCCCTGCATGGAGATTTCGTTGCCGAAACCCACCTTCTGGATGTTCATACCCGGTGTCTCCTGTTGCAGAGCCTTGGTCAGGTCGGCATAGCCTGCATCTACCAGTTCCTTACCGCCGATCACCTGCGTGCTCACTGGCGAGAGCTTGATTGGTCGCGCGGTGCGGGAACCTGTAACCACCACCTCGTTCACCTTCATCACGTCTTCGGTCATGAAGAGCTTGAGGGAGCTGTCGCTTCCAATGGTTCCCCTCAGAGGGTTATAGCCCACGGATACCACCTGGTAATAACACTTGCCACTCTGAGTCACCGAGATGGTAGCCTCACCATCCATGTTGGTAACAACACGCTGTGGCGATTTCAATTTCTCATTGTCGGCGTAGGTGATGACTGCACCGATGATTGGTTGCTCAGTGGCTTTGTCGAAGATACCGAACTTCACCTTTCGCTGTGCAGCGACAGGGAGGGCGAGTATCATCAGCAAGCCGATGAGCATTACATTTCTAATTGTATTCATTTATATTGCTATTCTATTTTTTCCAAATCCTTACACGATTTTAGCCTCGCTATGGCTTGTTTCTCTTCCCTTCATTTTTTACTTGCAAAAAGAAAGAGAGACATGTCTGGGCATATCCCTCTTTCCTTTGATTATATGAACAATATAAAAGTTATCCTTGACCATTTTCTTTTTTCCACTGTGCAAGGTCTTTCTCATATTGCTCAAACTCCGCCTTAAAATTGTTAAGGCGACTTTTGTCAATAGTCTGCTGGAATGTTTCTGTGCGTACATTCATCATATTGTAGTTTACAATAAACTCAATCTGATTTGTCAATACATTCAGATAACCATCAACAGATGCTCCACTTCCTGTTTGGCAATCATTTGGATCATCACCATTAGTGGTAACATTGCCATCTTTACCTTGGAATTTAACCCAACCTGCTTCTGGACGTTCTGACTTATCCCATGAATTGAGGTTCATGAACTTTGTGTTACACTTGAATGTTACTGCAAAAGGCATAGTGCCTACTGTAAAATCAACAAGTGAAAGAGTCATAGAACCATCCTCTTTCCAAGTGAAATTAAACTTGGTTGGACAACCACTTGCCAAATGAGTTTTATCAACTCCACTCATGGTAGCCTTTGTGGATAAAACTATATCCCCGTTAAGAATGTCTTTTGCCTTTGTTACATATTCTTCTGCAGGTGGTTCTTTATTTAAATCATCATCACTACTGCACGAAGATACAAACAAAGCAAAAATTCCTAAGATTGCAAGAGCAAAAAGTTTAATACTTTTCATTGTCAATACAAAACTGTAGCAGTAGCCAATATGTGAATAAAGGCTACTGCATACGTATATTATAAGATTACTTTAAAGTTCCTTTAAAATGGAAAGAAGCAGGGAATTTAATGATTGAAAGATAAGTACCATGAACAGCCATGTCAAACTCCAATGTGCCATTTTCTACTTTCGCATTGGTCAGAGAATCAAGATAAAGTTTGACTATACCACCAATCTTCAAAGTCAATGTTCCTGCAACAGCATCTTTCTCAGCTGTAATTTTACCAGTAGTCTCATCAACAGTGACTGGCAACTCGACAGCAATGGTTCCTGGCATTTTGCCAATCTGTGGGAAATCACAATACAAAACATTACCCTCGAGAGTAAATGTTGCACTCTCTGGATCATAACTCTTGCCATTCATTGTAACGTTGCTAATCTGACCAACGTAATCACCCTCATAGTCTGCTACACTTGTAACAGCAGTTACAGACTCAACACTTGTACTTGCCATAGCATTTGCTGCGAAGAGCATGCTCATAGCCATTACTACTAAACCGAAAATTTTCTTCATTGTTTTTAAATTAAATTTGTTAAACTTTTTTATTAATTTATTTTGTCCAATTATAGCCCTTGTTTAAAGAGCAATTTAATCTTCTGTAATAACTTAATTTTTGTGGATTTACATTCTTATAATATTTATCAATAAATTCTTTTGTAGAATTTCTGTTATATGTATCTTTTGAACATGTAAATGATGTAGTAGGTTCCATTGATGTGTCGAAATTATAGAATACAGTGAGGTTAGGATAAACTAAATCGTATGATGTAGGTAGGTCACCGATTAATAGATTACCAAGCATAACGATATTAGACATATCAAAAACTTTCAATGATGGCAAAACTTCAACATCCAAGTAAGTTGCCTTCAACTCTTTTTTATTTGGAAGAGTAATACTTTCCAAAGAAGGACAATTGTAAACAGACAAAAAGCTTCCAACCATTTCGTCACCTTCAACTTCTTTGCTTCTTTGTCCCCATACAGAAGATTTACTGATATTTAAATCTTTTAAGTTCTGAATATCAATCATTCTTATAAGGTAAAGACCATTTGCAGATGTCAAATTTAAATTATCTATCTTTATTCCTTGAAGAATGAGTGTACTAAGTGTAGAACCTACTTTTATATAAGACAAAGTACCTTCGCTACCTTCATTGCAGAACAAAGCTAGAGATGTTCCCTCCCAATAAGGATTATCTACAAGATATTGTAAGCCTTCAAAATTTTCAACATTGTCACTTTCCATAATAGCAACTGCCAAAGACTTCTGCTCATTACCAAGGTGTTTGCTTATATCTATGTTGTCTCCATTAAACAAATCAGAAAATTTATTCTTCAAATAAGTTCTAAGATTAGCATCTGGCACTTCTCTCAAAGTATTATACTTTTCCGAAACGCCATCCTCATTCTGCATCTTAACATCCATCGTACCACCATCAATGGCAGACTTATTCTGACGATAGAAACGCATAAGCTGAGCAATATTATACTTAGCTTCCTCTGGCAAATAAAGTTTGGTGATATTGTGAACATTCTCCACTGTCTCATCGCCATTTTCCTCTACTGTTACCTTTACGAGGTTATCGTAGTTGTAAATGTCGTTATTTGTGAGGTCAATGCCTGTAATCTGAGCAGGGAGAACTGAAAAGTCGAAAGTCTCACCATAGCCGTTGCTGCTAAGGTTCAACTCTTTCAAATTAGGAAAAACAGAAAGTTCCTTCAAGGCAGCGGTATCAACCTTTGTGCCTGAAAGGTCGAGAGATGTGGTGCTGTTGGCTTTGTCGTCAAGGAGCATTTTGCCATTTTCATCAAACTGGTATCCCTTAGCTTTGAGGATAGTCATCAACTCTGAGTTGCTTACAGCCACATTGCTATAAGAAGGTGTATCGTCGTCACTGCTGCAAGAAGCGAAACCGAGGCAGAGTGCCAGGGCAGCGAGACCGATGAAATTCTTAAAAATCTTCATTGTTTTATTATTCTTTTAAATGTTTATAATTAATATAAAATATTACCCTTAATTTGTGGCGGCAAAGGTACATATTTATTAAATAATGTGCAATACCTAAAAATAATGAAATTTGCAATAGTAATTTGTTATGATTTATAGGGTTTCTCATCTGTCTTGTTGAGAAATCATAACATATCTCAGATTTTCAATATGTTTTTCACAGTTGCTTATTCAGCCGATACTTAAAACTGATGATGAAGTAGCTGCCAATTTGTGAGGTACGGCTTTCCGTCAATCCTGTCGCCGTAACATTGCGATAATAGTTTTTCTTGTCGCTGAGAATATCTGACCAATAGAGCGAAAGCTCGGCTTGCTTCTTTTTGAGGAATCGCCAAGATGCCCCCAAGTTCCAAACCACTTGGTCGTCCTCGCCTTTCTTGATGTTCGTGCCGTTACGGAAAGAGTATGCAGCATCACTCTTGACCATGAAACCAAGAGGAAGCTCTGCATAGGTATTCAGCGAAAAGTTATAGCTTCGGGTATAGTTGGATGTACCCCGGAGTTGGTTGGTGGCATGGCGATAACGCCAATCGCCCTGCAAGTCGAAGCCTCCCCATTTCGGCTGATAACCCAAGCGAAGGTTGGCATTATACGACGTATTGTGGGTGACGCTGCGGTCTGGCTCCTCGCTCTTCCCCTCGTTCACCAAGGCTACACTTTGGCTAAAGTTGGCACCTGTGCGAGCGGAGAGATTGAACCGCTTCTTCCATCGCTTCTGATAACGAAGACTGGCACGCATATTCCAGTTGCCATTCACATTCACAGGATAAGTCTCCGTGCCACCAGTGGCAAGGTTGTAAAAGACGGCTTGCGTCTGACTGTTATAGGTGTTGCTGAAATTAACATCACCCGAAAGCCCGAGGCGAGTGTTCCTTCCCATCAACCGAAAGTTCTGGCTATAAGCCGCTTTGAGCGAAGGATTGCCATGAGTAACGTGTAATGGGTCGCTATTGTCGGTCAGCGAAACCAAACTGCCAAGGTCTGGCTGTCGGCTGCTGCCATCATAATTCAGTTCGAAGCGAGTCTTGCCTTGATGCCATGACACATTCAACTGTGGGTTCCAATTCACGCTCGTCCTCACCGTATCGGCATAGAGCAGCCCAGTCTTCTGGTCAAGACTTCTCCGCTCTGGATGCATCTGCACACCTGTATTCACCTGCCATCGCTTGCCATTATAATTGAAATAAAGGCTGAGTTCGTGGGAATAAGTCCGACTCTGGGTATAGTTGCTCAAACTGTCTTGATATACTTCGCTCTCGTAAGTAATCCTGTCGCTCACCTGTCGGTTGGCAGAATAGCGATAACCGAGTTGCAGGCGCAAGTTCTCAGCCAAGGGTTGCGTCAAGTTGATGCCTACGGAATAGGCACGATTGGTGGAGGGGGAGTGCTGGTATTGGTTGCGATAAAGCACGGAATCGCCACCCAGACTGCTCTCCAACTGATAGTAAGTGGTCTCGGAAAGGGAATGTGACTCGTTGGTACTCTTGCTGTCGGAGTAACTACCCGTGAGGCTGATGCTCGTACCCTTGTCGTTGAACACTCGGGTGATGTCGGCATTGACGGAGAACGAATGGCTGTCGCTCTTCGAATCCGAGTTTCTCGTGATGCTGTTGATACGCTCATCGCCTTCTGAAGAGGTGGATTGCTGGCTGTCGCTGGTGTTGTCGCTCTTCGACTTGCTGAAGTTTCCACCTATATTAAAATAGGTCTTGTCATCCAAGCTCCACCTCATGCCCAACGAACCATTGCCCATCGTGTTGCGATTGGTGCTGGTGGATGCCGAGTTCTGGTAACGGTTGCCTGTGGTGAGATATTGCTCGCTATATAGGGTGCTCTCGTTGCCACTGGCATAATGGTTGTACATCATGTTGCCATAGAGGGTGAATCGCTTGGAGAACTTCTTGGCAAAGTTCATCGCCACGTTGTCCTGTCGGTTGTCGGGATAGCGAGAAGTCATGTATCGGTTGCCACTTCGAGCTATCACGGAGATGTTGTCGCCAGTCTGGCGGAAGAGGTTGGATATTAACTCGGCTTCCTTCTTTTCGTTGTTGCCCCTGCCTATGCCAGCCGAAGTAATCAGCGTGCCGTTGAACTCTCGCTTGGTCTGCAAGTCGAGCACATAGTTTTCGCCGCCCTTGCGCACCTTGGTGATTTTCTCCAGTTCGCTCCGCTTGTCATACACCTTGATTTTGCTCACCAACTTGGCTGGCAGGTTTTCGAGGGCGAGGGTGCTGTTGCCGCCAAAGAAACTCTCACCATTGACATTGATTTCATGGATGGGAAGACCATTATATGTTATCGTCTTGTTCTGCTTTTCGTATTCCAATCCAGGCACTCGCTTCAAGAGTTCTTCGAGGTATGCTCCTTCGGGAGTCTGGAAAGCATTGGCATTGATAACCGTGGTATCGCCCTTCATCTCCACCTCCTTCATGGCAGCAGTAACCACCACTTCGCCGAGGTTGAGCGTCTTAAAGATGGAATCTTCTTTTTGCGTTTCCACAGAGTCGCCATCGCCCTCTGACAAGGCACGATTCTCCCTTACTGTATCACTCGACACAGCATAAGAGAAAGCCCTTCCGTCAGGAGAAAGGGAAGACGATGCCCATACATTTGCTATTGTTGAGAAGTACATGAGCAAAAGCACAGACACATAAGCATATCTTAGCCTCATCTTGGTTTGAATATTCAAAATCGGCTGCAAAGGTACGAAAATCGGTATATATTTGCAATACCTTGAAGTAGGTAAAGTGCCAAAGGGCTTGCCAAGGGAATCCATTAAAGAAAGTGAAAAAATGAGCAAAAATAATTGTATTTCAAAATTTCAATTTATCTTTGCACTTGTAATCAAAGCGTTCTTTGTATATTGCAAAGTTGTGAAAGAAAAAGAATATAGCTCGTTTCTAAATCGTTAGCAGTTACATTCTTCAAAATATTTAACTCGCTGATATTCAATAAATAAAAGATTTTGTTGTGACTTGAGACATGGTAGGTCACATGCTTGCTGATACCTGCCGCACGGCTCCATTCCGGGATGCAGTCGTAGTTCTTACTTGGCAGTGTTGGAAACACATTGTCCTCGTCACTTGCAGATCCACGCTCAGGCATCCAACGAAGGGCTTGTTTGTTGAGAGGAAGATAGAGAGGCTGCTTGGTCTTGTACTGCAATATCTCAACTCGTGTCTTGTCACCCTCGGTGATGATGTTCTTCCACTTCAAACTCTTCACGTCACTGATACGGAGTCCGCAGAAGCATGAAAACAGAAACGCCGCCTTGATATCCTCACGCTTGCAAGGGGTGTCAATCAGTCTCTTCACCTCGTCAACGGTTAGATACTCTCGCTTGGTGCCGCCACCTTTCAGAACATCCATGCGAAGACGCAATACGGGATTGTCGTCCATTATCTCTTCCTCAATAGCCATGTTGAAGGCAGCTTTGAGGCATTTGAGATAGTTCATCACCGTGGATTTGGACGGATGGGTGTGCTTGTAGGTGATATAGTCGTTCAACAAGAACACCATGAAACCATTGCAGTATTCCTTGGTCATCTCTGCGAGTGTCACGTTTGGCGAGTGTTCTCTCACTGCATTCAGCACGCTGTTCACCCAGTTTCGGGCTGATTGCCTTCCTCGCTCCACTTGTGCGTCACGGAATATCTCCAACCAATCCACAAGTCGCATTTTGATTCTCGACTTGTCTTTGAGCCCTGCGATGCCGTTAGTGATGCTCATGATGCGTTGTGCCTTGATGGCATACACCGCTTGCATCGTCTGCTTGTTCTGCTCCTTGGCAGCTGCGTCAACCTCTGGAATGAGATAAAGACGCAGATAGTCGTAGGTGCGGCGACCATTGACATTGATGGATAGATAGACCGACTTGTTGCCGTTGGCAAGTTCCTTGAAGCGGATTCTCACAGGTTCCTTGGTCTTGGAATTTCTCTTGCGCTCAGTCTCGGCAACGGCAATCTCCGTCTTTACCTTTTTGTTGGCAAGATACTCCTTGTATTTGTCCACGTTGGCATCGGGATCTTCCCCATGTGGTTTGTAGCCTCTTCTGCCGACACGCTTTTCAAAGGTTCCGTCCTTCAATGCCTTCATGCGTTCTTTGGCCTTTTTCTCAGCTTCTTTCCAGATTTCCTTGTGTTTCTCCTCGCTGTCATCCTTACGAAGATAAAGACCAACTGACTCATAGGCACGTTCACCCTTACCATAATATATATCAAGGAAGAGAGAACGGTCTCCGTTGCGCATCTTGCGACTACGAACTATCACTGAACTGGTGTATTCCTCAACTTTCTCCACTTGGTTCAGCTCGTCAGAAGGATCTGTGAAAGTCTCTCCATTGACGACCTCTCGCATCTTGCGTTCTTTCAGACGCTCTGCGGTTTCCATGACCAAGGCATTATTCTGCTTGTCAGCCTCGGTAATCTCTGGGTTGATATAGAGCTTCAGAAACTCGTACTTGCGCTCACCATTATAATATATGTCGAAGTAGAGCGACTTGCTGCCGTTGGCAAGGTCCTTGAAACGAAGAGTGACAGCTTCACGCTTGTTGGGTCTGCCTCTATGTTTTTTGATTGTTCCATCTATGGCTCTGTCCTCACCGTCATCGTCAATAAACTTCCATTGGTGTCCTTCTCTGCCAGAAACGGCTCCAACGACTTCGTTTACCTCACTTTCCTTTCCCTTGACACTTTTGCCAGTTTTATCACTGCCGACTTTTTTCTTCTTACTTAAACGTGCGGTCTTCTTGCTTGAAGTTGTTGTAGAAGCAGGATGCTCCAAGGAAGCCTTCACTGTTTCCAACTTCCCCGACAGAATTTCTTGCACTCGTTGGTTCTTGATAGCTTCTGCCTTCTGCAAGGTCTCGGTATTGACAGCCTTAGCCTTGTCATCGTCCTCAGGAAGCAGATAAAGCTTCAAGAACTCATACGACCTCTTTCCACTTTTGTAAGTGTCGAGATAAATCGACTTTGTGCCATTCGCCAAATCCTTATAGCGTATGCGCACAGGTTCATTGTTACTTCTCATGTTACTTTGTTATTTATTCTACTTATTGTCATTTTGCGAGATTTGTTACTCACGGTGCAAAGATACGAAAAATAATTGGATTTGTTACCCAAAACAAGAACCAATTACGAACCATTAACTATGATAAATAATAAAATCAAATGGTAAAGTAACAAACAAATAACAAAATACACACTTTGTTAAATACCTGCTATATGCTGTATATATTAGTATTTACGCACGTTTTATTATCATTTTGAATGTTGCATGAGATTTGACGTTGTATTGGCGTTGTATCAGCGTTGTTCGTTTCGACAGACAGGGCAATGCGAAGGCCTTAATAGCGTGGAACGGGCAACAGACTGGCTCCGCGCTTTTTGTATATGTAACTTACTAATATAAACTTTCCAAAATGGAGCCTTTTGGATAAAAATGATATTTATGCAAAATAAGGCTAAAATTATAATACTTTTAGTTGTATTGTTGATAGTTGTTGTTGCTATAGTAACATGTACGGGAAATAGTAGTATTTTCGTGCAATGGGAACCTGTTGCTATTCAAAAAAGCAATAATTCTGTAAAATTGAAAGTTTACATAGAGAATTCTGGTAGTATGGATGGATATATGAGACAAAAATCAGAGTTCAAAGATGCAGTGAAAAGTTATGTAAATGCTCTTGACTTAAAAGTGGATACAACTGAATTATATTATATCAATACGCAGATTTCTTCATTTAAAGCAGATATAGCTAAATTAGAGGAGGCATTGAATCCTGCGAGTTTTGCAAAATGTGCAGGTAGTAGGAGCAATTCTGATATTGCTGATATGTTAAACAATATTGTAATGCGAACAGAGGATAATAGTGTATCAATGTTTATCTCTGATTGCATATTGGATGTGCCTCAAGGTGATGCGGTTAATTTCTTTGGGGTAAAACAGACTAATGTAACCCGTACTTTTTCTAAAGCATTAAATAAACATCCAAAGTTAGGAGTAGAAATCATAAGATTGTCTTCTACTTATCAAGGTATGTATTATTATGCTAAGGGATGTGAACCTATAGAGTCAAAACGACCTTATTATATTTGGATGATAGGTAATAAAGAATTGTTGGGTAGACTTAATAAGAAGGTTGCTTTGACTACTATACAACATGGTTATGATAATTATGTAGCATTTTCTTCAACAACTAATGTGCCTTTCGATATTGCAACTTCATTAAAGAAACACATGATTAAGGGTAATCTTAATGTCAAAGGTCAGTATGTCTTTGATTTTATGGTTGATATGTCTGAAACTCTTCAAGAAGAAGCTACATTGATGTCCTCTAGGAATTATGTTTCCAGTACTGGTAGAAATGTTAGTGTAAGTGGTGTAGAGAATGTTAAACAGGGGTCTGAATACACTCACATTTTGACATTGGCTATTTCAAAAAATACTAAGCCTTGTTCTGAAACCATTTCTTTTGCACCTCCAGCTATGCCAACTTGGGTAGATGAGGTAAATGATGATAGTGGTAGAGATATTCGTAAAAATATGAATAAAACAACTGGCATCAAATACTTGATAAAGGGAGTAAGTGATGCATACAAGGATAATACAAACTTGGCTACAATCGATTTTAGAATTAAAAACAATTAAAACTTTTATATTATGGGAGAATTCTTTGGCAGTATTTATTGCTGGTTCGAAGATGTGTTCGGACTTGAATTGGCTAATTACCTTTGGGGTAATGTGTCACCAGACCAACAGACAAACATGTATGTGCCTATAGGCTTTACTATGTTGGTTGTTTCGTTGTTGGTTTGTTTGTTGTATTATTATATTATTGACCATCCTAAATTGGCAAAATGGTGGGGCTGGCTGATATTTTTAGGTAGTAATGCTATAGCTAATTTCTTGATAGGATGGCAATGGGTACTTCGCCATTACTATCTTGGTTATATGGTAGGTATAGATTCTTCTACAAAAAAAGACTACGATTTGAATATCTCTTATGGGGATATGCTGTGTTTTGGTTTTGCCAATATGTTGTTGGCAATATTGGTATTTGGTATATTATCTTTATTAATGAAATGGTGGAGTAAGAATTCTTCTAATTCTCCATTCTAATCGATTTTGGTATGGCAAAATTATATATATTTGGTATTGGTGGAACGGGAGCACGAGTGCTCCGTTCCTTGACAATGATGTTGGCTTCAGGTGTACAACTTGGGCAAGACGAGATTGTGCCAATTTTTATTGATCCAGATGAGTCTAATGCAGATTTGTCAAGAACTGTGGATTTAATGAATCTATATTCACGAATTAGACAAGATCTAACATTTGCCTCTTCCAACAATAATAAATTCTTTAGAATTTCTATCAATCAGGAACTTCCTGGCTTTAGATTGCAGATTAAAGATACAGATGATAAGAGCTTCCAGAAGTTTATGGATGTTTCTACGATGAGTAGAGAGAACCAAGCTATGGTGAAGTTGCTCTTTTCGGAAAAGAATCTCAAATCGAAGATGGATGTTGGTTTTAAGGGAAACCCAAATATTGGAAGTGTTGTCCTAAATCAGATAGTCAACTCTGACGATTTTGATACTTTTGCAAATGGTTTCTCGGCTGGAGATAAAATATTTATCATTAGTTCTATTTTTGGAGGTACAGGAGCAAGCGGATTTCCTCTCCTGTTGAAAACTCTGAGAACAGGCAATTCTTTTCCGAATTTTCAGACAATCAATGATGCGGAGATTGGTGCGGTGACAATATTGCCTTACTTCAAACTTAAGCCAAGTGATGAGAGCGAAATAGACTCTTCAACTTTCATATCTAAAACAAAATCAGCTCTGGCTTATTATGAGGACAACATAAGCAAGAATAATCAGATTAATGCTCTTTATTATTTGGGTGATGATGTTCAAAATGTTTATGAAAATTATGAGGGCGGAGTTGAACAGAAGAATGATGCTCATCTAATAGAGTTTTTGGCAGCAACTGCTATTGTTGATTTTAGTAAGAATTCATATCCTACAACGGTAAACAAGGAATTGGGCATAAAAGAAGAAGGTGATGCCGTATCTTTTACTTCTTTCTATGAAGGAATTACTGAAATGGTAAGATGCCCATTGACTCAATTTGTGCTAATGTCAAATTGCTTTAAGCATAGTTGGAATACAATTAGTACAAGTGAATTGGCTGCAAATGGAAAAGTTTCTGGTTTTAATGAGGATTTGTATCGTTCTCAGTTTGTTGGTGGCTTAAAGGATTTTCAAGCTAGATTTTTGGCTTGGCTCACTGAAATGAAAAATAATAAGAGGTCGTTAGACTTATTTAACTTGAATTGTGGGGACAAACCTTTTGATGTTGTGACAAACGTCACTCCTCGTAAAGTTAAAAGCTTGAAATCCAACTACAGTTTGTTTATTGACCGAATCAATGGACAGGTTGGTAAATTAGGAAGTAAGGATGTAAAGGATAAACTTCTTGAGGTTTATTATTTAGCAACAAAACAATTAGCAAAAGAAAAATTTGATTTTTAGTTATGTCAAAGGTTTTTAGATTATATAAAAATGGTGATAATACTTTCACCGATTGGCATGAGAGTGCTTCTTTTCCATACAGTTCAGAGAATCGAGATGGAAAGAATGGTATAGATGATCCAGATGGGGCTTCTTCAAAGAATGAAATTACATCAATCCCTTCTCCATTTGCCCGAATAGATCTGGTAAAGACTGCTTTTGTGCGTGTTTGTCAACCTGATGTGAACACCAAGAAAATTAATCTTGATGGAAATACTATTTTCCATAAGATGGTATCTGATACTCTTGATGTTGGTGAGATATTTTTTAATATAGATAAATATTCTGATAAAATTGAAATTGTAAAATGGGATTCTGTGGCAATGATTTCTTTGTTGGAGAATTCCGATAAGGAAGGTCATCGCTATTTAGCAGATGCGCTGCGAAAGTACATGGTGTCTGATGCTAAGGCTTATAATTTTAATCAATTACAGGACATTTATATTTTGAATTATAAGAATGGCTTGAATGAGTTGGATATTATAGGCGCAACATCGCCAAGAACCATATTCTTCAGTACGGCAAATAAGCTTGAGGATGTGTCCAAAGAGATTAATTTTGGACAGGATAGACCTTTCGATTCAGACTTTCAACCTTTATATAAACGAGACAAGGAATATGTCAAGGCTTGGTTCGTTTTGAGCAAATCTATACCTGGCTTTGCTGGCTTGTTCCCTGAGGTGTATGAATATTTGCAGGCAACATTAAAAATGTTGGATATTGATTTTAGAAATGAGCTAAAGGGCTTGACAAACTCTGATCCTTTGGCTAAGAGTAATATTCAAGTCTCTGTAAATCATCAGACAAATATTGTAGAGGTGTTAGGTTATCCGATACTAAAGAAGTTGAATGAGCCAATAAAAGGCAGCGACTTTGAGATTGTTTCTAAGATTCAGTTGGAGCAGATGCCTTTGGTGCTCCCTGTGGAATCGGGTAATATGTATGCAAATCTTCATTACACTACAGCTTTGTGGGGTAAGGATAATCGTGCTGGTTATTTTGATAAGCAGGATGATTTAAATCTGAGACGTTTGCCAAATGATGGAACCATATATCCTTATTTGACGATTGGTGATTTCTTGGAAGATACAATTATTCAAGTACCTCATAGTTTGAACAAAAAAAGTTTCTTTGATGGAAATTACGATGGAACTCCTAATGTAGAAAAAAGCTACTTGTTGCCATTAAAGAGACGCTTCTTTGAGTTTTTCTCATCTGTAGATTTGCAGAATCCTTTAGTAGATGGTTCTCCTATGATTAAGATGGAGAACATCAATGATATGAGCGTAAAGGTATATTTGCGTATTCCTATAAAGGGTAATAGCAATGTAAAATATGTGGAATATACGAAGTTGTATTATGGAGAAGGCAATGCGGCTAATCCAAGTCGTAACGAGGGGGCAATAGTTGAGGCTGATTTTACAGGCTTCTTAATGCCTAATGTCATGTTTGCAAACCCAAATGAAGCATTGTATAAGATAGGCTGTGTAAGTACATATAGTCGTAAATTTCAATTCTCATTTTATAAAGGTGTGAATAAATTGAGTGTGACTCATGCTTGTAGAAATAAGAATGGAGAGGATTTTTATAAGGCTGTAACTTATACATTGTATAAGGAGAACTTTGATTATATTGTTCTTACGGATGCAAATAATAACCAAGGTGTTCTTGTGCCAATATTTGCCCAGCAAAGAGGTACGGAACAATTTAAGTTTGCGGTTGATTTAGGAACTTCCAACACTCATGTGGAAGTTATGAAAAATGGAGATTTAGAACCACATACATTTGCCTATGACGTAAAAGACAGTCCTATGGTGAAAATGTTTGAAACTTCTCCTAATGCAATTCAAAACTTTTTGCAGGTTCATGAAGAGCTTGAGGAATATGATTTTCTGCCATTTATTCTTGGTGAAGAATCTATGTTTAAGTTTCCAACAAGAACTGTACTCTCTCATGCCAAGGGTGTGGATTGGAACAACGTAATATTGCCTTATGAGTTGGTGAACATTCCATTTGCTTATAATAAGCGTATGTCTAATGCTTACAATGATACTCCAAAAGATAATATAAAATGGGGAAAGGGGCAGGAACAACGTTATATTTCTGTCTTTATTGATTGTTTGATGCTGATGTTGCGCAATAAAGTTGTCATGAATGGTGGTAATTTGCAGCAAACGGATATCACATGGTTTTATCCAATCAGTATGTCCCCAAAGCGAGTAAATTTGATTCGAACAACATGGAACAATGCATATCATAAATATTTTGGAAATGGGACAACTAAGTCTATGACAGAGTCATCGGCTCCTATCCAATATTTCTTCCGTCAAAATGCCACTGCAACCAATTTGGTTAGTATTGATATTGGTGGAGGTACTACGGATATTGCTTTTGCCAAGAATGGAGAATTGCAGAATGTTACATCTTTCAAGTTTGCTTCTAATGACCTATTTGAAAGCTCATTGGATGAAAGCCTTCATAATGGAATTATTGACTATTTCAAGAAAGTGGTGGAAGATAAAATAAAGGATATTGATGAACTGAAGAAGATTTTGGATACCAATACTAAACCTTCGAATATAGCCTCTTTCTTCTTCTCTTTGCCAGAAAATCCTGCTGCTGCAAATTTGGATAGAAGCGTAATTGATTTTGACGTGCTGTTGCGTGATGATGAGAACTTCAAAATAGTCTTTATCATATTCTATACAGCTATAATATACCACATTGCCCAGATATTGAAGTTGAAGAGTATGCCTATGCCACGTCATATCTCGTTTAGTGGAAACGGAAGTAAAATCTTGCGTGTTATCACACCTGAAAATCGATTGTTGGCAAAGTTTACTTGTAAGATATTCCAATTGCTAGGTGTTGATGGTACTGAGGGCAAGTTGGAAATACTCGGCTTAGGAGATGCTGCGTCTTCTCCAAAGCAGGCCACTTGCAAGGGTGCTTTGGTAACTAATCAACCTTTGGATGAAGACAGGGATAAGGTGGTGATTTTGAAGGGCGATGGTACTTCTTTTGTTGGTAATGATGACACTTATGATTCGATAAATGCCAACTATATCAGCAAGACAAAAGAGGCTGTGGAGAAATTCTTTGAGTTTGCTTTAGATAAATTGAATAAAGAGTTTAACTTTGATGAAAATTTTGGTGTAACTCCCGAATCTTTGTCTTTAGCAAAAGATGTTTGCAAAGATGATATTGACACATTCATCAATCGTGGTATGACTTTAGCAAAAGAGGACTCTAATGGTCAAGAACGAATAAGCGAGACTCTGTTCTTCTATCCAATAAAGGGTGTGATGAATGTTCTTTCCGGAGTAATAAACAAAAGTTTAACTAATGAAGATAATTAATAATGAAGAAAATACTATTGATAATAGTTGCAAGTATAACTTTGTGTGCTTGCGATAATGGTAGATTTCAGCCAAATAGTCTGCCAAAGCCATCTGTCGAGAAAACGGACAGTGACTCTGTTGATTCGAAAGATTTGGCAGCTTTACAGCAAATATGCAGAGATATGAAAAATTCAATACGAGACAATAGTTATCGTCTTGAATCAGTAGAGCAATCCTTGAATGAATCCAATAAAGAATTGGAAAGTAAGGTAGACAAACAGTTGGTTTATGTGTTGTTGGCAATAAGTTTGTTGCTTTTGGTGTTGGTTATGGTTTCCTTATGGGAAATTCTTAAATTGCAGAAAAGTAAGGAGAAAATCAAAGATAAATTGATATTCCTTGAAAATGCAATTAATAGACTGAAAGATGAAGGCGCTACTAATAATAGAGCAAGTAGTCGTATAGTATATGATTATCAAGATGATATCGATTATCTGAAAAGACAGATTGTTGCACTGAAAGAGAATGTTAATAAGGAAAACGTAAGTAAGGGAAATCGTACTTATGGACCAGGATCAGAAAGTAAAAAAGCTCCTGCGTCAGTCAATGATGTAAAGAGTGGCTATTTCGGTTTTAACGATGATAGGGGAATCATAGGTAAGGTCTATACATCGGCAACAGAAGAGGCGTTTTTCAAATATTATGCCAAATCAGATAGTTTGGCTGAGTTTGAACCTCTTTCTGTTAAGCGAATAAAGTCTATTTCTTCGATTCGTAAAGCAATAACCATCTTAGAGGGTTCTTTGCAAGAAGCTACAGAACTTAGTGTAGTAAAGCGTGGACAGGCTGTTCAAAGAGAACAACATGGGCAGAAATACTGGCAAGTAATACAACCAGCGGAAGTTAAATTAAAATAGTCGATAAATATGAAATTTATAGTTCCTATAATTGTTTTAGGTATAATTATGCTTCAGTTCTATTTCTTTGTAAAGAACTTAAAGCGTATGCATCAGTTCCGAGACATCTTTATGAAAAAAGGTACTTGGGACATATCACATGACAGAGACTCTGGTTTTGTCAAAGGAATATATGGTCAAGGAAATATAATATTCTCATCGATCAAGGATTCCATCAACAAGTATTTGAACAATAGTGTTGGCTCAGTCATAGACTATAATTTGTTAAAGGATGCTGTTGATAGGCATTGTGAAACGGTAGAAGAGGATATATCTACTCAAACACCTGTACCATTGTATTGTGGACTCGCTGGTACAATGTTAGGTGTTATCATAGGTCTTGGTTCTTTGTTGTTTACTGATAGTATAACATCTCTGATGACCAATTCGTCAGCTCAACAGTCTGCTTTTTATTCTGCAGCTGATGGTGTGAGCGATTTGCTTACGGGTGTAGCTTGGGCAATGGTTGCTAGTATCTTTGGTATTGGTCTTACAACATTAAATTCCTTGCTCTTTAAAAAGTGTAAATTGCAAGAGGAAAGTGGTAAAAATGAATTTTTGGCATGGATGCAATCTGTGTTGTTGCCAGAGTTACCATCCGATACTTCTGATGCATTGAATAAGTTGGTGAAGAATCTGAACCGATTTAATAATACTTTCTCTTCAAATACTCAAGAATTGGGAGGGACTCTTTCTAAAGTAAATGAGTCTTATAAGTTTCAGGCAGACATCATCCAGAAAGTTCATGATATGGATGTCATGAAAATGGCTACAGCGAATGTCAATGTATTGAAAGAATTGAAGGGATGTACTGAAAAATTGGAGGATTTCCAGTATTATCTGAATAGTGTAAAAGGATATACTACTGCTATAGAAAAGTTTAATGAGCAATTCTTTGCAGAAAGTGATCGTTTGCATGTCCTTGAGGAAATAAGAGATTTCTTCATTCGAAATAAGGCTGAGATAGCAAAGAATCTGACAGACGAGACTGATGCTTTAAAGACGGCTCTTAAAACTTTGCAGAATACTTCTGTAACTAATATGGCTGAATTGGAAAAGGTCTTGACTGATGAGGTTGATACTTTTAAAACGATTAATAAGCAGTTGCTTGATCAGTTCACTAGTCAGTTGGAGGCGTTCCCAAAGATGAATAAAAATTTGGAAGCTATTTCGCAGATACCTTCTGCTTTGACAACTTTAGCTAACAAAATTGAGAAAAATAACTCGATTGCAATAGAGAAGATAAATAAAAAGGTAGAGAGAATCGAATTCTTGGCAACGACCACACCTGAAGGAAGTCGTAAAGAAGCAAGATTCCCTGCATGGGGAAAGTTGTTATTGGTAATGTGTGCTATTATGTTCTTTATCTCTTCTTTATTCATGGGGTATTGTTCTTATAGAATCATGAGTGATACAAGTGTCATGAGAAATGCTAATTCTCTTGATGAAGAAATGGTTGATTCTGTTTCTGATTCTTTATTGCATGTGGTAAAGCAAGAACCTGTTGATACTGTGGCTCAGCTGAAGCAAAATATAGTAAATAATAGAAAGGGTAATGTAGAATGAAACAAAAAGAGTCTTTCTTTTGGACAAGTTACTCTGATTTGATGACTAGTTTGTTCTTCATTATGTTGGTCCTTTTTGTTCTGGTGATTGTATTGTTGCATAAACGAATGGAAGCAACTGAGCGAGAATTGGCAGAAATCAAACTTGTTCAGAAATCGACAGAGGATTTGAGTAAGCAGTACTTTGAATATAATCCTTTTTATAAAAAGTATGTGCTTAAGGTGCATTGCTTTTTCGAAGAATTGCATTATGATATAGAAGAGTTGCCGGATGATACAAAACAGCAATTAGGGGCTGCTGGTGTTGAGATTCAAAAGTTCTTATCTAAACATAATGATAATAAGTATCTGTTAATCATTGAAGGACAAGCATCGAAAAACTCAGAGGCATGGACTGATCGTAATTATGATTTGAGTTTTGAGAGAGCTTATTCCTTAATGAAGTATTGGAAGGATGTATGTGGTATTAATTTTGGAAAAAACTGTGAGGTTCAAATTGCTGGTAGTGGAGATGGAAGATATAATATTGAAACAATGCGTGATAAAATGTATGAAGTCAACAATCAGCGTTTTTTGATTCACATTATTCCTAAAAATATTATTGAAGATGAAAAAAAGTAAGTTACTTATAGTACTTATAATGTGTTTATTTGTCTCTTGTGCTCACAAATCTGGGCATAAGAGACTTAATAGAAGTGCAGAGTCTGCAACAGAAAGGGAATCTGTAAGAACTCCTGATTCTGAAGATAACGTAACTTCTGCTACAGCAGAATATGGAGATAATAATGAAATCCTGAATGGCAAAACTATATTTAATAGATATGGAAATGCCGTGTTCATGGTCTTTACTACAGATGGTACAAATACCTATCAAGGTTCTGGCTTTTTCATAAACTCTCATGGATTGGCCGTTAGTAATTACCATGTTTTTAAGGGTACAGCTATTGGTGCTGAGCAGATAAAACTGGTTGGGAGTGATACTGCATATAAGGTTTCGAAAGTTGTTAAGTCTGATGAAGAGGAAGATTTTATCTTGTTCTTCGTCGATGTTGATGATGTTCCTTATATACCGTTAGCTAAAGAAAAGCCAAGTGTTGGCGATAAGGTTTATGCTATAGGTAGCCCTAGAGGATTAGAGAATACATTCTCTTCAGGAGAAGTATCGCAATGGCGTGATACCAATTTGATGCAAATTAATGCATTGATAGATCATGGAAGTAGTGGTGGTGCTTTAATCAATGAGTATGGTGAAGTTGTAGGGGTTACATCTGGAACTTTTTATGATGGTTCGCAAGCAAATTTAAATTATGCTTGGAGTATTGACGCTATTAAACCTTATCTTAAGTAGTTATGATACATTCAATTTTTCAAATAATACTGGGGTATCTGCTTTGGAAGTATTTTCCTTCTTGGATTAGGCTGAGAGATTCTAAAACGATAGATCATTATATTATTGTCGGTTTGTCTTTAGTTGGCATTTTGATGATAATTCTTGGTGTATTTCATTTAGTTAGACTCTTTTTTACATGGTAATGATGTTTTGTTGTCTTGCTTAATTATATCATAAAAACAGAATTCTTATGAACAGCGAGTTGAATAAGCAGTGTACTATTGTTCTGTTTAAGATAGTACTATTTTTCTTAAGCTATTTGTTACTGGTAGCTTTTGGGTGTGTGTTTGTATATGTAGCATACTATTGTTTTATGAATTATGGATTGCCAGGTATCATGGATAGCTATGATTCTGGTGAGTTCTTCTTGTTATTATGTACTGTTCTTTTGGTAGCATTCCCTTGTTGTTTTCTTTTGCTGTATGGATTATATCCGTTGAAATTTCTTTTGCGAAAGAGTAATAAGAGTGATTCGTCAAAAGTAGAAGTGACAAAAGAGAAGATGCCAAAGTTGTTTGCTTTAATAGAAGAGGTCGCTAAGGCGACTGGATGCAAAATGCCTTTGCATGTGTTCTTGTCGAATGAGGTAAATGCTTCTGTATTTTATAACAACACACTTCAATCAATATTTTTCCCGACACGAAAAAATCTAGTGGTCGGCTTAGGATTATTTGTCAATACAAATACGGAGGAGGTAAAATCGATAATTGCTCATGAGTTTGGGCATTTTGCTCAAAGTTCAATGAAGATAGGTTCGGTTATTTATTATCTGAATACCGTGATGTATGATATGGCATTCCAGGAAGATAGGTGGGATGCTTGGCTAGATAAATATTTCCGAGGATTGATGAATCTCTGTAGATTTGGAGGTTGGTATGGGGTGATTGGGCAAATTGTGCTTTTTTTATTGTATCATATCCTCGTGTTTGTCAAGGATGTGCTGCGTTGGATGTATAAGTTCGTAAATCGTTCTTACTATTCTCTTTCTCGCCAAATGGAGTTTGATGCAGATAGAGTAGCTTGTAGTATTGTTGGAAAAGATATGTTCGTTTCGGCAATGATAAAAGTGAGTTTCGCAAGCGTAGCAGAAAGTAATGCCGTAGCATTATGGAGACGCTTGCTTTCTGTTGGAAAGTATGCGCATTTTTATGATGTTTTTGCACAATATGAAAAAGTCAAGGCTGAAGAACTATGCACAACGATTTCATACGACAAGATAGAGACATGCCTGGATGATTTCGATGAAGAACCATCGGAGATAACATTTACAAATCTATATTCGGACCATCCTTCTGAGGCTGAGAGAATAGAGAAAGTGCAAAGTATGCCTTCAAAACAGGAACTTCATCTTCAAAAAGCATGGGATGTATTGAGCGTATCCTCTGTTGAGGAATGGGAAAAAATATTCCTTTGCACAAACACAAATGAAACTCAACGCCAGGCCTTAATGAAAACGAATACTCTGTCAGAAACTGATTTGGTAGAATGGATCAAACAAGATTATGAAGGTGTATGCTTACCAAAATTCTATCGGCCTTTCTTTGAAATGATGGGACGTTTTGACCTAGATTCTTTGGATGTTGATAAGAAAACGCAATATCCTTTTACTGAAGCTAATAGAACGATAATGAAAGCTTATAAGATGGAAATCAAAGATGCACAAATTATGCATCAACTACAGTTGCAAGACGAAATAAAATATGCTACTTATCGGGGAAAAGTATATGCAGTAAGTGATTTGCCATGTGAAGAAAAGGATGCGCAAGTAAAAGAACTTAGTCAAAAACATTGTGCTATTCAGCAACAAATGTATTCTTATCTTGCTGCAAATTCGGAAGATAGTGTTAAGGCGATGTATGAATACTTGTTTGCTGGTATGAATGCTATAGATAGCCTTAATGCTCTTGATGAAGATATAGATAAATTAAGAGAGCGCTATATGCATCCTTACGATGATGACGAGGAGCCTGATGATTATTGTGATTTAAAGATAGAATTGGGAGGTATGGTTCGTCAAAAGTTGAAACCTATTATGTTGGATTGCAGTACAAGCTTTTTTGAGTTGTGTGCAAAGATGGGGTGTAACCAAGAAAGGCTTAATGCTATTGTTGTATTTGCTCAGTCCGAAACTCCTGATTATACAAATTATGACATCAAGGTGGTTTTGGCAGAAATCAATAGAATATTGGATTATCGTAAGGCACTTAAGGATGTTCTTATGGGTATGATTGGCTATATTAAAGGTGACTTGGTAAATATTGCTCAAAAAATAGAACAGGATAGTGAAGTAGTGTAATTTAAGCTATGGCAAGGCTTATATTTTTCATTTCTCTTACCTCCTCTGAACGGTATGGTGTAATCGGTATAGCATCATCGCCAGATATGGATGACTTTACGATTTGTTGGATTTATAAACAATAAAAAATGGAACAATACATGCTATAGTCTTTGAAGACAGAATATTGGAGGAAGAAGATGTGATAGGCATTGCCAGGCAATATGATGAGTGAATCGTTCCATTTATTGACTTGGCATATCATGAAGGACAGGCATCTTTGTGTCTGGATGACGAAAAGAATATGGGCTTATTGGCATTACTTCGTATAGAGAGGATATCCTGAAAATTGTTTTATCAGGCGGAGATGCGGATACCAATGCTGCAGTAGCAGGAGCTATCCTGGGTGCTAAATTTGGAAAAGACCAAATTCCTGAAGAATGGAGGGATGGTCTTCTCTATGCTTCTATGCTCCATAACAAGGTGCAGGAATTCTACGCAATGCTCCGATGAGAATTTCATCTCTGCTGTTCATAAAATATAATAGCGCTGTATCGGTGTGTTCGGTACAGCGCCATCAAAAAGTTCGTTTGTTGATTTAGTTTCTATAGTTGTACTCATATCATATCAATAACTCTAGAATAAATCAGCCAATACTATGGAGATGATTCCTGATGCAACAGCACTTAAAATCCATAGTAAGACTTGTAAAGCACGTCTTACTGTAAAATGTACACGAGCCCAGTGAACATCGGGAGCTGTTGTATCCATGAGAAGTTCCAATTCACTATATTTATTGTAGGCCTGCTGATAGATATCTAACGCTTCGCTAGTATTGATACTTTCTAAAATCTTAGCTTTACGTACAGCTCTTACTGCATCAGAGCGTAGAGATTTATATTTTGGATAAAAAGTGCCGTTTTGCAGCACAGTCAAATCCACATGTCTTGTTTGTTTTTCAAATAATAAAACCGAATCGTGAATAGATAAGTTCAAACACTTATAGCAGTCAAGTATAATTCTAAGTACATGACGTTCTGCTTTATGAATTTCGATATTTCTTTGCTCTGGAGTTATATCTTTAAAGTAGCATCGGGCAATATGGTCATGCAATGCACGTATTTCATTAAATAATGGTAACGGGAACTGTTCAGTCCTCGCTTCTACTTCTGCAATAAGCGGTTTGATAATCGTATTGTAGTCGTCATATAGTGCTATAATTTGCTTGCTATTATCCATTTTAAATTCGTGCTAAACGTTTGTCTATATCATCTTTTGAAACTAAACGTTTGAAAAACAAATAGACAGAACCTCTATTAACCATGTTTTTGAGAGAGAATGCTGGAGTTAGTTTTTTGCCAATACGAGCCTCGACAAGTGCATCTAACTCTTCCGCACTCATCTGCAATATCTCATCGTAAGTTTTTCCTAACTTCCGACTTAATGTTTCTCGTGTCTGTTCATTCAGTATATGCATAAAACTCATTCTTACATTAATTAATACAAAGGTAATCATTTTTCAGTTATCTTCCAAGTATTTTTTACGAATTTAACACAAAAATTTATCAATGCGTAATAATAACGCAGAATCCTGCTGGTATTACAGCCAGCAGGATTCTACGCTTTTCTTATATGTCGATTGCAAAATGAACTCAATTGAACTTAATAGAACTTTCTTGTGAATTCTTATTCAGCATTTGCCTGCTGCTCTGTCTCTGTAGTCTCCTGTTGCAGAGTTGTCTCCTCCTGAGTATTCTCTTGTGGAGTTTCCTGAACGGTAGCTGGTTGCTCTGCCTGGGTGTTCTCTTCTGTTGCTACATGGGTGTCTTCTTCTCTACGCTTAAGAAAAAAGGTATCATAAAAATAATAGATGGAAAGAGGTGAATCTTAGTCGTAGTTTAGTCAAACTTAGTCGAATTTTTTGTCAAACTTAGTCGAACTTAAGCTAGTTGCTTTGTGGTAATGCTTTGATAGTCAGTTGTTTGTTGCGTGATTAAACTTAGTTGCGCTTTTAAACGTTTAGTCGAACTCAAAATATAGAATATAATATTGAGTCTACCTATGCCCCGATAAGATGACGATAGTATTGTATCGGTGTGTTCGATACTGTGTCCTTTCCATTAGACTTTTGGGGAATCATGGAGAAGAGGGTAACGAGTATTGTCGCTTTGGAAGATTTTCCTTGTTTTTCAATTAGTAATAGATAAATATAGCTTAATTTTGCGAGTAAAACAAAAGTTTTGAATAAATAATTTGGTAAATACACTTAAAAAGTGTACCTTTGCTTTTATTTGAATGAAACTATAATATGGACTCGATAAGAATATTTGGATATAAGTCTTTTAAAAAGTTATCAGTTCAACTGCATCCTATCAATCTCTTGATAGGTGCCAATGGGGCTGGTAAGAGTAACTTCTTGTCTCTTTTCGAGATGTTAGGCAACATCTATGAGAAGAGATTAGGGGCGTATGTCGCTCAAGTTGGTGGAGTAGATAAATTACTCTATCAAGGCAGAAAAGTTACCGATCGTATAGCTGTAAACTTGCTAATAGCTAAGAGTGAATATGACTTGGCTTTATTGGAATCTGATGGTAAACTCATTGTAGAAAGAGAAGTTGTTGGTTGTTATGATGATGTTTGTCCTTTAGATTTAGTGAGGAAAAATGTTATAACGGAGTTTCAGAGCGAATCGAGTTTAAAAGACCATAAAGAGGAAGATTTATCTAATTATATCTCCCAAATCCGCAAGTTTCACTTCCACGATACAGGTCGCCGTTCTCCATTTACGGCTGATAGCCATATTGTGAACGATGCTTATCGTATGTATGAGCATGGTGAAAATCTGGCGGCTATCCTCTATCGTATTCAGCGAGAGAAGCCTGTGGCTTATCGTCGCATCATCCGCGTCATTCAGAGTGTGGCTCCCTATTTCTCGGACTTTTATTTCCAGCCAACCGAAGCCGATATGGTGCGCTTGCAATGGCAGGATAAGTATAGCTCTATGATTTACGGACCGACCGACTTGTCGGATGGAACCATTCGCTTTATTGCCTTGACCGTGCTCTTTATGCAGCCATGGTTACCACGAGTTATCATCATTGATGAGCCAGAGCTTGGTTTGCATCCTGTGGCTATCGAAAAACTTTCGGGTTTGATTAAGATGGCGGCACAAAAGGGCACGCAAGTTATCGTTGCAACTCAGAGTGCTGAACTAATCAGTAACTTTGAACCAGAGGATGTCTTGACTGTTAATCAGAACGAAGATGGTACAACCATCAATCGGCTGAATAGCGAAGAATTGGCACATTGGCTTGAGGATTATACACTTGGTGATTTGTGGAAACAAAATATAATGAAAGGAGGTCAGCCACGATGAAACGACTAATCATAGTATGTGAGGGTACTACGGAACAAGAGTTTTGTACAGAAGTGCTTGGGGTGGAGTTTGCTAAGCATGATATTTATGTGGAAGCCCCTGTCATCAAGCACTCGCATGGTGGTATAGTTCCTTGGGCCACCATCAAAAAGCAAATATTGAATCATCTCCAAGAAGGCGATGTCTATGTCAGCATGTTAGTGGATTACTATGGCATCAAAGACCAGTTCGGGTTTCCTGGATGGGAAGAATCTAAGGAGATAGTGGATAAGACGGAGCGTATTCATTTCTTGATAGATAGAATGGCGAAGGATATTTCTGAGCAATATCGCTTTCGCTTCATTCCATACATACAACTTCATGAGTTTGAGGGATTGCTGTTCAGTGATGTGAGTGCATTCTTGAATAGTTTTGAGGAGAGTGAGTTTGATTATGCAGAGTTGCAGGCTACGGCAGAGGCTTTCCAATCGCCAGAGCTTATCAACAATAGTCCTGAGACAGCTCCGTCCAAACGATTGATAGCTGCTATTCCTGATTATAATAAGGTAGTTGTTGGCATTTGTGTTGCTATGGACATTGGTTTGGAGAAGATTCGTGAGAAATGCCCTTTGTTCAATGAATGGATAGAGCGATTGATGAAGTGATACTTGACGAGTTTTACTGGGGCTATTAAGCAAGAATCCTGCTGGCTGTGATGCCGGCAGGATTCACTTTTCATAAACCGAACCTAAAAGTCTACCTTGTAATTTCTATCTATGCAATATCTATTGTAACCTGAATAAGTCTAGATTGCACTGGGAGGGGGCATAAGTCTATGGCGCAGTACGACCATTACCCTTTATGTCGTATGACAACAATTTTAATCTTCTATGACAACAGATTTCCATTCTAAGAGTTTCCTGTCTAGTATAATCTTCTTAGCTTCGCCTCTTTTACCATCTATATAATAGTACTTGGCGAGTGACTCGTCAAACTGGGATACGAAGGCGGCTCTTACTCGGGCGCACTTCTCTTTGATGGAATTGGAGAGGGGGTTGGTCAAGGCATCTATGCTCTGGCGAATCTTTTCTGCAGATAGATGCACAGGGCTTTCCTGCTTGGCGCAAATGTCGAGATAGATGGTGTGTAGCTCTTCTCGATAGTCGGAAAGGCTCTTGAATACGATGCCCTCCTCATGGCGCAGGAAGAGGATGAATACAGCTTTTACCAATGGCTCCATCTTGATTTGCATATCATGATAATCGGGCAGGATGATGTCGTATTTCTCCGTGATAATCAGTCGGCTCAACTGCTTCTCAGGGAAGAGATACTGCTTGAGCACCCATTCGCTCACACCCCTAAGTTGTAGGTCTCTCACTTGGTGATATACCTCCCGCATTTTTTCTTTACATCTTCATCAAAGGTTTCGTCTGCTGGCAGCTGTGGCTTGTAATCACTTAAGGTGAATTCAGGGACAGAGCTACAGAATACGTTGGCACTGGAGAGTTGCTTGTCTAGCAGCTTCTCCATCTGTGGCATCAAGTCGGCATCCTCCTGAATGGATATTGGAAAGGCATTTACATAGTCTATGCCGTCCTCGCTTCTTTCGTATTGCATGATGCAAGGAGGCAAATTCTCGGCATCTTTCTTTTCATCAAGAAGTTGCAGAAGAATGTCGGAGGTGGCAGCCTGTGAAAAATCCCCCTTCGTCATCTGTGGAAAATTGTATACGGCAGCATCCCTTATCTCATGCATCAGATAAGGGAAATAGATGAAGTTGATGGATTCCTTCCACAGCAGCTTTCGTATCTCTTCCAAATGGTTGATGATGGAAAGATTCAACTGCTCATTGTATCCTTGCTCCACGAAGAACACATAACCACGCCACTGAGTGGGGAAGTTCCTGAACCTCAGTGCCTTTACTTTTCTTGTTTTACCAGCCATATTTCTTACTTAATTTTCTCTATCAAGATATCTTTCCATTGCCCATATAGGTCGTAAGGGTCTAACTGAGAAAATATCTCAGTATATGTATCCTTAACAATAAGGAAATTGCCACCTCCCATATAGTATGATTGCCAACCTTCAGGTGGCGTGGTACGGAATAAATCGCAGTCGCATGCCTGGAGGGTAGGGCAAAGCAATATGGCTTGTTCCCAACTGATGGTATAAGCAAAATTGGTGTGATATAGCTTGCCATCGGAAGTCACCATCCAAAGTCCACCCCCTTCTCCTTGCGCCCCTTCTCCTGCAAAGGAGAATGCGATAATGTCAAGATGTAGGTAATCCTTATAATTTTCAGAATTGATTTCTATTACATTCATAATCTTATCGAATTATATATTCGCAGCAAATATACGACAAATAGCAAGAATTGCCAAATATTCTGTGATATTTTTTATTTTTCTTTTCGATTTTTTGCCCGATGTACGAGATAGATGCCCAGGGCTAACCAGAATGCTGGCCCAAACACACTGTTGCCATTGATGGCAGCGCCTAGAAAGGAGGCACTGCCTAGGATGACGCAAAACCAGCCGAATCCTTTCATAATTCCTGTTCCTTTTTGCCCTCAATCTCTGTTTCGTCCAATTTCTTGGAGCATAATACTGCTATCAGTCCAATAATGGCATTGATGAGTGATAAGCCGAATGCCCAACCAAATCCAATCTTTCTCTTTCTGCCGAGGCAGCCGATGCCGAATGCTATCGCAATCGCAATTACAAATAATACTAATCTGTCCATACTCTAGTTCGTTTGAAAATTTTGGGGGCAAAGATAGTGTAAAATCTGATAATCAGCAAATCTTTTAGCTCCACAAGCCTTGTGGAGGTGTGCTTTTCTCTAGGTAATACATCTGTATTCAAGAAAAGAACTAACTTTGCCATCTCATAAAGTATTAATTTAAAAAGGTTATAACTATGGTGATACCATTTTTATCAATATCTCATCATGTAAGAATTGCAATGTCAAGTCTGTTGCTTCTATTGACAAATGTAGCTTACGCAGGGGTTGACTGGACGAGATATGATGATGCTCCAACCAGTGTCAATGCAATGCCATTAGACGAAGATGATTATCAAAAGGAAATCATCGCGAAATTTGGTGACTTGTATTTTGATTCATCAGAAAATCCAGAGGAGACAACTTCAGGGATGGCAATGTGGTGTACCCAACAAGAGAAACGATACAAGAACAATATAGCAGCTTATTCTGCTAAGCTGGGTAGTCTGCCATTGCAGCCAACATTGAAAGACTGCCTTAAGCAGGAGACTGATTGCTGGAACAAGTTGCAGGCTTCGCTTAATAAGTTTGATGCCATGTATCTCAGATTGTGTTATTATACTGGTGGTACGATGGGGATTATCTGTCAAGCAGATGCGCCTATGAACATCGCTTATATCCGAATGGCTTGCCTGAAGGATGATTATGAATTGTTCACCAATAAGCAAGAGCCGTCATTTGCAAAGATGAAGGTTATTGATACTTCGGTTTGGAGCGAAGAGTTACACCAGGCACTGGCCTCTGTTAAATACGAAACTCAGGACAAAGAGTTGATTAAGTCTTATGGTAGTGCATTAGAATACAAACAACTGTATTGTCAACTGGAGAAATATGCAGTTGATACCAAGACTTTGCTGGCAAGATGGGTGACTCAACGTAGAAACGCAGAGCAACTTCTTTCTGACTCACAACAAGGTAATTACAGAAATCATACTCTGATGGTTGTCAATGCTTTGGCATATCATTTATATAATAATAGAATGTTTGGGGAATAGTATGTGTTCTACATATTTATACTAGAGTATAAGCTTGATGTGTAAATATACTTCACAAACATGAATGATTAAGACAATAAAGTGAACAAAATAGCATTCTATATTAAATGAGGTGAAAAGACGAGCGAAGATTTGGTCGTATCGCAAGTCTTTTGTACCTTTGGGGCAAAACAATTAACAGAAAAAGTCAATGCAATATCCTTTGATATCAGAATATGTGAAAGCCATACAAGATGCTAGTAACAATCTTGATGAGTTGGCTCATTTGGTACCAGTGCTAGATGATCATGGTGAACCATATCGTAGCAGTGGTGCGTTTGCCGTCGTGTTTAAAATGAAAGATGAACAGACTGGGAAATGCTATGCCTTAAAGTGCTTTACTGAAGAACAAGAAGGTAGAGCTGAGGCTTATCGTAATATAGTCGATGTGGAGCAAAGTTTGGGGGTGCTTTTTTATTAATTATCAAAATGTACAATTATGAAGACTTATATAATAAATGAGTTTAGACGTTTAAAGTCTATAGCCAATAAAAAGGATTTTGTTTCTTTTGTGCAAAATTCTGAATGGATGGTTTTTAATGAAGACAAGGATGAAATAGAAAAATTTATCTTTGTTGATAAAGACAATGTATTGATATCCTTTAACGGGAAGTCGCAATATGCAAAGTGGCAATTTTTTCCTGTTAATTTTTCTCTTATATTGGATACTAAAAGAGAAAAAATCTTGTTTAATATTCTTTTTTTCAATACAGATATAATTGTGTTAAATATAGATAGCACAAATTGTTTTTGTTTTTTGATTAATACGAAATCTAATAGTTTACAAGATGTTTCGTATGAAAAGATACAATGGTATCTTGTAAAAAAATGCAATATAGATATATTGTCAGAATTACAACGTGAGAAATATAAGCTGGAGATAAAAATTAGAAAAGAAAGACAAATAAAACGTGATAAGCTCATACAAAAGCGTAATGATAAGTATTTGTTTATAGGTTTTATTGCTTTTGTCGCAATCCTATTTTTGCTTTTTATTGGGAATGTAATATACAATTATATAGAATATTGGAAAAAGCATCCAAGATTATATACAACAGAAATCAAAAATCGAAAAGCGGTTGATTTAGGGTTAAGTGTACAATGGGCTTCTTGTAATGTTGGTGCAAACAATCCTGAAGAATCAGGTAATTATTATGGGTGGGGAGAACCTATTGGACAAGACGTTTTTGATGGGAAAGAACTTGTAGGAGATTTAAATAGTCGATTTCCATCACGTGATGCGGAAACATGTCCACCACTTTATATCACAAATACAAAGTACGATATAGCAAAAGTTAATTGGGGCGGAAAATGGCGTATGCCTACAAAAAAAGAATGTAGAGAACTTATTACAAAATGTAAGATTTATCTCACAGAATTAAATGGTAAAAAGGTGGCGAAAATAATAGGACCAAATAATAATTATATAATTCTTCCATCAGCAGGGTTTGTTGATGGAACTTCAGGAAATTGGATTTTGAAAGATAATGAATATTCAATATATTTATATACAGGTCAATTGTATTTTAATAACTGTTATCAATTTAATGACGATAATCCTGCTGCATATTTATTTATTGGTGAAACATACAATGACAATATGGATTTTGTTAGAAAAAGTAAAATAGATTGTATTGAAAGATATAGAATGCTTCAAGTTAGAGCTGTATGCGATAAATAATGAAATTCTATGAATCTTTAATTTCTAGTAAATATACTTGCCTAATATATTAAGCAAGAGTAACATTTTAGTAAATGGTTATGAAGACATATTTGTTTGAGACATTAAATCGCTATAAAAGGTTCTCGGAGAGCCTTGATGCGAAAGCTGTGCTTTCCAACAAAGCATGGATAGTTTTTAATGATGAAGGTGAAAAGCAAGTGTATATCTTTCAAGAGAATGGAACCGTATTGATAACAACGAACGGCATAGGTTCTGTTAAGACTTGGAAATATATACCTGCAAACAAGTCGATTCTTATCAAAGGTGACGGAAATAGTTTTGTGATGCTTCGTACCGCATTTGTTGACGAAAATATCCTAGCCTTCCAGTTGGATGGTACGGATAGATACGCTTTCATGATAGATGAAAACAACAAAGCGTTGTTTGCTCCAAAAACTTTGGAAGAACTAAATACATATTTAGTGGATAAACTAGATAAGGAAAAGCAGAAGCAGATTGAACAACAGAATAAAGACAATGAGCTTGCTGAAAAAGCTAAACAAGAAGCAAATCGCGAAAGGGCAGAGAAAATAAAGGCCGAGATACAAATAAAATACCAAGATCCCAAAAAGACAAAGGCTATATTCTTTGGTGTTTTAGGCTTTCTTCTTTATGTTCTAGCAGCAGATGCATGTTTGGGATTAAGAGATTGGCTTGGAAGCGTACTCACTTTAATATTTGCTATTGCATCTACTTGTTTTTGCATATATTATTCTAACCAAGGTGAACATGCTTTTGAACAAAAGATAAAGGAATATAAGGATGACAATCCTGATGATCCTTGTGTTGCATATTTATAATAGGGTATGAACTTGAGGCACTAAAGATGCTGCATCACTAGAGTTCGGATAAAATCTCGGAAGAGGTACCAGGTTTGTAATGGATACGTTAAAATTGATAAATGATGAAAAAATATATAATAAAAACAAGAATTAGGAATATCCGTTATGAAATGATAGATTACGAATATTCGTATAGTGTAGGTGAATTAGAACCCTTTTATCAGGGACTTGCTATCTTTAGAGGTCGTAATCTGTTTGAAAAGAATTATGACTACTATATAGTTAATGAAAATTTTGAAGATCATTTTTATAAGGTTTTTGTTGCAGAAAAAGATACAAATATATTTATTCAGAGAGATAAAAATATGTATTTCATTGTTTCTGCAATGGAAAAATGCAATTATAGAACATTTCCTGGTAAAGACAGAGAGACAGAATGGGATTTGCGTCCAATAATTCTTGCTGTTTTAGATCCTGGTGGAAATCTCCTGTCAAAAGATGATATGCAAGTCTATATAAAGTCGAATGTAATTATTCCTTATTCTTCTAATAAATAGAATTAAGGTTCATGGACTAACTGAAGTTGCAGATGGGAAAGATGCGAGTGCTGTAAAAGGTGTAAAGGCTAAGTGGTCTTACTCTGCATACAAATAATCTTAAAAAACTAGTTTGACTAATTTTGTTAGCTGAGATTTATGTAACTTTGCATCTGGATAAACCAGAATGGTTTTGGAGTCCATTAAAACAAAAAAAATAATTATGAATAAATTTATGAATTATAAAAAGTGGACGAGGCATAAGAAAAAACTGTGCCATAGAAGAAAGCAAACTTTAAAATGTATTGTTCCTTTTCGGATTATACCAGATACCAATATTTGGTATAAACTTGGTACGGATGAATGTTTGTTTATGCATGTGAAAGACTATCTTTTCCCAACCTATGTAAATTTATGGGAATTGACTAATACGGGTAGTTTGGTTAGTAAGTTCTCTGTGGTAAGGCGAGCAATTCAAAAGATGTTGCAGTGTAAAGATCTGTTACTTTTTGTAGAGCCTTTGAAATATCTAATAGAATTGTCAAATAAGAATTGTAGTCTTGGTAGAAGGGAATATGTGAAGCAGTTGTTTCTTATGGCTCAAAAAGTATCTGATGGTGCGGCTATCAAAGAGGAACTGCAATCTGAATTTGAACTTTATATAAATAAAGCAAAAGAAGAAATGCAGAATGTAGGAATTAAGGTTAATGAGATGGCTGTTGAATGTAAAATGAAAATTAAAAATAATCAAAAACATAGAAAATTATTAACTTTACCTATAGTGTATCAACTCGTGAATTCTTGGGCTGATACAGCAACCAATGGACGGTATAAGTTGAAAAAATATATATTATCTAATAACGAGTTGTTTTTTAAGGTGTTGGATTATTATTTTAAATGTTTAGAGGTTGGTCAGTATAAATGGCAACGTAATGACCTTTTCGATTTGTTCAATATGGCATATGTCAGAAAAGGAGATAAATATTGGACTCATGATTCCTAAGACATCACCAAATTTTTGAGAGCTTTTTTGTGTTAAAATAAGCAAAATAGCCCCCAGAAAGCATATAGTCATACCTACCCCTGTAGCAGAAGAAGACATTTTTTGACTTTTCTGTTACAAAAAAAACGATACGGAACTCTTTCTTTTAATAGCTTTTTGCTCGATTCCTAATTAGTTATCCGTATCTGTCCTCACAAGACTATAAGAGACAATGGTACATTGTCATAGTTCACTTGCTTTGGACTTTTCAATATGTAAGTTCTTTCTGTCGTCAGAGGTGTTCAACACTTCCCATTTTCTCTTTTGCTTGCCTATGGCAAACATTCTGCAAATGAGCTTAAACTTGACGGCATTCAATGCCTTACGCTTAGTATCAGAATCTTTTCTGCCTCCTAACTTTCGATTATAAAACATTTGCATTTCCACATCGTACTCAACAGCTCTCAATGCCGCCATAGACAGGTCAGCTTTCACTTGACCGTTACAGTGTGCGGAAGGTCGGGCACGCCATTTCACACTGGTACCAGAAGTGTGACTGCATGGAGCTACGCCAACATATCTCGCATATTGCCGAGCTGTGTCAAAAGCGGTAAAGTTTCGTGTGATGGCAATTATGTTTGTTGCATTGACAAAACCAATTCCTGGTATCGTCAACAGATTCTGAAAAGTGTCAAAGACATCTTCCTCCTTGGACATTAATTCACACTCTTCCTGATCTATCTTCTCAATGTCATGATTGAGCTTTTTAATGTAGCTCTCATACATGGCAGAATCCTCTTTCGTTTCAAACATCTGCATTCGGTTCATAAAGTTTGTCCGTTGCTCCACAAGGAACTTACGCTCATTGACAAGTTGCTTCAATTGTTGCATAGCCTTGCTTGGCAACTTGTATGGCTTGGCACATTCCGTGCCATCATAACGATAGAGGAAGTCAGCTATCTTTGCAGAGTCATTCTTGTCTCGCTTATCTATTGTCCCCATAGGATGATGTTTTACTATACGTGTACTAAGCATACAGAAAGAGTAATTCTTGGACGTGAGGAATTTTTCCAAGTCCAAGGAGTAGCAACCTGTAAATTCCATGCCAAACAGGGCTTGGGAAAGTACCACACGGCTCTTTTTGAGCCATGAGCACATATCGCCAAATCCCTTGCGAGTGTTGTTGAACACCTCATGAGGGAACATTTTGATGTTGGTGTCCTCACGAAATATAGATACATCTATGACATTTTTAGAGATGTCAATGCCTACAAATGATTTATTTTTCATATCTTTGCACCGCTTTACGAAAGGAACTCTCTATGTCAGGATAAGCCAAATCTTTTAAAAGCTGGGACGGACAGCTAATTCCCTAAAAGGCACTGAGTCTGACATTTCGGGCAGAGGAGACTATATCAAGGGAAAGGGCTTTGCCTAAGATTAAAAAGTTCACTACCTCTGTCTGGAGTTCCTTCCTTTTGAGGATTCCTCGCAAAGGTAGTGCCAAAAGCAACCAAGAGACTCTATCATGGTATAGTGATGGTCTTAAAACACTGTTAGTTCACTCCTGGTTGCTTGTTTTTCCCATTTCGATAATTGTCCGTCTCCACATACGGAGTACCTCGTTTTATAACGGCAAACATACGGAGTATCATCTTAAACTTGATTGCATTAAACACTATTCCACTGCATTTCTCCTTTCTCTTGCGTTCCCAGTAATCTCTGATGTTCGGAATGTGCTGCATGCAAACCAAACAGGCAATGGACAAATCTGCCTTTGCCTGTTTAAAACCTTTCTTAGAGACTGACGAGCCTTTTCTCACAGATGTACCAGATTCTTTCTTGAAAGGAGCGACACCAATATAGCAAGCGTATTTACGTGGGTTATCTATTGCCATGAAGTTTTCGGTCAAGACAATGGTTTCAAGTGCGACAACACGCCCAATACCAGGTATTGATGTCAGCAGGGAAAAGTTCTTGCTGATGTCCGCATCTTCTTTTATGTACATGTCAATTTCATTGTCTATGCCTTTAAGTGCATCATTGAGCGTTTTAAGTTGCCCATTCTTACGTTCCACAGACAAATCTGTGTCATACGCACATATATCATGAAGCTGCTGCTTGTAAAGGACTGACTGCTTGACTGTCTGCTTGCGTTCCGCCAAAAGCCTCTTCAACTTAAAATATACAGGAGAAGGAAGTTTTGATGGGTTGCGAAGAATCTTTCTGTGGTTCTGCTCACAGTAAATGGCTATGCGGAAAGAATCAAGCTCGTCAGTCTTGATGCGGTCGAGCGAACGCAGTCCATCATCCAAGTCTGGCTCAAAGCGATGCATCTTGCGAGGTTCCACCATCCTATAAATATAATGTTTCTCTTCCAACCACAGTCTAAAGTTTTGGGTGTAAAGTCCTGTATATTCCATACAGAACAAGACTATATCAAACCCCTTGCTTACCTTTGCCACCCATGAACCAATTTTCTTGAAACCTGCATTGTTGTTGCTCACCTTTATATGGGCTTTCTTCCAATCAATGCTTTCTCCGTCATAATAAGCAAGGTCGAGAGTCTGCTTTGAGACATCCACGCCTATGTAAAGTTCTTTATCCATAATTTTGACATTTAATAGTTAAATGGAATCAAGAAAGTTGGCTGGATTATATAAGGACTATGACATGAGAAAGGGCATACCTTGAAAGAAAGATAGTTCACCTTAACACCCATTAACCAAATATCCTAACTTGATTCCTGGGTGCAAAGGTAAAAGAAAAGAAATGGCTTAAACTGATAAAGGAAGCTGGTTGTGAGCAATATTTGTATATAGACGAAGATAGAAAAAAAGGAGAATAAAGAAGAAAGAGCTATGCAATATCCGTTAATTTCAGAATATGTTAGAGCCATACAAGATACTAGTAACAATCTTGATGAGTTGGCTCATTTGGTACCAGTGCTAGATGATCATGGTGAACCATATCGTAGCAGTGGCGCCTTTGCTGTCGTGTTCAAAATGAAAGATGAACAGACAGGGAAATGCTATGCCTTAAAGTGTTTTACTGAAGAACAAGAAGGTAGAGCTGAGGCTTATCGCCAGATTGCAGATGAGTTGGAGTTCGTAGATTCTTCTTATATTACTTCTGTAAAGTACTTAGACAAAGAAATCTTCGTAGATAGCAGTTGTGAGGAAGACGAATTTCCTGTTCTTCTGATGGATTGGATTGATGGTGAAACAATGGAGAATTACATTGCAGAAAACTATCAAGACAATTATGCCATGGCTATGCTTTGCTATCGCTTTTGCAAAATGGCTGCATGGCTACGTTCTCAGCCATTTGCTCATGGTGATATTAAGCCAGACAATATCATGGTTCGTCCTGATGGAAATCTGACTTTGGTAGATTATGATGGTATGTTTGTTCCTGCCATGAAGGGACAGAAGTCTCCAACATTTGGTACAAAGGACTTTTCTCATCCTTTGAGAACCGTCGATGATTTTGATGAAAGTATTGATGACTTTGCTTTGGCAAGCATCGCTTTATCCTTGAAAGCTATTTCATTGGAATCTTCTTTGCTTGATGAATATGGTGCTACAGATAGATTACTTTTCTCTGCTGAGGATTATCGTGACTTAAGTAAGAGTAAAATCATGTCTACTTTACAAGGCTTTATGTACGATGAAGATATAATGCACCTTCTTTCTATTTTTTTTATGGTATGTACAAAAAGAAAATTACCGAAGAGCGTTAATAGATATTTTAGGTTGCTTAATCGGTTAACTGAGAAAATGTTATCAGAGGTTACTGATGATGTTTGGAAAAACTCAATTGTTGATGAATATGGAGTAAGATATAGTAACGATGGGACTTTATTATTGTCAGGGTCTGATCTGTTGGTTGATAATTATTCAATTCGTCAAGGTACCAAGATGATATGTTTAAGTGCGTTTGACTTTAACCAAAAAATTAAATTTTTGAATATTCCTGATAGTGTTGAGTATATTGCGGATTCTGCATTTTCAGCTTGTATGAATTTGGTAGGTGTGTCTTGCCCAAAGTCTTTATCATATATTGGTGTCGGGGCCTTCGATAGTTGTGACTCTTTGCGATTAATATCTAATATAAATGAAAATGTAATAATTCGTGAAGGAGCTTTTCACGGATGTAAAAATATGGATATTTTTACTAAGCAAAGATTTGAAAAATCTTTTGGCAAGGAGGTGTTCGAATGATTATAGTAGAATCTAAACGAAGGAAGTGAGAGAATATCTTAAAGAAATATTCCGATGCAATTATTGCAGATGTGACGAGTCATGCGGAAGAAGATGACTTAATAAAGTTGAGTGCGTTCTATCCTCATGATGGTATACTAGGTCCTTTCCATTATAGTTTTCAAACAACTATCTTAGAACACTGTTTTACGAAATTGGCATGTCTCGGTAATCCGCCAAGATTGGTAAGCTGCAAAGACCCGTTGGAAGAAGAAGGCTTTAGAAATGGTGAAATTGTGTTAGATGGTTCGTCTGTAGTTTTTGCTGCCAGCGATGCTTTATCTCATTGTATTTTAATGATGTATGAGTTAGCTCATTATAAGGAATTTAGCGAAGAACTTGCAGAGGAATATCTAAAGCAGTCTGGTAATTCTCAATTACTAAAGACGGCAGAAACATTGAGGTCTAATTTCAAGAACGACGTTATTGATAAATTAATTCAAGCATCTGATAATCAATTGACTTTTGAGGAATATCTAAAAGGATTATATCACCAAGGAGTGATTGATATGGATGACTTTACGATTTGTTGGTTGTATGAATGAAAAAAATATGGAAAATGAAACTCTAAAAGAAAGATTCCTCGGCACAATCTTCGGGCAAGCTGTAGGAGATGCCTTGGGACTGAGCACGGAGTTTATGTCCAAGCAAGAGGTGGATCGTTTTTATCCTAATGGGATAGAGGACTATTCACAAATCGTACAGGATGATCATCGTCGTCGTTGGCAAAGAGGCGACTGGACTGATGATACCGATATGATGCTGTGTATCTTAGATTCCTTTGTGGCTTGTCAAAAGGTAGATATTCTTGATATTGCCAGAAGGTTTAAGGAATGGATGATGAACGGAGGCATGGGAATTGGTCGGCATACATATAATGTAATGGCTCTTGGCGACTATACTTCGAATCCACAGAAGGCTGCAGAGATTATCTGGAAGATGGGAAAGAAAAAAGCTGCAGCTAATGGGGCTGTCATGAGAACTTCGGTGGTAGGACTTCTGAAAGAAAATGTGGCTAGTAATGCAGAGAATATCTGTAGGCTAACTCATTTTGATCCACGCTGTGTGGGCTCTTGCGTTGTCGTTTCTTCTATTATACATGCTCTTGTCTTTGAAGACAGGATATTGGATTATGAAGAGGTGATTGGCATTGCCAAACAATATGATGAACGAATCGTTCTATTTGTTGACTTGGCATATTATGAAGGTCTGGATTCTTTGTGTCTGGATAATGAAAAGAGTATGGGATATACGCTCAGAACTTTAGGGGCAGCCCTATGGGCTTATTGGCATGCAACCTCGTATAAAGAGGGTATTCTGAAGATTGTTTTATCAGGAGGAGATGCGGATACAAATGCAGCAGTAGCAGGAGCTATCCTGGGTGCTAAATTTGGAATAGACCAAATTCCTGAAGAATGGAGGAATGGTCTTCTCTATGCTTCTATGCTTCATGACAAGGTGCAGGATTTCTACGCAATGTATCGCTAAAAGAAAGGATTCGATAATGAATGTGATGCAATTGAATACTGATATTTATAATAGCTTGGGCGTACTTTCTAATGACGAGAGCTATTTGGAAGAAGCCCTTGCTAGTATCAATCAGGCCTTTACGGAATTGAAGCTTCATCGCGAAGGAAAAATGGTTTTTATTCCTGCGGAGGATTTGCTTAATGAGTTATAGGATAGAGGTTGCACCTGAGTTTGCCCGTAGATTGAAGAATTTAAGTAAGCGCAGTCTGCATTAGAGTATAATAACGCAGAATCCTGCCGGCATTACTGCCAGCAGGACTCACTTTCAAAAACCGAACCTAAAAGTCTACCTTGTAATTTCTATCTATGCAATATCTATTGTAACCTGAATAAGCCTAACAACTAAGAACTATGGCAGTAGAACAAATGGAAAAATAAAAAAACATTGAATTATAGTTAATTTGAGTTTGAAATCATTGTAGTTTAAAGTAAAACTATTATATTTGTGGCTGATAGATTTCGAATCTGTATCATAGATATTGGTTCTAGAGATTATGGTATAAATATAGTAATTTTAAATGATAACATTATGAAAATGAAACGAACATTTATTACTGCATTCTTTGCGATGTTACTTGTAGTTTTTTCAGTTTCATGCAGCAGTGAAGAGAAAGAGTTTGATTATGCAGCATTGCCGATGTCGGCACAGCAGTTTGTAAAGCAATATTTTGCTGATGCATCATACAGCCGTGTGGAAAAGGAGAAAGATAATGGCTTTTGGGAATATGAAGTATTGCTCAGTGATGGCTCTAAAGTGGAGTTTAATGAGAAGGGAGAGTGGACGAGTGTTGAGTGCAAATACTCTGAGATCCCTGTAGGCATTATTCCTACTGTCATAGCTGAGGATATTGCAAAGAAATATCCTGATTTGAAGCCTTACAAAATTGAAAAAGAGGTTGGCGGATATGAAATTGATATTTCTGGTTACGACCTCTATTACAGCTATAAAGGTATGTTCATACGTGCTGAAATTGACAAATAACAGAAGAGGGTGTGTCATGGATTTATGACACACCCTTATGCATTTAAGAAAGTTTTAGGATGAATCGTCCTAAAACTTTTTATCTATCCCCATATTTAGGTATTTCTGCGAAACCATCATTTTTAGGTATTGCAGATGATGGAAAAAGGATGTATCTTTGCACCCGAAAATAAATGTAACTAAAAGTAAGATAGACAAATGAAAACAACAATCGTAATTTATGGCTCTTCTACTGGCTCATGCCAGTCGATTGCCGAAACCATCGCCTCTAAGTTGGGCGTGGAAGCTGTAGATGTAGCTAACATCGATGACGCTACTATCACAAGTCATGAGAATCTTCTTCTCGGTACTTCTACCTGGGGTGCCGGTGAGATGCAGGATGATTGGTATGATGGCGTGAAGACATTGAAGAGTGCCGGCTTGGCTGGCAAGACCGTGGCCCTGTTTGGTTGTGGCGACAGCGAGTCTTACCCTGATACATTCTGTGGCGGCATGAAGGAACTCTATGATGCTGCCGTTGAGGCTGGCGCTACCGTATTGCCTGGCGTTTCTACAGACGGATACACCTATGATGACAGTGAGGCGATTGATGGCGACAAGTTCCTGGGACTCGCACTCGACGAGGTGAACGAGGACGACAAGACAGAGGAGCGTATCGATGCCTGGCTCGAGGACATCAAACCATCGCTATAATTTTTTCTAAAATATTTTTCAAGAATTGGAGAATGATGGAATTCTCTGATTCTTGGTTTAAAAACAGATAAATTCGGATAGTATGCAGCAGGAAATCGCAACACCAGTAGATTTGAAGGTTCTGATGAATCATATATATGAATATAAGAAGGGCGTGCGCCGCCTGGTGCTCTACACCTTCAACAAGAAATATGAGTCTTTTGCCATAACTAGATTAGAGCGTCAGAACATTGATTATATCATCCAGCCGGTTGGCAACGACCGTCTGAATCTCTTCTTTGGTAAGAAGGAATGCCTGGATGCTATCCGCATGATAATCACCAAACCGTTGTGCCAGCTTACACCGGAAGAGGATTTCATCTTGGGTGCCATGCTGGGATATGACATCTGTGCCCAATGCGAACGCTATTGTGAGCGGAAGAAGAAGGTTTGCTAAGCTTTTCTTTCATCATTGTAATGTTTTATGTTTATAAGTAGAAAGAGCGTGATTGCCGTAATGGTGATTACGCTCTTTCTGCATATTTCGGAATAATTCCTCTTTTTGAGGGCTGAAATGAAAGAAAAAGTCCTGAAAACACTACTTATTTATTAGTACAGACTATATCAATTCGTTTAACCTGATACCAACTTCTAAGTATAAAAAATGTGAAAATCACAATTTCTCGGTATTGTACAATTTCTAAATAAGCCTTACCTTTGCAGCCCGAAAAAAGGAATAGATATGAAAAAAGGATTAGGAAAAATCAGAAAGATTAAAAAGAAACACATCTTCCTGGCCTTATTGGCCGTGATCGTTCTGGGAGGTCTGGCGAAGGCTTACTCTGCCTGGGTGGGTACTACCCGCATCGCTTTCCTCAACTATCAGGCTATTGCGCTGGGACAGATTTCGCATGCCAACGACAATGCGATGATTAAACTGAGTGAGATCACAACCGATGATTTCGATCATCTGGATGATTACGATATGATTATCGTGAATGGTATGGGTCTCCGAATCGACGAGAACCAGCGCAAGCAGTTGGAAGAGGCTTCCTACAAGGTGCCGACCCTGACTCATGCTGCTACCAACCCTGCCAACAATATCGTATCGGTAGATAACTTCGATGCAGATTATCTGATGCAGTACATCGAGAATGGCAGCAAGAAGAATTATCACAGTATGCTCGCTTATATCCGTAAGTTTATCGACGGAAAGAAGTTCATGGCTCCAGAACCGGAACGTGTGGATGAGCGACCAAACTATCTCCTGACTCATTTTGACCCGAAAGATGAAAAGGGCGATGAGCTGGGTTTCAACAGCGTCCGTGAGTACAATGCATTCCTGGCGAAGAACGGATTATATAAGAAAGGTGCTCCTACCATCTTGCTCACCGGTTTTATGGGTGCGGCTCCTGATATGGAGAAGGCTTTCGAGAAGAAGGGATTCATGGTGTATCGCATCAACCAGCTGCAGAGCTTTATCGCCGGTCATCATGCCGACAGTATCCAGGCGAATGCCGTAGTGAATATGGCGCATGGCAGACTGGGCGATTACTTCGTTGAGTTCCTGAAGCAGAAGAATATTCCATTGTTCTCACCTCTTAATATCAACCGTTTGACCACCGATTGGGAGAACGACAAGCAGGGAATGAATGGCGGTTTCATGTCGCAGAGTATCGTGACTCCGGAGATTGATGGTGCCATCCGTCCATACGTGGTTTTCGGACAGCGCATCAACAAGGAGGGCTTGCAGGAGGTTTACGGTATCCCTGACAGAATGGAGAGTTTCGTGGAGAGCGTGCAGGGCTATGTGAATCTGAAGAACAAGAAGAACAACAACAAGCGCATCGCCATCTTCTACTTCAAGGGTCCCGGTCAGAATGCACTCACCGCTTCGGGAATGGAAGTGGTTCCATCGCTCTACAATCTCCTGGTTCGCTTGAAGAATGAGGGATACAATGTAGGCAAGTTGCCTGCCAATCCTCAGGAACTGGCAAAGATGATCCAGGCTCAGGGTGCCGTCTTCGGAACCTATGCCGAGGGTGCTTATACCCAGTTCCTCCAGTCGGGACATCCAGCCCTGGTTACCGCCCAGCAGTTTGCCGGATGGACCCAGAAGGCTTTGTCTAAGAAGATGATCAAGGAGATGAACCAGCTCTATGGTTCCTTCCCTGGCAAATATATGGCTACCGATGACGGTAAGTTGGCGGTGGCAAGACTGCAGTTTGGCAATGTGGCTCTGCTTCCACAGGTGATGGCAGGCGTGGGAGGCGACTCCTTCAAGATTGTGCATGGCACCGACCAGGCACCTCCTTACACCTATGTTGCCTCTTATCTCTGGGCACGTTATGGTTTCAGTGCCGATGCACTCATCCATTTCGGAACCCACGGCTCGCTGGAATATACTCCGAGAAAGCAGGTGGCACTCGACAGCAACGACTGGAGTGACCGATTGATTGGTGTGGTTCCACATCTTTATATATATACCATTGGCAATGTGGGCGAGGCGATGATTGCCAAGCGCCGCACCTATGCCCAGACCCAGAGCTATCTCACCCCTCCTTTCAAGGAGAGCGAGTTGCGACAGACCTATAAGCAGTTGAGCGATGCCATCCAGTCTTATGAAAAAAAGGCATCTACCGAACAGTCGCTGAAAGTGAAGGCGCTGACCGTGAAGATGGGAATCGCCCGTGAACTGGGGCTCGATGCCAAGCAGATGAACAAGCCTTATTCTGCAGATGAAATTGCGAGAGTAGAGAACTTTGCGGAAGAGTTGGCAAACGAGAAGATTACCGGCAAGCTCTATACTTTGGGTGTGCCATACGATAATGATGATGTCCGTACCAGTGTCTATGCGATGGCTACAGATCCTATTGCCTACGGAATGCTGGCTGTGGATAAGTTGAAAGGTCGTGCTCAGGAGGGTGTGGAGAAGCACAAGCAGCTTTTCGACCGTCTCTATCTGAGTAAGGCACGCAATACCGTGACCCAGCTTCTGGGTTCAGCCTCTGTTTCTGATGAATACATCTGCCGTTATGTAGGAATCACTCCTGCCGAACTCCAGATGGCCCGTAAGGTAGAGGCGATGCAGGCTGCTCCGGATCCTATCCAGATGATGATGCAGATGGCAGACCAGATGGGTGGAATGAAGGAGGCGAAGCCGAAGAAGGTAGACCACCGAACGGTAAGCGAGCTTCGTGCTGCCAAGGTTTCTCATAAGAAGAAGATTCCGCAGATGAGTCGTGAGGCTTTTGAGAAGATGGAGCAGACCGGTCGCTTCCCTGACAAGATGATGGAAGCTATCAAAAAGGGACAGAAATGGTATCAGGAGGATTTGAAGAAGGCGAAGATGGCGAAAGCCGGCAAGGGCAAAGCATCTCAGAAATCTTCTAAAGATAAGGGTATGATGATGTCGAAAGCACCAAAATATACCCGTCAGCAGATTCATCTGGCTCAGGCGATTACTACCGTAGAGCATGCCTTGCAGAATGTGGGCAAGTATTCGGAGGCGCTCCGTCAGAGTCCGTTCAACGAGATGTCTTCTCTGATGAATGCCCTGAATGGCGGCTTTACCGCCCCATCTCCTGGTGGTGATCTGATTGTGAATCCGAACACTCTGCCTACCGGTAGAAACCTCTTCTCCATCAATGTGGAGAATACACCTTCGGAGGATGCTTGGGAGAAGGCAAAGGAACTTTGCGACAATACCATCAAGATGTATTGCGAGCGACATAAGGGTGAATATCCTCGTAAGGTAAGCTATACGCTCTGGAGTAGCGAGTTTATCGAAACAGAGGGTGCTACCATCGCTCAGATTCTCTATATGCTCGGTGTAGAACCGGTAAGAGATGCCTTCGGTCGTGTTACCGATCTGCGTCTCATTCCATCCAAGCAGTTGGGCCGTCCTCGCATCGATGTCGTGGTTCAGACTTCCGGTCAGCTCCGCGACCTGGCAGCATCCCGTCTCTTCCTCATCAACAAGGCGATAGAGATGGCGGCAAATGCCAAGGGTGATAAGTATGATAACCTGGTGAAAGCCGGTGTTACCGAATCTGAAAGAGTGCTCGTAGAGAAGGGCATGTCACCAAAGGAGGCCCGCGAGGTGAGTATGTATCGTGTCTTTGGAGGCGTAAACGGCAACTATGGTACCGGTATCCAGGAGATGGTAACCGCAGGCGACCGCTGGGATAAGGAGAGTCAGATTGCCGAGGTCTATATGAACAATATGGGTGCCTACTATGGTGATGAGAAGAACTGGGAGACCGTTCGCAAGGCTGCTTTCGAGGCAGCGCTGACCCGTACTGATGTAGTAGTTCAGCCACGCCAGAGCAACACTTGGGGTGCTTTGAGTCTCGACCACGTATATGAATTCATGGGAGGTATGAACCTCGCTGTGCGCAACGTAACCGGTAAGGATCCGGATGCTTATCTCGCCGACTATCGCAACCATAGCAATATGAGAATGCAGGAGGTGAAGGAGGCTATCGGCATCGAGGGCAGAACCACCATCTTCAATCCAGCCTATATCAAGGAGAAGATGAAGGGTGGAGCCAGCAGTGCCAGCACATTCGCTGAAATCGTAACCAATACCTACGGCTGGAATGTGATGAAGCCAAAGGCAATCGACAAGGAGATGTGGGACGAGATATATAATGTGTATGTCAAGGACAAGTACAATCTCGGCACCAAGGAGTTCTTCGACAAGCAGAATCCGGCAGCGCTGATGGAGATGACCGCCGTGATGATGGAGAGTGCCCGCAAGGGAATGTGGAAGGCTACTCCTCAGCAGCTCAAGGACATCGCCAAGCTTCATACCGAGACCGTGAACAAGTATAAGCCTTCATGCTCCGGTTTCGTCTGCGACAATGCCAAGCTGCGCAACTATATCGCCAGCAAGACCGATGCTGCTTCTGCCAAGGAATATCAGCAGAATGTAGAGCAGATCCGCGATGCTGAGACTGCGAAGAACAGCAGCGACAAGGGTATGGTGATGAAGAAGGAGACGCTGAGTGAGGATGCTCAGAAGACCACCACTGTGGTGAGCGGCATCGTAGTAGGTGTCATCGTCATCGTTGCTTTCGTTGTGCTCGCAGTATATTTGCGACGTCGTCGCAAAATGATGAGTGAAGAATAATTCAACACTTAACAGTGAAGAATAATTCAACATTCAACATTTAACATTCAACATTTTTAAAAAAAGTGGAGACATTAGTTTTAGTAATGATGATATTGGTTTGCTTCAGTTTTGTGCTGAAGCAGACCTTCCACGGAGTGAAGGAGATTATGATCATCTCGGTGCTCGTAGCCTTCTTCGTGGGAATGACCTGGCCATTCGCCATTGAGCAGTCGAAGACGCAGATTGCGGCTTGGATAGCCGACCAGAAGCTGATGCTCGATATGGCGGTGCTGCTGAGTATCGACGTGGCACTCACGATGCTTTTCTGTGTGCACCACGTAGATCTGAAGACTTCGGAACATGTGAGTCGCCGCAAATGGGTGTTCTTCATCTTCCTGAAGTATTTCCCGGGTTTGCTGGTTTTCCCAGTGCTTTTCAGCGTTTTGGTGATGACCATCTTCCTGCTTCCCGGCGTATCGTTCCAGGTAGTGGCATGGGTGCTTGCCGTAGTGCTGCTGGTCTTGACGCCGGTATTCACCTACGGTTTGAGATGGCTCTTGCCGGAGCGACCAATCCGCTTGGAACTGCTTTTCCTGGTAGAGGTGCTGCTCGGATTGATGGGCATCATCGGTACAGTGAATGGCAGGACAGCGGTGGCAGGATTCAACAGTTTCGATGCCCTCTCGCTTCTCGGCGTCATCGCCATCGTCATCGTAGGAATGGCGATAGGATGGGGCTGCTATCGCATCAAGATGCAGCGCTTATCACAGAAACTGTAAAGGCGCAAGCCAACTTAACATTCAACATTTAACATTATAAAAAAGATGAATTACATATCAGACGTATTGTTTTGGATTTCCACAGGCATGCTGGTTCCTGTGATTATTTTGTTGATTTTCTTCTTCCTCAGAGCCTTGTTGCTCCTTGGAGGTTTCTTCGGACAGTATCTTGTAAAGCGCAAGTCGGGGGCGGAGATTCGTGAACAGATGAACACCCTGACACTCGATAACATCGATACCCTGGGCGATCGCTTGCCAAAGAACAAGCAGGCTGTCATCGTTTCCTATATGAAGAAACTCGTGGACAACCGTCAGAGCAAGGCGCAGGTGAACCGCATCCTCGACCAGTATGCCCAGTTTGTTGAGAAGGATCTTTCTCTTCCTTCTACACTCCTGAAGATGGGTCCGATGCTCGGTTTGATGGGTACCTTGATTCCGATGGGTCCTGCCCTGGTAGGTCTTTCTACCGGCGATATTGCTTCGATGGCTTACAATATGCAGGTGGCTTTCGCTACCACCGTAGTGGGATTGTTCTCTGCAGCCATCGGTTTTGTAACCAAGCAGACCAAGAACCGCTGGTACACTGAGGATATGAGCAACCTCGAGTTTATGGCAGACCTTTTGGAGGAAAAGTAAAAAGGCTTTTAAAGGTAAAAAAGTAAAAAGGTAAAAAAGTAAAAATGGCTTTTAAAGGTAAAAACTAAAGATAAATAATTTATGAGACAGAGACGCAGAAATAGGCTTGCGCATGATGGCGAGGATGATGATCCGATGAGCGTAGTGAGCAACCTCTTCGATGTGGCGATGGTGTTTGCCCTTGCCCTGATGGTGGCACTCGTTTCGCGCTATAATATGACGGAAATGTTCAGCAAGGATAACTTCACGATGGTGAAGAACCATGGCAAGGAGAATATGGAAATCATTACCAAGGATGGACAGAAGATAAATCGCTATACTCCTTCAGAAGATCAGAGTAAGAAGTCGGGCAACAAGGGAAAGAAGGTAGGCATTGCTTACCAGCTGGAGAATGGCGAAATCATCTATGTTCCGGAAGATAAATAATCGGGGATTGCAAATCCCCTCAAACAGAAAATATTATTGTAACTAAAAGAAAAATAAAGAAAAATGAAAAAGTTTAAGACAATGATGGCCATGATGTTGGCTTTGGTTTCTATGTGTGTAGCATTCAGCTCTTGCAGCAGTGATGATGATGACAATAATGGTGCTGGCTCTTCAGCAACAGCAGAACAGGTTGTTGGTACTTACGTTGGTGAAACAATGTCTATTGCTTTGGCAGGTCAGGGTGATATGGACCCATTGGAGAATGCAACTTTTAAGTTGGAAAAAGTTGATGATAGTCATGTAAATATCATCCTTCCTGCATTTGGATCTGCACCTATGGCTTTACCTTCAATTACAGTGAAGAATCTTGCTGTAACAGAGTCAAATGGTACTTATTCTATTCCTGAAACCAGTTTTGATCAAACATTGGAAAATGGCAAAGGTCTTTCTAAAACTGCTATAAAAGCAACTATAAAAGATGGTAAAATGCAGATTACTTTTGTTTTACAGTATGGTAAAATGCCTTTTATCATGAACTGTTCTTCAAATGCAACAAAGAAGTAATTGTCGATGAAACAAAAGATATTCGCACTATTCCTGATCCTTTGCGGATTGTGCCTGAATCTGAAAGCCGAAACCCAGGGCGATGTCGTGGGTAGGGTGCTCGATGATTCGGGCGCACCTCTGGCGGGTGCTACCGTCCAGATTTTGCATGCAAAGAGTGGGGTAACAACTGATGAAGACGGATATTTCCGCATTCCTTACAGCAAGGATGGAGCGGTGAGAGTGAAGGTGAGTTTTGTGGGCTATCAGACTCAGACTTTCGTACTGAAAGCGGATGAGAGAAAAGGTGACCAGCATGTGCTTCGCCTTCAACCGGATGCTACTGCCCTCGATCAGGTGGTAGTTACCGCAACCCGAACTCCGAAGGCTTTGAAGGATGCTCCTGTGGTAACCCGTCTGATTACCGCCAATGATATCAAGATAGCTGATGCTACCAATATCCAGGACCTCCTCACCGAGCAGATGCCGGGTCTGGAATTCGGCTATGCCATGAATCAGGAGACTTCTCTCAACATGAATGGTTTCGGTGGAAATGCCGTGCTCTTCCTCGTAGATGGCGAGCGATTGGCTGGTGAAACCATGGATAATGTAGATTATAGTCGTCTGAACTTGGATAATGTAGGACGTATCGAGATTGTAAAGGGGGCTGCTTCGGCGCTCTATGGCGCCAATGCCGTAGCCGGAGTTGTCAATATCATCTCCCGTGAAAACAGCGAACCTTGGACTGCCAATGTCAATACCCGCTACAACGACTTCAACAAGGAGTGGCGCCACGGTGGAAGCTTCAGCTTCAATGCCGGAAAATGGAATTCGCAGACCAGCATCCAGCGCACCACATCGGATGAGGTTCAGCTCACCAGTCCTTTCGATACAGAATCCAACATCCTCCATATCTATGGTGGAGAGACCTTCAATGTGAAGGAGCGTCTTACCTACAAGCTCTCTGATAAGGTAAAACTGATAGGTCGTGGCGGTTATTTCAATCGTATCAGCAAGCGCAGCAACTATGATGATCATTACATGGATTATTCTGCCGGACTGAAGACCGTGATGAATCTTTCGGGGAATGATAATCTGGAGATTTCTTACGGCTTCGACCAGTATGACAAGGCTCGATATGTGAATGATGAGCGTACTCACGACCACGATTATACCAACCGTCAGAACACCGTCCGTGCCCTCTATTCCCATATCTTCGGCAAGAATACATTGACGGTAGGTGCAGATTTCTTGAACGATTATCTTACCACCTATCAGTTTGAGGATAATGAATCAAAGAATCAGAATTCATGTGATGCCTTCGCCCAGTTCGATTACAATCCTTTGCAGTGGTTGAACATCGTGGCAAGTCTTCGTCATGATTACTTCTCCGCATCTAGCCAGCATGCCACTACCGGTCGTCTGGCTCTGATGACCAAGTGGAAGGGTTTCTCCATCCGTGCCAACTATGCCGGCGGATTCCGTGCCCCAACGCTCAAGGAGATGTATATGAACTTTGATATGGCAGGTATGCAGATGATTTACGGTAATCCGGATCTGAAGCCGGAGAAGAGCGACAACTACAACCTGGCGCTGGAGCATACCGGAAGGGTGAAGAATGCTGGCTTCTTTACCGGTCAGTATAGTCTTACCCTGATGGGCTATTATAATAAGTATGATAAGCGCATCACTACCGAGGATTATGCCGATTATACCCCGGGAACCGGTCAGCCGGATGTGGCTTCGCGTTATTGCAACGAGGATGGAGTAGAGGTGAGCGGCATCGACTTCAGTGCCCAGTACCGTTCGGATATGGGACTCGGTGTGAAACTCGACTACAGTTATCTCCATGTGGGTGGCAGAAGTGTAGATTCCCAGTTCTCCCAGCCTCGTCCGCATTCTGCAACCTGGCGTCTCGACTACGACCGTCAGCTCTGTTCGTTCTATCGCATCAATGCCGCTCTGTCAGGCAGATACCTGTCTGCTCCTGATACGAACATCAAGAAGCATGACCGCAGTTATCAGTTGTGGAAGTTCACGCTTCAGCAGCGATTCCTGGATGCCGTCAATCTGAATTTCACGGTAGATAATCTTTTCGGTTATACGCCAAAGAACTATTATTGGAGTTCTGCGATGACCACCGGCCGCACCTTCTCAGTAGGCCTTTCTATCGATATCGACCGTTTCGTAAAGGTATTCTAATAAAAATAGCAGGGTGGACCAGTCTTCCATCCTGCTTCTTTTTTATTAATAGCACCCCTCTAACTGTATAAAAACAGGTAGTTAGGGCGATTTTTCTTGTTTTGCCTAGAACCATCTCTTCTTCATTTTCTTCAAGAAATCCTTGGTGATAGGGAAGCCGGAGGCATCACCTATTACGGAGTCGATATGGCAGAAGGGACATTCGGCTGTAGGCGGCTCATCAGGGAAGTAATCTGTGATTTCGGATGGCGTGAAGATTTCGCAGCAGCTGAAGCAGCCGCATTTTTCTGACTTCTCAATCTGTTCCTTGTTGCTGAAGCAGCAATCGTGAGCCTGGCGGAAAATCCTGTCTTTCTCCTCCTCTTCTTTCTGCTTTTTCTCAGCCTTTTCCAAATACCCCTTGAATCGTCTCTGAAGATAGAGCGGCACATGATAGTGAGGGGCGAAGACATACAGCGACGGAACGTGGTCGTGGTATTCGTAGCCGGGACCATCTATCACGGTATAGCTGTCATCCGTTTCATCGTATGGCAGTTCATCCAATCCCCTTTTATCCTTGGCAGCCTGGTTTCTCTCCCAGATCCATTCGGTGGTAAGCGGAGTTCCGACAACGATGGCAAGTTTTACCTCATCGCCACGATATACTTCTACGATGTCACCCTTCTTGAATCTAATCTGTTCTGCGTTTCTGCCTCGGAAGGTCTCGTCAGGATGATGGTTGTATGCAGGCAAATCGCAGACTCCGGGATAGTAAATGCTGAAACGCGAACAGCAGTAAGACCGGTCGATCAGTTTTCCTTCCCCATCATACATCCTTTCCGAAAGACATTCGCGGTCGTAGTGCAACAGTCCCATTGGAATCTCCGAGATATAATAGCAGAAGGTATCCAGCGGATAGTCGTCTTCCTCCTTCATCTTCTTGCGGTAAAGGACATCCTGGTGCATCAGTCTCTCTGCCTCCTCCAAAGTTGTAGTGAAGGCTTGCGGACAATAGGTGTTCACCTTATATTTCGGATAATGTGAACGCTTCTTCTCCTCCAACTCTTCCGTTTCTAAAACTTCGAGCTTGAAGATGGCAGGAACATCCCGATGCTGTGGATGCTCAGCCAAATGCTTGAATTCTTCGTATGTCATGGGATGGTTATCTTAAGAATTTATGAAACTTGAGAATCTGAGATCTAAGTTCAGGTATTCTGATGCCTTCAGAGTCTTTGCCTTCTTGATTGTTAAGATTCCTTTTGGTGATAGTTTTATGAATTTTCAGTTTTCTCATGTCCGACTTGCCGTTAGCTTTATGGTTCCACCAAGGCTTGGGATATGCATGTCTTTTTTTGTATCTCGTGCCATCGCAGTTCTGGATAAAGATTTCCAATACTAATCCATCCATTTGACAATCATGCGGGATGTTGATGGCACGTCTTTGGATATCCATTTCGTAGAAGATACTTCCGTCCTTTTTGCAGAGCACGATGTCCAGATAGTCTGGCATATCAGGTATAGTTCCAGGCTCTGACATTTGTGGTTGAAACTCCCCAAACTCTTCCTTCACATACTCGAATAGTCCCCGAGTATATTTTTCGATATCCACCCCTACATATCGAGTATAGGTGTATTTGATGATACATAAAGACATTTTATTTGCCATTTTATTCTTTCTTTTTGGTTATACCTTTATAATATAGTAATATGAAGGGAAAATTTCAAAAAAAACGCCAATATTTTGAAAAAAAGTATTGGCGCTTGATTATTGAATTCGCTGGCTTATAAGTCCGCCCTAACTATGTTAAAAAAGGTAGTTAGGGCGGTGGTATCCTAAGTGAGGTAAGGATGAGTGCCCTTTTCTTAGTCTTTTAATGTAGCCAAAGGTATAACCTTTACTCCATCTTCCCTGGTATAAGCCATTTCGCCTCCTGTCATGACAATCAGCAGGTCTGGCTCTCTGAGTGGCATCTGATGCTCTGTCTTGTTCTTCTCACGAATCAGATCCCGTAGTTGCAGGAGATGCTTGGCACCATCTTCTATCTCCCGACTACCCAACTTGCATTCTATCAAGGCATAGCGGCCATCTGCAAGATGAAGCACGATGTCTGCCTCCAGGTCATAGCGGTCGTGATAGTAAGAGACTCTACCTCCCAAGGCTTGCGAATATACCTTCAGGTCGCGAATGCACATACACTCGAATATGAAACCAAAGGTTCGAAGGTCTAATTCCAGATTTCTTGGTGACATACCCAAAGCAGCAACAGCTATGGAAGGATCTACAAAGCAACGCTTGGCTCCCGAACGGATTGCAGCGGCTGAGCGGATTGCCGGACACCATGCCTCCACATCTTCTATGACAAACAATCGTTGCAGGGCAGAAACATAATCATCAAATGTTGGCATCGACGTTTTCTCCATTTCTACCGTGATGTCTGCCAACATCTTGGATTTCTTGACGAGGGTGCAGATGTTCCGGGCATAAGAACGCATGATGAGTCGAGCCAAAGCTGGCTGTCTTCTTACGCCATCTACCCTCGATATATCTTCATCGCAAATCACATTTACGTAATCCTGTGCTATCAGTAATTGTGCCTCCTGCGAAGTGACGTCCAGTGATGCTGGCCAACCGCCTCGGCAAGCAGCGAAAATCAGTTTCTCCACGGTCATGTCTGACAGAAATCCATCAATATCGTAAGCTGGGTCATCAAACAATAAACGTAAAGATATGGTGCCTGTTGATTCCTTTGACTCATAAAGGCTCATAGGATACATGAGCATCTTGGAGATGCGGCCAGTACCCGTATGCATGATTTCTCCGTTTTTGTCTTCGACGACTGTAGAACCGGTTAAGATAAACTGACCTTTCTGGTTTCGCTCATCTACGGTATTCCGAACAGCATCCCATAAAACTGGTGCTACCTGCCACTCGTCTATCAGTCGTGGTGTTTCGCCTTTGAGCAGCAAGGATGGTTTGGTGCGTGCCGTCGCCAGATATCCTTCACGCTTATCTGGATCTTGCATCTTGATTACGCTCTTTGACTGCTGCATGGCCGTAGTGGTTTTTCCGCACCATTTTGGTCCAACAATCTGTACTGCTCCAAAGGCTTCCAGACGAAGTTGGAGCATTCTGTCTGCTATTCTATCTAAATACTTCATGTTCAATATGTTTTTGTTTGCAAAGATAGTAATAAATAGTGGAATCTACAAATAATTTTGTATTTTTGTGGTATTTTATTTTGTGTTTTAACGGTATTTTACTTTGTATTTTTGCTGTACTTTATTTTGTATTTTTGCGGTAAACGGTATTTTAATGTCCGTTTCCAAAACTGATACTGTCCCTTTTCTCGACTGCCACTTGTCAGTTATGAAGACCGGGCGGTCTTCAAGATTTTCGTCCTGGATGTCGGGCTTCTAGGTGCGATGTCTAATCTCAAGGCAACGACAGTAGTGGACGGCAACAGTATTTTTACCGAGTTTAAAGGGGCGTTGACGGAACAGTATGTTTTGCAGCAGCTCGTTCTCAGGTATGAACCGTATTATTATGCCAAGACCAACAGTACTCAGGAGATTGATTTTCTGCTCCAGGGTGAGGAGGACGAGATTGTTCCGCTGGAGGTGAAAGCCGAGACGAATGTCAAGGCAAAGAGCCTGCGCCAGTTTGTTGCAGACAACCAGTCAAAGAAGGCCTATCGCATCTCCATGAATGATTATCAGCAGGAAGATTGGGTTACAAACGTACCGCTCTATGCGGTTGGTCTCGAATTTTAGCGATAGCACCCCTCTAACTGTATAAAAACAGGTAGTTAGGGCGGTGCTATCGCATTTTTAATGTCCGTTTTGGAAACTGATACTGCCCCTATGAGATAGGGGAGAATGTAGATGAAAACGTTGAAAAATCGCCCTAGAAATATTTCTTCTTCATTTTCTTCAAGAAATCCTTGGTGATAGGGAAGCCGGAGGCATCACCTATTACGGAGTCGATATGGCAGAAGGGACATTCGGCTGTAGGCGGCTCATCAGGGAGGTAATCTGTGATTTCGGATGGCGTGAAGATTTCGCAACAGCTGAAGCAGCCGCACTTTTCTGACTTCTCTATCTGTTCCTTGTTGCTGAAGCAGCAATCGTGAGCCTGGCGGAAGATCCTGTCTTTCTCCTCCTCTTCTTTCTGCTTTTTCTCAGCCTTTTCCAAATAACCCTTGAATCGTCTCTGAAGATAGAGCGGCACATGATAGTGAGGGGCGAAGACATACAGCGACGGAACGTGGTCGTGGTATTCGTAGCTGGGACCATCTATCACGGTATAGCTGTCATCCGTCTCATCATATGGCAGTTCATCCAATCCCCTTTTATCCTTGGCAGCCTGGTTTCTCTCCCAGATCCATTCGGTGGTAAGCGGAGTTCCGACAACGATGGCAAGTTTTACCTCATCGCCACGATATACTTCTACGATGTCACCCTTCTTGAATCTAATCTGTTCTGCGTTTCTGCCTCGGAAGGTCTCGTCAGGATGATGGTTGTATGCAGGCAAATCGCAGACTCCGGGATAGTAAATGCTGAAACGCGAACAGCAGTAAGACCGGTCGATCAGTTTTCCTTCCCCATCATACATCCTTTCCGAAAGACATTCGCGGTCGTAGTGCAACAGTCCCATTGGAATCTCCGAGATATAATAGCAGAAGGTATCCAGCGGATAGTCGTCTTCCTCCTTCATCTTCTTGCGGTAAAGGACATCCTGGTGCATCAGTCTCTCTGCCTCCTCCAAAGTTGTAGTGAAGGCTTGCGGACAATAGGTGTTCACCTTATATTTCGGATAATGTGAACGCTTCTTCTCCTCCAACTCTTCCGTTTCTAAAACTTCGAGCTTGAAGATGGCAGGAACATCCCGATGCTGTGGATGCTCAGCCAAATGCTTGAATTCTTCGTATGTCATGGGATGGTTATCTTAAGAATTTATGAAACTTGAGAATCTGAGATCTAAGTTCAGGTATTCTGATGCCTTCAGAGTCTTTGCCTTCTTGATTGTTAAGATTCCTTTTGGTGATAGTTTTATGAATTTTCAGTTTTCTCATGTCCGACTTGCCGTTAGCTTTATGGTTCCACCAAGGCTTGGGATATGCATGTCTTTTTTTGTATCTCGTGCCATCGCAGTTCTGGATAAAGATTTCCAATACTAATCCATCCATTTGACAATCATGCGGGATGTTGATGGCACGTCTTTGGATATCCATTTCGTAGAAGATACTTCCATCCTTTTTGCAGAGCACGATATCCAGATAATCTGGCATATCAGGTATAGTTCCAGGCTCTGACATTTGTGGTCGAAACTCCCCAAACGCTTCCTTCACATACTCGAATAGTCCTCGAGTATATTTTTCGATATCCACCCCTGCGTATTGAGTATAGGTGTATTTGATAATACATAAAGACATTTTATTTGCCATTTTATTCTTTCTTTTTGGTTATACCTTTATAATATAGTAATATGAAGGGAAAATTTCAAAAAAAAGCGCCAATATTTTGAAAAAAAAGTATTGGCGCTTGATTATTGAATTAGCGGCTTATAAGTCCGCCCTAACTATGTTAAAAAAGGTAGTTAGGGCGGTGGTATCCTAAGTGAGGTAAGGATGAGTGCCCTTTTCTTAGTCTTTTAATGTAGCCAAAGGTATAACCTTTACTCCATCTTCCCTGGTATAAGCCATTTCGCCTCCTGTCATGACAATCAGCAGGTCTGGCTCTCTGAGTGGCATCTGATGCTCTGTCTTGTTCTTCTCACGAATCAGATCCCGTAGTTGCAGGAGATGCTTGGCACCATCTTCTATCTCCCGACTACCCAACTTGCATTCTATCAAGGCATAGCGGCCATCTGCAAGATGAAGCACGATGTCTGCCTCCAGGTCATAGCGGTCGTGATAGTAAGAGACTCTACCTCCCAAGGCTTGCGAATATACCTTCAGGTCGCGAATGCACATACACTCGAATATGAAACCAAAGGTTCGAAGGTCTAATTCCAGATTTCTTGGTGACATACCCAAAGCAGCAACAGCTATGGAAGGATCTACAAAGCAACGCTTGGCTCCCGAACGGATTGCAGCGGCTGAGCGGATTGCCGGACACCATGCCTCCACATCTTCTATGACAAACAATCGTTGCAGGGCAGAAACATAATCATCAAATGTTGGCATCGACGTTTTCTCCATTTCTACCGTGATGTCTGCCAACATCTTGGATTTCTTGACGAGGGTGCAGATGTTCCGGGCATAAGAACGCATGATGAGTCGAGCCAAAGCTGGCTGTCTTCTTACGCCATCTACCCTCGATATATCTTCATCGCAAATCACATTTACGTAATCCTGTGCTATCAGTAATTGTGCCTCCTGCGAAGTGACGTCCAGTGATGCTGGCCAACCGCCTCGGCAAGCAGCGAAAATCAGTTTCTCCACGGTCATGTCTGACAGAAATCCATCAATATCGTAAGCTGGGTCATCAAACAATAAACGTAAAGATATGGTGCCTGTTGATTCCTTTGACTCATAAAGGCTCATAGGATACATGAGCATCTTGGAGATGCGGCCAGTACCCGTATGCATGATTTCTCCGTTTTTGTCTTCGACGACTGTAGAACCGGTTAAGATAAACTGACCTTTCTGGTTTCGCTCATCTACGGTATTCCGAACAGCATCCCATAAAACTGGTGCTACCTGCCACTCGTCTATCAGTCGTGGTGTTTCGCCTTTGAGCAGCAAGGATGGTTTGGTGCGTGCCGTCGCCAGATATCCTTCACGCTTATCTGGATCTTGCATCTTGATTACGCTCTTTGACTGCTGCATGGCCGTAGTGGTTTTTCCGCACCATTTTGGTCCAACAATCTGTACTGCTCCAAAGGCTTCCAGACGAAGTTGGAGCATTCTGTCTGCTATTCTATCTAAATACTTCATATTCAATATATTTTTGTTTGCAAAGATAGTAATAAATAGTGGAATCTACAAATAATTTTGTATTTTTTGTGGTATTTTATTTTGTGTTTTAACGGTATTTTACTTTGTGCTTTTGCGGTACTTTGCTTTGTATTTTTGCGGTAAACGGTATTTTAATGTCCGTTTTCAAAACTGATACTGCCCCCATGAGATAGGGAAAAATGGGGGAAAACGTTGAAAAAATACCCCCATCTGAAAGTGTATCAGATGAGGGTTGTTTCTGAATTTATAGTTGCCTTTTTATCTGTTTCTTTGTACAGTATCGACTACAACATCGCTAGGAATCTCTGTAGGAATGTCTTCAGATGGTTCTTTGTAATTTGGATCTGGCTCATCTTGTGGAGAACCATCATCGTCAGTGATATCTGCTGCATTGAGCTTTCCTTCCTTCTTGGCTTTCAGAAACTCCTCGTATTCCTGACCATTATAGTCAATCTTTTTGAGTAAACTCTCTTTGACTGTATCCTGATCTTTGACGATAATATTAGTATTACAACTTATATCTTTATTATATGCATAGTTGTATAGCTCAGGTATGTCATCTGAAAAAATAGTACTTTCTCCAGAGGCCAAATCTACTCCTTGATGTACTTTCTTTGCTTTTATAACACCAGTTGAAGATTGCATGATAGTGATTTCAACTGAGTAATCTGAACCCTTTACCATTTCTGATCCTGTATTTCGGATAGGTTGATCGATTTGGCAATGAAGTCCAGTGGCATCACGTCTCCAACCATAGCTTCCTGTTTCTTTAATAAGTGAGAGCGACATGTTGTTGGAGTACTTATTGATAAGATAGCTTATAAAGTCGCTACTTTCAAGCATCAGTTTGCCAAGTTCCAAGTCGGGCATCTTCTTGATTGGTACTCCAGTCTTCAGAGCAAGTTCGTTACTTACAGAGTCGAGTTTGAGGACAGAGAATGTATTGATAATCTTAAAAGTCTTGTTGTCTGTTGACTTGAAAATTATCTTTGACATTCTTGTGTTCTTGATGCTGACTATATAGCTGCTGTCCTTCTCATTCTTCTGAATGTCGAAATCACCTTTCTCGATGCTATCAGGCAATGATAGGTCACCATACAGCTTTGCTGCTGGATAAATGTCATATGCTGTCGCTTTGTCACCGTCTTTGACGGCTGCGATAAATTGGTTGGTCAAATCTTCGACCGTACTCTTGTTAGAGTCGCATGATGACAGCCCTAGGACTGCCATCAATGCTATAGTTATGATACTTTTTGCTTTCATAGAAAATGCATTTGTGTCCGGATAAAATCTCAGAAGAGGTAAACCCCTATGTATTGAGGCTTCGGACTATTAATACTTAATTCTTTAGTTACTTTGAATATGGAATGGATATCATCTTGCTCCGTAGTGCCATAGAACTTCTTGATATGTAGATGTTGTTTAATCCAGCGAAATTGGCATGCCAATCACCTTTGTAACGGTCAATACATTTCTGGAAGTCATAACGAAAAACCAGAGACATAATCAGAGAAAATATGGTCTTCTTTGTACGCATTACAGAAAATCAGAGCTATTTGAGGCTCGTCTACAAAAGTACAAAATTTAATCCAAAAATTCAAAGAACGATATATTTAATTAATTTTCAATTACTTAGGCTACATAATTCGGATTTTATCCGGACAGTAGTGGACCTCTAATTTGTAATTACCACTTAATAGCAGCCACTTTCCCGTTTTTGGTATAGATGGCTCTAGGAAACCTTGCATTTATATATGAGGCAGCCGTTATGAAGAGTCGTGTCGGGAGATATACCTTATAGCCTTTTTCTACTCTTACAAAGCCATATGCGTTAAAATTAACGTCCTGCATTACAAGTTTATATTCTCGAACAATGCCCTCAGGCATACCTATGTATGGTCTAAAGTCTTCCATCGCATCGAATGCTTTTCGACCATACTTCTGTACGAGAACTTTTTCGATTTGTGCATGCTTATTCCTAGCAGCGTTTTTTATCTTCTTTTCAGCTATTTGTCCTGCTTTTACTTCTGCATTATATGCTTGTGCAAAAGAATCGTATTGTATACACTTCTCGCCAACTTTCTCGCCATTCTTGTTCAGATATATTCCAACATATAACTCCAACTTGTCATTCTCTTTGGCGGTCTTTGGCGTGAAAGAATAGTCGTCTTTAGTACCTGCATACTTAAAAATTCCAAGCATAGAGTTGCCTTCAGGCTGATACAATAATACCTGGATGTTTGTTTCAAATGGGGATATAATATTTGGCTCTTTGTCCTTTTCGAAGAGAGTATATATAAGACGACCATATTTTAATTTGCTTTCATCCCCATTTATCACTATAACAATTCTTCCGTCGGGATATATCACGGCATCTTCTATGAAGTCATTGTCAAACGTATGGGTCTTTGGTAGCACGTCCAAAGCTTTTATCATATTGGAATAACTTTCAGTATTTTGTGCAAGGCTTACTCCAAAGTAGGTTGCGACATCCGGATCCTTTGGGAGTATGGTTTCTTTCAACTCGTCATACAGCACATCCCAGTCAACACCTCTTTTAATGTTCTCATTCACGAAGCGTTGCACGTAAGGAATGAATTCCTTTGGTGAATCGGAATTTGTAATGGCGTCGATGAATGTGTACATCTTGCTTGGGTCGGCTTGATACGCTTTCCAAACGGATTCAGCACTTTGTTCCGCGCCTTGGGCGTAGGACAAAAGAACGCTAAATACACAACATATTGTCAATAATATTTTTTTTATCATATTGAATTTTATTTATCTTTATTCTTGTTGTATTCTGCCAAAATTAAGTTCATTATAGGCTCGTATATTTTCTTCTTTATCTCATTAGACTTACAGTTTTCTTTTGTTGTGACCTTTCCGTTGCTGCTTATAATGACAGGTAGAGCCTCGTTATTTTTCAGCGAAGGAACTTGGTCAACGATTTCCTTTGTGGCGTTAAACAATTTCATTTTGAATTCCGGAGTAAAATATGATGAGTATCTATTCACTTGCACCATCACTGCGACAAGGAAACTGGCCAATATGTTTCGTGACTTGAAAGTTTTTATACAATTGAGCATATCCTGTTCTCTTTTGCTCCCGTTTACGTTGTCGTGCTGGCCTTGGTAAGTGATAATTTCACTACACAATGATACTATTCCACTGTAAAATTTGTAGTATTCTAAGTCCATGCCTCTTGAATCACCGACCGTCATTTTACCTTTAATGGTTAAAGCCAGCATTTGCAGATTAACAGGGTAACTTTTAGCTATTTCTTCAATGTCAAAACGCTCCAGTGCGTTCAGCGCCCATGGCATCTCGTGCTTGAAGATGCATTTATTTATGAAATAATCCTTGTAGTCATCTTTTTGCGTAGCCCAACCATTGTTGCGGTATCCATAGGGGAAGTCTCCTTCTTTATAAATCTTAATGACATTCCGGTCATCGAAGTCTTCTACCTCTTCGATTTTGCGGATATATGAAGTGTTGTCCTTTACATACTCTGCGATGGCAATATCAGCATTGCTTGTTGCAAAAAGCGAGTCTACCACAGGTATGTCGTATGGTATGAACGACAGAAGAGTTTCAAAGTCCTTTGAGCGGATAGCTCTCTTGAGAGTTTGCTTCTTGTCTGCAATCAGTGACATTATTTTTTCGTGATACACGTCTTCAAGCCCATACTGTGATGCCACGTCGGACAGTTGTTTAGAAGGCTTGTTTATAAAGCTCATGGCAGCCAATGCTGCAGCTTTGTCTTTGTTCAGCTGGTACTGCAGGGCTACTGTATACATCTTGGTGACAGGAATCTGTGGGCACAGCTTGAGGTATTCCAAAGCCTTGGAATAGTCCTGGTTGCAAATCTTCTTAAATCCCAAGACGTAGTAGTTGGCTGCATACATGGCATCTTCGTAATACACTTTCTTGCCAGCAGCAAGTTTTGCATCCCATTTGGCAAGTTTCTTCTTGCATTTCTCGAAATATTCGTTGGCGCAGTTTACCTTCTCTTGTTTTGTGATGTACTCGCCGTCATGTACCAACAGACGACTGATTTTTTCCTCAGCTTCTTGCTCTGTGTCAGCTTCTGCAAGAATCTCTGAGATCATAGACTTGAGAATTCTTTCTGATTCCAATTTCTTTGCTAAATCCTGTGAGAAAGAAATCTGTGTGAAGCATACTGCCAGTAGCAGTAGAATTAATCTTAAATGTTTCATGATGCTTTTTGTTTAAAATTATATTTATTAATTTGTTTTCATGCAAACAATGCTGTTGTTGCAGCATTGAGAATACCTTGCACAGTGAAGTCTAAGGCTACCGTGCCGAGTTTTTCTGCCATTTTCGTCATCAGTTCCTTGAAAGTCAGCTTTTCGTTGTTCTTGCTTTTTCGAACTTCTTTTAGCAGCTTGTTAATTTCTTCTTTACCATCTGCTGGAATACTGAGAAAATATTCAAGGTCGTCGTAATCCATTGAGACTATTTCAGAGTTGAAGGAACTGTCTGAGAATCTGCCTCCAGCTTTTAAAGTTGAGTCTAAATATCTGCGCAAGTACATATCTTCTATGACAAATTGTATGCACTTGCCGTCTTTCTTGAAATGAGCCTGTTTGAGATGTTCGCAGACCATATTATATTTATCAACGGATGTATTGTTGCTATATTTCAGTTCTGCTTCATAGCGCAGACGTTTAACTTTGCTCTCTGGTATCTTCAGACCTATGCTGATTTCATAGTTCTTCTTTCCTTGAAGTTCGTGCTCCAATAAATAATGGAATATCCACACTTCAAAGTCATTTTTGTTCATAGAGCCAAAGCCTTTCTCTATATATTTAGAGATTACTTCGTTTAATGTCAGTTCTTTCATTGTTAAAGTTATTTTTAAGATTTAGACACAAAAAAAGGTGCGAACCAATTTCATTCTGTTCTGAAGGTTCTGGACTACCTGTACACAAAGAATGAAAATCAGCTCACACCAATGGGTATATGTTGATACCCATCCCGCCGAAGCGGAATGGATACAATAATACACGGTTGGGTGAACAACTTTTGTCTTCGTTCTTGTGTACAATGAATTGTCCAGATTCTCAGTACGAACCAAGCATGGTTGTTTCCTTAACATGTCTGCTGCTTGTTTATAACAGCACTGCAAATATACCATTTTTTTTCTAAAGTTGTTCATTGTGAGCTGATTTTTTTGCAAAAATAGGTGTTTTTTCTGCTTTTTCAGCGTTCCATTCCGTTCCAAGTTCAAAATATAGGGCGTTTTTAGTGGAAATATTTGCTTTTTTGTGTGTTGCTTGGATTTGTTTCAGTATCTTTGCAGCATGGAACAGATATTACGTGAAATGATAGAAAAGATGGTGGGGCGCAAGATGGTTGTGCCTCGCGACTTCGCTTGGTTGAGCGAAAAGGTGGAGGAACGTACCCAGCAAAGGGTGAGTGCCTCTACGCTGCGACGGTTTTGGGGATACGTGAGCGAAGGGGTTTCTGCCAGCAAGTTTACCAAGAATGTGCTGGCTAATTTTCTCGGTTATGCAGACTTTGAGGAGTTTGGATTGTCGCAAGGAACGGGAGAGCAGCAGAGTCAGATGGTTATAGGCAAGGAAATCTCATGCGATGATCTTTATGAGGGACAGATGCTCAAACTTTCCTGGCTGCCCGACAGAACCTGCATCATCAGGTATCAGGGAAACGGTAGTTTCAAGGTGGTATCATCTGAAAATACCAGATTGGCGAAAGATGATACTTTGGAGTGCCGTCATTTTATCAATCATGAGCCTGCTTATCTCCATGCCTGGAAACATGGAGATGATGAACCGGTTACTTACGTCATAGGTAAGAAGAACGGCATTATCGTGGAGCATTATCTGGAAGATTGAAATCTCGACAAGGTGGGCTTCACATATCTTTCAGAGGTATAAGAGGACAGCTCGTAGATGATATCGGTCTTCTTGCTGCCGGCGATGTCTTTAGAGAATGTCTGCGGATAAGTGGTCGTGATGAAATCATTGCTCTTATCTATAAACCGATAGTATGCCTCGCTCTTTTTCACAACAGACCGGATGGTGTCTATGCCGGATTCCTTCCACATCTTGTCGATTGTTTTCTTGCCTTCGGATAGGAGTTCGGCGGCTTGTGCCTGTGATGCAGAAGATGGCTCGGTAGCTGTTGGCTGCAGGGATTTCCGGCCATAGGAAAGTGGGGCTGGCTTCTTGGTTTGCTGGCGGATGACTGTATCCTTCTTGGCTTCGGTATGTTCAGGGGTAGTGTTTATGCTCCTCTCCGGCTGATGCAGTAATGGGTAACTGATGAAACCTAATAAGATGATACAGACCAAAGCTGCGATTCCGATACGCTTGATACCGGATGGATGGCTGTTTCTGCGAGCCATGAAATCGGCTTTGAGTTCGTCAACATTGGCATATCGCTGGGTTATGGGTGCCTTGCATCGCTTGATGATAGCTGGATAGGGGTTGCCGGGAAGTATCTTTTCCAGAATACAACCGATGCTGAAGATGTCGTTGCGGATGTCTGCCTGTTGGGATACAATCTGTTCAGGTGAGATGTAGCCCGGTGTGCCGGCAGGCTGTTTGAGGATGGCAAAGTCGTCGGTATCTGAAAGTCCGAAATCGATGAGCTTTACATGATTGCCGTTATGGGTAATCATGATATTGGAAGGTTTTAAGTCTCTGTGTACTATCTGCTTGGCGTGGATGTAATGCACAGCATCAAGCAACTGGAGGAAGATGTCTTCTCCCTCAGTCTTCCTACCGCTCCAGTGTTCCAGCGTGATACCATCTATCCATTCCATTACGATACAGGTACCCATTTCCGGTATTTCTTCCATGCTGTAGGCTGATACGATGTTGGGATGCTGCAGGGATATGAGAATATCGAACTCTTTGTGCAGCAGGTTCTTGTGGTTTTCGTCTTGACGGTATGGCTCCTTCAACCCCTTGAGTACCCACCATCTGCCATAGCGCTTTGCCTTGCAAAGAATGTTGAATCCTTTGCAAGGTATGGGAGTAAAGTCTGAAAATTGCTCAGACCTTCTGCTTTCTTCTATGATGATTCCAGAATATGAATCCATGTTACGCAGACTGGGTTGATAATTCGGTTGCAAAATTAACTAAATAGAGATACCCATCCCACAGAAGCGGGATGGATATTAGTATACATATTGGGGCAAACAACTGGAACTGTCATTCTTGTGTACTGCGAACTGTCCAGATTCTCAGTCCGAACTAAGCGTAGTTGCTACCTCTTTATGTCTGCCGCCATTACTAACGGCATTGCAAATATAGGCATTTTAAAAGAAATTTTCAAGCGGAAACGAAACTTTTAGTATTCTTTAAACTTTGACGATTGGTTCAAACTCATTCCTCCCCGAGCTTATAACTTATTTTATATAGGAACTGGTTGTCGCAAATCCACTCTCTTTTTAATACCTGGCTGGTTGGCTATCAAATCACATCAAAGCGGTCTTTGCCATGGCTGTGCGGGATGGGACCGCCTGGGGATAGCTTGCTATGGGGACGCCTTACTATAGCTTGCTGATTGGAACCGCTGAGTATCTCTGAATCACAATGCAAAGATACGAAATCGGTGAGGAGGCAACTCACAGTTGCTCATACTTGCTCACAGTTGCTCATACTTTTTCATAGATTCTCTTTGCCCTGGTGTTTGTAAGCCCTTTTACATGCCTTGCTTGGTATCACTTCTAAATGCCTGGCTTGTTTGATTTTTAAGGGCTTTATGATTGGATTGCGGTTCGTAAGCCAGGGAATTACGGGGCGTAAGTGCCTGACTTTTGCGTCGTAAGTGCCTGACTTTTGCACCGTAAGTCTTTGACTTTTGATTCGGAAGTAACCTGCTTTTGGATGACAGGGTGACACTTATGACAGTGATTTCTGAAGATTTACTCTCGCGCGGGCAGGCAGGAAAAATCAAGCCGAAAGTTCCTGCCTGCCCGCGTGCGAGGCGAAAAGTTGAAAAACTAGTGTCATCGTGTCACCGTGTCACCGTGAACAGAGCAGAAGATGTTTGGTATCGCTCTTTGGCTTCGGACACAAATTCCCCTGTCTCCGCCTCCGTTAGCTTTCGGAAGTAGAGATCCACAAATTACTGTTTTTGTCGTGGCGCCTCCAAAGTGGTAATCTTTTGCAAAGATAGAAAAAATAAAATAAATGAGAGTTCCCACTATGGGAACTCGTAATGATATTTATTGATTTTTATAATCTTTTAAATGATAAATGCTAGAATTTATACTCGATTCTCGCAAGTTGTAGAAGGATTTTGGGGGCATCTCTCTTGTTTGAGAAGGGTATTGAGAAAATAGTGAAGTGGTATCTCTTTTCGAAAATCACCCCGTCTCTCTTTGTTGATAAAGCGAGCTGCACTCGGCAATTTGAAAGCAAGCTTTCATTGCATTCATTGGCATCGCTTTTTCCCCTTAAAGAGGGCTCCACCTCTCATCTCGGTCTTCTCCCCTCAGGGAAGAAGAGGAAAACCGCCCTACTCGGTGCTCGGAACCGCTACGCTCTAAGGATGGCGGGGCATCAAAGCCCTCGCCAAATTGTGCGGGATGGGACCGCCGGGGGAAGAAAGTTTACAGTTAATAGTTTATAGTTAACAGTTTACAATTAATAGTTTATAGGTTGCTGTTTTCTGATGATTTTGGGTAATTGGCTGATAATTTGCAGATTTATTCTGATTTTCTTGGTGGTTTCGTAGAAAAAGCGTATTTTTGCGGAAAAGTTGAACGTTTTAAAGGAGATAATTATGAATATAGTTGCTTTAAGTAATAGGCTTGCAAGTAAGGTTCCTCATTGGCATGAACTCGAAAAGTTAAGTAAGGAAGATAAGATAGAGGTTATTGCTTTACTTTCCATGTCGATAGCTGATGCAGAGGAAATTAAAACGCCAGCAGATAGGACTAAAGAAATGGTAGAACGTTGCTGTGGTTCATGGGTTGGCGAACAGTCGGCAGAAGATATTATAGCTAATATCAACGAGAGTAAAATGTCAAAGTCAGAACCTGTCAATTTTGGATGATATGAATTACTTGTTGGATACCAATATTTGTGTATATTTTATGAGGGGTAAACGTAATGTTGCTGCTAAAATTTCAGAAATTGGTCAAGAACATTTCTTTATCTCTGAGATGACTTTGGGAGAATTACTTTATGGGGCTCAGTGTAGCGATAGACCTTCTGAGAACATTAGAGCTGTTCATGTGTTTTGCCAGTATGTAACAATATTGCCAACGGCAAATATTTGGAATGAATTTGCTGTACAAAAGGCTTTTCTTCGTAAAAAAGGTCAACTTATTGAAGATGCTGACATAATTATCGGTACTACAGCTATCATAAATAACATGGTTATGGTTACAGAAAACGTTAAGCACATAGGGAGGCTTAATGGTATTGTTGTTGTAAATTGGATGGAAAAATAATTAGCTGTAGGGGTAACCGCCCATGGTAACGGCATGATTAAAATTCCATACGGATCGGATGCGGATATACACTTTAATTGCCTAATATCTGGAAAACACAAAAGGATAAAATTTTAAATTTTAATTATATACGATAAGATGGGTTGAGCTTTGAATAAAAGTTCTGCTCATCTTGTTGGCTTATTGCCTTTTCATATTTTTCTACTTTACTCTTCTTTAGTCCCACAGATTGCATGGATTACACTGATTGTGGAGTTGTGCGGCTGTGGTGAAATGGTTTCTTGACAACCATGACACGGGCGAAGTGTACGCCAGGACTCATCGTAGTGGATGAGGCGCACCACGCCATAGCAGACTCCTATCAAGGCCTGTTTGACAGGAACAGAAAGGCTTGATATGCAAATCCCCAACCTGCTATGGGAAAGCTGGTTGGGGAAATTATGATAGATTTTGCTTCCATCAGAAAATATCCGATTGTGAATTACAATGGATACTCCTCGAAAGCGTAGAGTACAGTGCTTAAATAACGCTCACCAGTATCTGGCAAGAGGGCTACAATCTTCTTGCCCTTGTTCTCAGGACGCTTCGCAATCTCGGTGGCTGCAAAGGCGGCGGCACCTGATGAGATACCTACCAGGAGACCCTCGGTCTGAGCCAAGTCACGACCCGCCTTGATAGCATCATCGTTCTGAATATCCAATACCTCATCGATATATTCTGAAGAGTAAGTCTCTGGAATGAAACCGGCACCGATACCCTGAATCTTGTGAGGACCGCTCTGTCCGCCGTTCAATACAGGCGATGTGGCAGGCTCTACGGCAATCACCTTCACGTTAGGATTCTGCTCTTTCAGGTACTTGGCGATACCCGAAATGGTTCCACCTGTTCCTACACCGGCTACGAAGATATCAATCTCGCCATCGGTATCTGCCCAGATTTCTGGTCCGGTTGTGGCATAGTGCTTGGTAGGATTGGCTGGGTTGGTAAACTGTCCCAGAATCACAGAGCCTGGGATGGAATCGCGGAGCTCCTCGGCAGCCTTGATGGCACCAGGCATTCCGTCCTTACCGCTGGTTAGTCTCACTTCTGCGCCGTAAGCCTTCACCAGGTTTCTGCGCTCCACACTCATGGTTTCAGGCATGGTGAGGATGAGGTGGTAGCCCTTTACGGCTGATACCAGAGCCAGGCCTACACCCGTGTTACCGCTGGTTGGTTCGATGATGGTGGCACCTGGTTTCAGGATGCCCTTCTGCTCAGCGTCTTCGATCATCGCAAGGGCGATACGATCCTTTACGCTTCCGCCAGGATTGAAGAATTCTACCTTAGCAATTACAGGAGTCTCCAACCCCTTGGATGCTGAATACTTCCCCAATTCTACCAATGGGGTCTTACCGATTAAATCAGTAATCTGTTTATATATCTTTGCCATAATGATTTTTTTAATGTTAAGTGTTGAGTGTTGAGTGTTGAATGTTGAATTTTAATGTTGAGTGTTGAATGTTGAATGCCGTTATTGTCCGTCAGGCAATTCAACATTTAACATTCAACATTCAACACTGAAATTACTTCACATACGTAAATGCCTCATCGAGTGCCTCAATCAGATCGTCGATGTTCTCGATACCGATGCTCAATCGAACGGTAGAAGGATAGATGTGCTGCTCCTCCAACTCCTCTGGGCTCAACTGAGAGTGGGTGGTTGTTGCTGGGTGGATAACCAGTGACTTCACGTCGGCTACGTTAGCCAGCAAAGAGAAGATGCGCAGGTGGTCGATGAACTCCCATGCCTCTTTCTCACCGCCCTTGATATCGAAGGTGAAGATAGAACCACCGCCGTTAGGGAAGAGCTTCTTGTAAAGCTCGTGGTCTGGATGAGAAGGAACGGCTGGGTGATTAACCTTAGCCACCTTAGGGTTGTTCTCCAGATACTCTACCACCTTCAATGCATTCTGAACGTGACGCTCTACACGGAGGCTCAATGTCTCCAAGCCCTGAAGAAGAATCCAGGCATTGAATGGAGAGATGGTTGCACCGGTATCACGAAGGATGACCGCACGGATTCGGGTTACGAAGGCTGCTGCTCCGGCTACATCTGCGAATACGGCACCATGATAAGATGGGTCTGGCTTAGCGAGAGTAGGGAACTTGTCGGCATTTGCCTTCCAGTCGAACTTACCGCCATCTACGATGACGCCACCGAGAGATGAACCATGACCGCCGATGAACTTGGTTGCTGAGTGAACCACGATGTCTGCTCCGTGCTCGATAGGGCGGATGAGGTATGGAGTGCCGAAGGTGTTATCGATAATCAATGGGATGTTGTGGCGATGAGCAATCTCTGCCAACTTATCGATATCGGTTACATCTGAGTTAGGATTTCCGAAGGTCTCTGCATAGAGTGCCTTGGTATTGTCCTGGATAGCAGCCTCTACCTGCTCGAAGTTGCGAGGATCCACGATGGTGTAGCTGACACCCTGTGTGGATAATGTATGAGTGATGAGGTTATAAGTACCACCATAGATGTTGTCGGCAGCTACGATGTGGTCGCCATTCTGAAGAATGTTCTGCAGAGCGTAGGTAACGGCGGCAGCACCAGAAGCGACAGCCAAACCTGCTACACCACCCTCGAGGGCAGCCACACGGTCTTCGAATACACCCTGAGTAGAGTTGGTCAAGCGACCATAGATGTTACCTGCGTCACGGAGTCCGAATCTATCGGCAGCGTGCTGAGAGTTGCGGAACACATAACTTGTGGTCTGGTAGATAGGCACCGCACGAGCGTCGGTAGCTGGATCTGGATTTTCCTGACCTACATGCAACTGAAGTGTCTCAAAGCGAAGTTTCTTTTCTGTACTCATAATCTATGTCCTTTCTTTAATTTTACGTTAATATTCAATCTTATTCATTTATATAAATTTGTCGCCCAAAAATCAGATTGATGTTCTCTCTCTGAAAGACATTCTGATGTCCTTCTGAAAGTCATCATGCTGTTTGTTCTGATTGACGCTGCAAAGGTACGGCGATTTTTTGGATTCTGAAATAGCATATGAGTAGTATTCCTGCTACCACGTTTGTGGTATTCGGGCATTTTTTAGCAGAAAAATGGGCAAAATTACCCAATTTGGCCGTGATTTGTTACCCAATTTGGCTGTGTTTCACTTCCGAGTTTGGCCGTTAAACAGCAAAAAGTGGCGATAGGTGTGCGAAATCTATGTTTTTTTATGAGATTTCGCACACCTATCGCCACTTTTTTGAGAGAAATTACAGTCTAAATCCTAAGCCGATGGTCATCGGGTAGCACTCGGGAGCCTTGGTCTTGTTGAGCAGCGGGGTTATTCCGGCACGGGCGTAGAGCATTACTCCTGAGTAGCCGGCACGGGCCTCGAAGTTCAGGCCGATAGGGTTGAGGTTGATATCGCCCGTTTCGGTATATTTGTGCTTTCCGATGAAGTAGCGGGAATGCTCGTGCCAGCGGTATTCTACCGATGGACCTAGCGCCAGGAATGCATCATGGCATCCTATGCGCTTCTGCCACTCCAGCATGATAGGCAGGCGGAGCACATTGTAGCTGATATAGCTTTTCTTCAGCGTTTCGCCTTCTATCGGAGTCATTGCTGATACCCCGTTTTCGGTGCTTAATACATAATTGTCCTTGAAATGGTGGTGTACCTGTCCGATGGAGAGAGAGGAGGTGAGCGCCATTTCGTTGGAAAGGCGGAAGCAGAGACTGGTGAGGGTGATGCCCCATTCCCACGACTTGGAGTCGCGACTGTGCATCTCGTTGTTGCCTCCCATGCTTCCCCTGCTGCCTGGCAACTGGCTGCAGCCGAAGAAGAAGGTTGGATAATGACTCTCCAGACTGCGCTTGCGCTTGCTCAAGGTCTGAGGGATGAATGGTGAGGTGACAAATACCTTTTCTACTTCCTGACCATCTACGAATTGGGTTTCGGAAATCTTGGTCATCTCGTTGCCGTTCATCTTATATATCTTCACAGAAGTCTGTTCACCATCCTGCTTGATGACGATGTTCTGGTCGTTCACTCTGATTGTGGTGTCGTTAGCCTCTACAGAGGCTGGTGCACTGTTGCTGTTGGTTTCAGCAAGGGCGAAGGCTGGCATCATGGCAGCCATCATCATTACGTTTTTGATATTCATAATCACTAGTGTCCCGTTAAAACGAGACGATTATTAAATAAGTTATTAATACTCAAAAGTTTACGGACTTTTTATAGTGTATTCGATTTGATTTTGTATCTTTGCACGCATATTTAAAATACGTGTGCGATGAACAAAGGCAAAACTATATTCTCTCAGATTATGTCACTTATACCAGAACGTGATTTCAAAACTTGTGTAGACCGTTATAAGGGAAACTACAGAGCAAGAGACTTCTCTTGCAAAGACCAATTCCTAGTAATGAGCTATGCTCAATTAACAGGTCGTGATAGTCTTCGAGATATAGAAAACTGCCTTACGGCACTCTCCAGCAAACTTTACCATTGTGGTATTAGTTATGCTGTACCACGTAATACTCTAGCAAAAGCTAACGAGAAGCGAGATTGGCATATCTATAAAGATTTTGCAGACGTTCTTTTGAAAAAAGTACGTCCTCTTTATGTCAAAGACAAGTTCAGATTAGACCTAGACAACATGGTATATGCTTTTGATAGCAGTACTATAAGTCTGTGTCTCAAATTATGTCCTTGGGCAAAGTATCACAAAAACAAAGGTGGCATCAAAATGCACACATTAGTCGATTTGCGAGGAAATCTTCCAGTCTCAGTTTATTTGACTTCTGCATCAGTTAATGATGTAAAAGCTCTTGATGATCTCTACATAGAACCTTCTGCTATCTATTTGATGGACAGAGGATATGTAGATTTCAACAGACTCTTCAAGTTGATAACTAAGAAGAATGCATTCTTTGTTACTAGGGCAAAAGATAACATGCTTTTTGAAGTTGTATCAGAAGCCGAAGTTGACAAGAGTACTGGTATCATTTCTGATGAACGTATCAAATTAACAGGACTACATACTGCCAAATGGTATCCTGAAGAACTTAGAATGATAACCTATGAGGACTATGCAACAAGTAAGGTGTATAGGTTTCTCACAAACAACATGGAATATGAAGCGCTTACCATATCTGAATTATATAGGGAAAGATGGAACGTGGAACTTTACTTTAAATGGATTAAGCAACACCTTCACATCAAATCCTTTTATGGAACTTCCGAGAATGCCATATATCTGCAAATCTGGATTGCCATATGCACATACTTGCTTTTAGCTTATGCAAAGAAAGTGATGCACATAGATCAATCGCTACACACTATTTCAAAGAACGTGGGTCTATTCCTTACGGACAAGACTCCTTTAAATGAATTGTTTAACAAAGCTGTTCCAACAGAAGAGACGGAGGATTGGCTATATCCAAGCCTTTTCAGGCCCGATGATTTCTAAACGGGACAGCAGTGATTCATAATACTTTATTTTATGTTGTTTCTTATTCTTATTGAGAAGATTCCAGAAGAAAAATGTTGTTTCTATCTTCTGGAATAGCAGAGTTGCATGATATCTTCGGGCGACAGGTCGCCTTCGATATAAATCACGGTTCCCTTGCTTTTACTCGGGTTACTGAAGAGGATAAAGCGGTTGTTGCCATTGCTCAAGGGTGCCATCATGTAATAGCCGCTCACCATCTTGCCATTCTCCACCACCTCTCTGATCTTTTTCGCAGCTTTGCGGTCGGACTTCAGATAGTGGGCTATTTCCGTGGCATGGTTCTTATATACCAGGCTCTTGTATATCTTGAGCCTGTAACCTTTGAGTTGCGCATTCTGCATTGTAACCATCTTGCATCCCTTGGCGTGCCCGAATCGTTGGAATATACTTTTTACGTACAGCCCCTCCTGGGCATTAGCCGAAATCGAGGCTACCACGATAAGAAGCAGTCCGATGAAGAAGCGTTTTATCAAGTTGCATCGTTTCATATTCTATACCTTATTATATATATTATACTTTATAGTTTGATTGATTGTTTCATCTAAAAGATGAATTTATTGTTTCATCATATCCAGGGCACTGAATGGATCTTCAGAATCTGCCGAAACATCTTCCAGGGCATCCAGGGCTTCGTGGTGAACGAACTCCTGGTCGGTATAAACCTTTCCATCGATAACCGCATAACATTCAGGCTGAGGCTGGGCTATCTTCTGGATGCCCACAATCAGGAATGCGATGATAGCGGCTGCTGCCACAGAAGTGCCAAAATATTTGAGCCATCTGCTGCGAGAAGCTTCCTTCTTCAGGATTTCCCCTTCTTCCTTCTTTTCGATATTCTCCTTTGCAATATCCTCCTTTTCTATCTCCTTCTCTTCTTCTTTTAGAATTTGAGAAAGATTCATCTGTTCGAATCCGATATAGCCGAAGAGAGCGCGATAGGATTCCCATTCTTCCGGAATATCATTGGCATGCTCTTCGAAATATTTTCTGAGCGTTGCCTCTTCCTCATTGGATGTGGCACCATCCATATACTTGTCGAGCAAGTCCTGTATTCTTTTTATTTTATCGTTCATATTCTTTCCTCCTTCTTTATTTTGTTCTGTTCTGTTTCACGATATTCATATAGGTCTCTCTGATTTTGAGTCGTGCTCTGGAGAGATTCTTTCGGAGATTATCGGCAGTGCATCCCGTTATCTGCATGATTTCATCGGCAGTATAGCCTTCTATCTCCTTCATGCGGAATATCTGCTGCTGCAAGGGCGGTAGCTGTGCCACTATCTGCTTGATGAGGTTTACCTCGTCCCGTTGCTCTGCCCGCCGGTCTTCTATGGGTACTTCCATCACATTGTCGGTGGTGAAGTTCCGCTCCTCATGCCTGCACTGGTCATAAAACTTGTTGCGCATGATGGTGATGGCTAGCGCCTTGAGGTTATCTTCTGCCTGGATATTCTGGCGTATGTCCCACAGCCTGAGCATGACTTCCTGCACGAGGTCTTCGGCATTGTCGTCACTCTCAGTCAACCTTAGCGCATACGCTTTCAGGTCGCTGCGCATCGGTAGGATGATATGGTTGAATTCTTCTGTTCTCATAACCTTTACACTCTATAGACGTATGAAATTGAAAAATCGGACATCTAAGAAGATATTTTTTTCAAAAAATGCTTTCTTTTTTCAAAGAAAAATGTTATTTTTGCAAGCATAAACATAAAATTTAGCAATCGAAAACATTAAAAAACTGAATGGCTTATGGCATCTGTAGTTTCTATTATTCCCATCGTGTTGCTGTTCATCCTGATGCTCGGCTTCAAGATGGCAGGTCATAAAAGCGCCTTGCTGACGCTCGTAGTTACCGTGTTGCTCGCTCTCTTCGCTGCTTCGCCGCTGGGCATGATTGCCCCGGAACATGCGGAGGACAGTGTTATCGCCCTGACGGGATGGGCGGTGGTGGAAGGCATCCTGAAGGCGGTATTCCCGATTCTCATCATCATCCTGATGGCTATCTACAGCTATAATATCCTCGTGGAAAGCAAGCAGATAGAGGTAATCAAGAGGCAGTTTACATCGATTACCGATGATAAGGGGCTGCTCGTGCTGCTCCTTGTATGGGGATTCGGCGGACTGCTCGAAGGTATGGCGGGCTTCGGAACGGCGGTGGCGATACCTGCTGCCATCCTCATCGGACTCGGCTTCAAACCGATGTTCTCGGCTCTGGTTTCCTTAATCGGTAATACCGTGGCTACGGGATTTGGTGCCGTGGGTGTACCGGTTACTACGCTCTGTAATGAGGTGGCTGAAAGCGGATCGGCTTCGGCGGCACAGATTTGCGAGACTTCGGCCTTCGCCATTATCCAGCTGGCACCTCTTTTTATCATCCTGCCTTTCATCATCCTGACGCTTACCGATAAGCACAATCTTATCAAGAATCTCATCATCGCCCTCTGGGTGGGAGTGATTTCCGTGGTAGTGCAGTTTGTCTGCGGCTATTATCTCGGTTCGGAGACACCAGCCATCATCGGTTCGCTGGCTGCCATTATCGCCATCATCGCATACGCCAAGGTGTTTGCCAGAAAGAGCAAGGTGCAGGATAAGGAAATCTTTACGCTTGCCGAGAGCCTGAAGGCATGGAGCGTTTACCTCTTTATATTGATATTCATCCTGGTTTCCGGCGCACTCTGTCCTCCGGTCAATGCTTTCCTCAAAAGTCATCTGGTGAGTGCGGTTCATCTGCCTGTGCTCGATAGCACCTTTAAGTTTGGCTGGATTTCCAATGCGGGCCTGATGCTCTTCCTGGGTGCTACGATTGGTGGATTGATACAGGGATTGAGCCTCAAACGATTGATGGTGCTCCTTGCCCGTACCACGGTGAATCTGCGCAAGACGGTGGTGACCATCTGTTCGCTGATAGCCCTGGCGAGCGTGATGAACTATTCGGGAATGATTACTGCCATCGCCTCCGGACTGGTGGCTGTGACGGGTGATTACTATCCTCTGGTAGCGCCGATGATTGGTGCCATCGGAACCTTCGTAACGGGTTCTGATACCTCTTCGAATATCCTCTTTGCCAAGCTCCAGGCTCATGTTGCCAACCAGTTGGGTATGACGGGGCAGAGCACATTCTTCGGTCTGGAGGGCGGTCAGGAAAACTGGCTGGTTGCTGCCAACACCACGGGAGCCACTGGTGGCAAGATGATCAGTCCGCAGAGTATCGCCATTGCTACTGCAGCCTGCGATATGGAGGGAAAGGATGGAGAGATTCTCCGTTCGGCCATCCCATACGCCCTGCTGTATATCGTATTGGGCGGACTGATGGTTTACTTCGGTTGCTGATCTTCTTTTCTTATATAAAAAACTGTCCTCATCTGTTATCTCAGATGGGGACAGTTTCAGTTTTATAAATCGACATTAAATCTTTTAAGCATGTCTTTTCTCGTAGGCCAGACTGTGATCGTGCTGGTCGATATCTCTCTTTGACTTGCTCTTTACCACGAGCCATACACCTGAGAACACGAGGATGGCGGCTATTGCCTGCATACCCTTGAATACGGCGAGCCCCACGATGACACTCACGGTGACCGATACCAGAGGCTGCACATAGTTATATACACTCACCACGGTAGGGCGCAGGGTCTTCTGACCAATCATCATGCAGATATAGCCCAGATAAGTGCCGAAGAGAACCACGTAGCCCGTTTCCCACCAGGTGCTCATCGGAACCTGTGCAAAGTCGATGCTCATCACGTGACTGATGGTGAAAGGCCATATCAGGACCGTTGCCCAGAGGAACATCCACTTGTTGATGGTGAAGAGCGAATATTTAGACAGCAGGTTCTTGAAGAGCGACAGGTAGAGGGCGAAGGAAAGCTGCGCCGACATACAGAGCAGGTCGCCCCAGATGTTTCCCACCTTGGCATTGCCAGCCGTAGCACTCGTCATGATGATGATGACGGCACCTGCGCATCCCATCAATACACCGAGCGCCTTCTTCCAGGTGATAGGCTCCTTCAATATCAGGAAGGAGAGAACCATGGCGAAGATAGGCATCGAAGTGGTCATGATACTGGAATTGCTAGGCGAAGTCATGTTCAGACCGATGGTGTAAGAACACTGGTTGAACACGAGGGCGAAGAGTCCGGCAGCAGCAAACTTGAAGATGTCTTTTACTGGAACATGCTCTTTCTTGGTGAAGAGCGAGGTGAGCCAGAAGAGAATGGCACCACCCAATACACGGAAGCTCACCAGGTCGATGCCGTCGATGCCGTGAAGCATGGCATCCTTGCCTACGGGAGCCATCAGTCCCCAGAATGCGCCGGAACAGAAGAGGCACAGATGGGCGATAAGAGGTCGTTTGTTATCCATTTTTTCCTTATTTCTATTTAAATCTTCCTATTTTTGAATAAAATCGAGTGCAAAGGTACAAAAATTCGAGGAATTTTGCTATATTTGCGGTATATTTTTTGAAACTTAAAGGAGTTAAGAAGCTAAGACAATAGTTTTTTTCTGTTCTTGACTATTAAAGATAGGAGATTATTCTTATGCAGAAATATGCTGATTATATCAAACAGATAGAGATTGAATCTCTCTGGAGCGGTACCAAACATATTCTTTGGAACCTCGACCGCCGTGTCAATATCCTGAGTGGTGTAAACGGCGTGGGCAAGAGTACTATATTAAATAAGGTGGTAAAGGGTCTGGCGGCTGGCGGTGAATTCCCTAGTCACATGATCAAGGGCGTGCATCTGAAGGTGGAGCCGGAGGAGGCAAAGTGGATTCGCTACGATGTAATCCGCTCGGTAGATAGACCATTGATGAATGCCGAGATGATCAACAAGATAGACCTTACCCTGGTTACCGAACTCGACTGGCAGCTCTTCCAGCTGCAGCGCAAGTATCTGGATTATCAGGTGAACATCGGCAACCGCATCATCGCCGTCTTGCAGAGTGGCGAACCGGATGCAGCCTTCAAGGCTCAGAAACTGAGTGAACCGAAGAAGTTGTTCCAGGATATGGTAGATAATCTTTTCAAGGATACCGGCAAGACCATCATTCGTACAGCCAATGAAATCCGCTTCAATCAGATAGGCGAGCAGCTCTCGCCTTATCAGCTCTCGGCTGGTGAGAAGCAGATTCTTGCCATCCTCCTCACCGTGCTGGTGGAGGACAACCAGTCATACGTCCTCTTTATGGATGAGCCGGAAATCAGCCTTCATTTCGAATGGCAGAAGCAGCTCATCGGTCTGGTGCTGCAGCTTAATCCGAATATCCAGATTATCATGACCACCCACAGTCCTGCTGTGGTCATGGATGGATGGACCGATAGGGTGACGGATGTGAATGATATTACGATTTCGTAATGTTGAATGTTAAGTGTTGAATGTTGATTTTTTCAGCTTATGGCTAAACGTTTAACCGATAATATCAATTCCCAGTTCTTCGAGGCAGCCAACAGGATGACCTCGAAGAAGGCTCGGCGCAAGATTGTGGCTTACGTCGAGAGCTATGATGATGTCTTCTTCTGGCGTTCTGTACTGGGAAAGTTTGAAAATGAAAAACGCTATTTTGATATCATGCTGCCTACCCGTAACCAGCATTTAGACCGAGGCAAGAAGGCTGCTATCTCCAGTATGCTGAAGGGAGTAGGTAGGGATATGATAGCCTGTGTAGATGCCGATTACGATTATCTGCGTCAGGGCTCAACCGAGTCTTCCCAGCAGATGTTGGAGAATCCTTACATCTTCCATACCTATGCCTATGCCATTGAAAACTTCCAATGTTATGCCAGAGGATTGCACGAAACCTGTGTGATGGTGACGCTCAACGACCGTCGCATCTTCGATTTCGAGCGTTTTCTTGAGTCCTATTCCCGTACCATCTGGCCCCTCTTTTTATGGCACATGCTGTTTTATGTTCGTCATCGCAAGATGTCGATGCATTTTGATATGGCGGAGTTTGATAAGGTCATCATGCTGCCTTCTGTCCGAATCCAGGATCCTAAATGGGCGATAGATTATTTGGGAAAGAAGGTGCGGGCAAAGCTGTTCCAGCTGGAGCGCCGCTTCAAGAAGTTTAAGGATGAGTTGGATGAAATGGCTCTTTACCTCAATAATCTGGGTGTAAACGAGAGCAATACCTATTTATATATACAGGGTCATCATCTCTTCGACCTGGTAGTTAGTCCTATCGTCCAGAGCGTCTGCGATGCTTTGCGCAACGATAGGGAGAATGAAATCCGCGACCGTGCCCTCCATTCCGAGCAGGCCCGCACCGAGATGGCATGCTACGAGAACAGTCTGGGCAAGGTAAAAATGATGATGAAGAAAAACACCTTCTACCAGTTCTCTCCCGAATTCCAGAAGATTCAGGCGGATGTGGAAAAGTATTTAGAAAGGTAAAAAAGTAAAAAGGTAAAAGGGTAAAAAAGTAAAAAGGTAAAAAGAAAGCAGGCAGATGATATCCCGCCAGGCTCTTTTTACCTTTTTACTTTTTTACCTTTTTACCTTTAAAATTATACGTATGTCTCCAGGAACTTCAGGGTTCCTTCTACCTTCAATGTCTTGGTGCTGGCAGGAACAACGATACTTTCGCCGCCCTGGAGCGTAATCTCGTTACCCTCGTTGTCGGTAATCTTAGCCTCACCCTTCAAGCCAATCAGAATCACGAAGCTGTCCAACTCTGAATAATCCAGTGTCATTGGCTCATCGAGATCATAAACGGCTGTGGTGAAGTAAGGGCACTGTACCATACTTACACCCTGGTTCTTGGCAGGAGTGTAGTGCTGGCGATAGTCTGGCAATACGGTGTAGTCAATGCACTCGGCAGCTTCCTTGGTGTGGAGCTGACGATAGTTGCCATCCTTGTCCTTGCGCTTGAAGTCGTAGATGCGATAGGTAACATCGCTGGTCTGCTGAATCTCGACAACGAAACAGCCTGTTCCGATGGTGTGGATTCTGCCGGCTGGGATAAAGAAGCAGTCGTCCTCCTTCACGTTATACTGAGCCAGGGCATCGGTGATGGTATCGTTCTCTACCATCTCCTTGTACTGCTCAGGAGTAATCTGCATCTTCAAGCCGTTGTAGAGTTTGGCATCCGGCTCGCATGGCAGCGCATACCACATCTCGGTCTTGCCGCGTTCCTTACCTTGCTTCTTGGCAATTTCATCATTAGGATGCACCTGGATAGAGAGGTCGCGGTTGGCATCGATAAACTTGATGAGCAGTGGAAACTCATTGCCGAAACGCTTGTAGTTCTCTTCTCCGAGGAAGCTTCCCTTCCGTTCTGCAACAACCTCGTTGAGGTTCTTGCCCTGCATCTCGCCATCGGCTACGATGCTTTCATTTCCTGGTACTCCAGAGATTTCCCAGCTTTCTCCCACATTCTCTTGCTTTACGTCGAGATGCTTGAAAGTGATAATCTTACTGCCACCCCAGATGGTGGATTTTAATAGCGGTTGAAATTTTAATGGTTTCATTATTACCTATATTTAGTTTATAAATGTACTCTTCAGTACGGTTTCTTACTCTCCGGTAAGGCTCTTGCTGAACCTATACCTTATTATATATAACGCTTTTTGTGCGAAATATACTTAGTCTAGTAAGCGTATTTCTTACTTCAAATATCAACTTCTCTTTTATTTTCTAACTCCCCCTCTGGGTATGTTAGTTCTCTCTCCAGAATGCTGGTGTAAAGATAACCAGCACACTGAATATTTCCAGACGACCGATGAGCATCATCAGCGAGCAGAACCATTTTGCCACATCCGGCAGTTCGCTCCACGACATGGTTGGTCCGATTTCCGTACCCAGCGTAGGTCCCACATTACCCACACAACTCAGGGTGATGGTGATGGCATTGGTATTGTCGATGCCCATGGCTATCATCGTGAACGATATCACCAGACAGATGATGAGATAAGTGGTGAGGAAGGCAAGCAGCGTAACACGCTTCTGCATCGGTACGTTCACACCATCAATCTTCAATGGCAGCACGGCGTTAGGATGCAGAATCTGGCGGAATTCATTCTTCACCATTCTTACCAGCATCACGCCACGGATACATTTCAAACCTCCACTCGTACTGCCCGAGCAGGCTCCGAAGAACATGCAGGCTGCCAATACCACCCAGGTAACATGAGGCCACACAGCAGCATCGTCGTTAAACAGACCGGTGGTGGTGATGAAAGAAACCACCTGGAAGATGGCACTTCTGAAGGCATGCTCCACATCGTAGTTGCGCATCACCATCAGCTCTACCATGATGAAGGCGCTGAATGCAGCAACCATGAATGCATAGAACTTAAACTCTGAGTTCTTGAACAGATCCTTGATTTTAAACTTGATGACGGCTGCATAGAGCAGGGTGAAGTTCACACCCGACAGGAAACAGAAGAACGTACAGATGTATTCCAGCGCTGGTGAATGGAAGAACTCGGTACTGCTGTTGTGGGTAGCGAAACCACCCGTTGCCGTCGTGCTCATCGCATAGTTGAAACTGTCGAAGAGATTCATTCCCGCCACATAGTAGGATATGATGCAGGCGATGGTGAGCATCAGATAGATACTCCATATCCATTTGGCCGAAGTGGAAAGCCGGGGATGCAATTTCGTTTTGATAGGTCCTGTTGCCTCGGCAGCAAACACCTTGGTCTGTCCTCCTACAAGCGATGGCAGCAGGGCGATGGTGAAGAACACGATTCCCAGACCGCCTATCCATTGGGTGAGCGAACGCCAGAAAAGCAGTCCGTGGGGGAAACATTCTACATCGTCTAATATCGTGGCTCCCGTTGTCGTAAATCCCGACATGGTTTCGAAGTAGGCATCGGTAAAGTTGTTGATGTATCCACTTATCATGAAGGGGAGGGTTCCGAAGAAACTGAATACAATCCATGAGAGCGTTACCACGAGATAGGCATCACGGCGCGACATTGAGTTATCGGCTCCGTGTCCTCGCCATTTCAGCACCAGTCCGCCTCCGATGGTGGTAAGTGTTGCCACAATGAAGGCAAAGATGTCGTCCTGCTGGTAATAGAAAGCTACCAGCAGACTGACGAAGAGCAGGAATGCTTCTATGAAAAGCAGTTGCCCTAAAATCTTATATATTAATTTGCTGTTTATCATATATGAAGTATTTCTCTATCTCCTTCACGCTTAGATGAAGTATTTCTCAATTTTCTTCATGTTGATGTTGTGGCAGAAAACCATTACCGAGTCGCCCGGTTCTATCTGTGTATTACCCGAAACGAGCATTCCTTCTTCACCGCGAACCAGTCCACCGATGGTTACACCGATAGGCATGCCGAGTTCCTTCACCGGTTTCTGGGTTACCTTCGAACCTTCTTTGGCTATGAATTCTGCCACATCGGCGTTGGCGCTCATCAGGAATCTCACGTTCATCACGTCAGCATCAAGCATCATCTGGTAGATGTAGCTGGCGGCAATCATCTTCTTGTTGATGATGGTACCGATATCCAGACTCTCTGCCATGCTCACGTAGTCTACGTTTTCTACGGCAGCCACTGTCTTGCGCACACCCATTCTCTTGGCGGTAAGACAGGCCAGGATATTGGTTTCGGCGTTACCGGTCAGTGCCACGAAGGCCTGCGTGCTGCGGATACCTTCTTCTACGAGCAGCGGAATGTCGCGTCCGTCACCATGAATGATGAGCGTCTTGTTCTCATCGAGGATATCGTTGAGATATTCGCAGCGCTCCTCACTCATCTCGATAATCTTGCATTCCATATATTCCGGCATCTTCTTTACGGCTCTTACGGCTGTGCGTCCGCCACCCATAATCATCACGTTCTTCACATCCACATAGTGCTCCTTGCCTACAATTTTGCGGATATATGGGATGTAGTTGCGGGTGGTCATGAAGTAGGCGAGGTCGTAGAGTTTCAGTTCGTCGTTACCGCCAGGGATGATGGTATCGCTGCCTCGCTTGATGGCTACCACGTGGTATGGATCGTTAGGACCGCTGATGCTCTTGAGCGGTTCGTTCAGTATCTCGCATCCTTCGCGTAGTTTGATGCCGAGCATGATGAGTGCGCCGTCGTGCACATCCCAGCGCTGACGTACCCAACTCATTTTCAGTCCGTTATTGATATCTACGGCTGCGAGCATCTCCGGATAAATCAGTTTGCTGATACCTAATTCTTTGAAGAATTCCTGAGCCTGCTGATCCATATATTCCGGATTATCCACGCGGGCCACCGTTCTTTTGGCACCCAGGTTCTTGGCAAGGATGCTAGCTGTGATGTTGGTACTTTCTACCGGAGTAACGGCGATGAAGAGGTCGGCATCTGCTACCCCCGCATCGCGTAAGATGTGAAGACTGGTAGGCTTGCCCAGCATGGTGAGCAGGTCGCAGTCGGAGCCAATGCTTGCCAGGCGCTCTTCGCTTTCATCGATGAGCGTAATCTCTTCATTGCTGCGTGACAGGAGTCTCGCCAGATGAGTACCTATGGCATATGCGCCAGCTATGATTATTTTCATTTCTTAATTGCTTCTTTGATTGATTCTTTATCGAGATGCACGATTTCCCTGAGCTGTGCCACGGTTCCGTGTTCCACAAACTCATCTGGCAATCCCATTCGGGTCATCTTTGGCTGATAGTCATGGTCGTTCATCCATTCCAGTACGGCAGAGCCCATACCGCCCATACGAACGCCGTCTTCGATGGTGATGATGCGGCTGAACTTTTCGCCCACCTCTTTCAGAATGTCTTCATCGAGTGGCTTGAGGAATCGCATATCGTAGTGGGCGATGCTCATTCCGGTTTCGGCTTCTACCTCAGCGATAGCCTGAGCGGCATCGTTTCCGATAGGACCGATGGTAAGAACGGCTACATCGGTGCCGTCTTTCAGCTTTCTGCCGGTACCGGTCTTGATTTCCTCCATCGGGTTGCGCCAGTCTACGAGCACACCCTTGCCTCTCGGATAACGGATTACATAGCTGCCATGACCTGGCAACTGCGCTGAATACATCAGGTTGCGCAACTCATGTTCGTTCATCGGAGATGCGATGGTGAGATGCGGAATCGGGCGGAGAGCCGCCATATCGAAGGCACCATGATGGGTTGGTCCGTCTTCACCTACCAGTCCGGCACGGTCAAGACACATGATAACCGGCAGGTTGAGCAGTGCCATGTCGTGGATGATGTTATCGTAGGCACGCTGTGCAAACGAACTGTAGATATTGCAGAATGGGATGAGTCCGTCTTTCGCCATACCTCCTGAGAAGGTGACGGCATGCCCCTCGGCAATACCTACATCGAAGGTACGGTTTGGCATCGCCTTCATCATGATGTTCATGGAGCATCCTGTAGGCATGGCTGGCGTCACACCTACAATCTTCGGGTTCTTCTGAGCCAGTTCCAGCAGCGTCTCTCCGAAAACATCCTGATATTTAGGAGGCTGGTTGCTGGTATCGGCAATGATTCTCTCACCCGTTTCCGGATCGAATTTGCCTGGCGCGTGCCAGATGGTAGCACTCTTCTCGGCTGGTTCGTAACCCTTTCCCTTGGTGGTATGCAGGTGCAGCAGCTTAGGACCCTTCATGTTCTTAAGCTGTTTGAGCACTCTCGCCACTTCCTTCACGTCATGACCGTCGAAAGGTCCGAAGTAGCGGATATTCATACCCTCGAAGATGTTCTGCTGATGACTCAGTGCCGACTTCAGTGCATTGTTCAGGCGCAGGATGCCCTTCTTGCGGTCTTCGTTGAGATAGCCTTTGGAGTGCAGCCACTGCGATGCCTTGAAACGGAGGCGGTTGTAGGTCTCGTTGGTATCGAGGTTCAGGAGATATTTCTCCATACCTCCCACTGCCCGGTCGATGCTCATATCGTTGTCGTTCAGGATGATGAGCATGTCGTTAGGTGTACTTGATACGTTGTTCAGTCCCTCGAAAGCCAGTCCGCCGCTCATGGCTCCATCGCCAATGACGGCTACCACGTGCCTGTTGGTATCTCCGTTTTCGCGTGCGGCAACGGCCATACCGAGTGCTGCGGAGATGGAATTGCTCGCATGTCCGCAGGCGAAGGTATCATATTCGCTTTCTAAAGGTGTAGGGAATGGACGGATGCCGTGCAACTTGCGGTTGGTGCAGAAGTTTTCGCGGCGTCCTGTTAATATCTTATGTCCGTAGGCCTGGTGTCCCACATCCCATACAATACGGTCGTATGGGGTGTTGTAGATATAATGTAGGGCTACGGTTATTTCCACCACGCCAAGAGAGGAGGCAAAATGACCGGGGTTGACGGCAACCTCGTCGATAATGTCTTCTCTTAACTCTTTGCAGACTTGTGGCAGCTGGTCAATGCTCAGCCGTCTCAAATCTTCCGGGTATTTTATACTATTTAATAGACTAAACTTGTTCTTGTCCATGTTTTCTTCGTGAAAATCTTGTGCAAAGATAATGCTTTTTTCCTATATAAAGCACTTTTGAGGCAATATTTTCGCTTTTTCCGATTATTCTTTGTATTTTTGCAAAGGAAATTTCTGAAAAAGGAATGAAATCCGGAATTAGTTATATAACAATAAGCAAATAAATACCTTTATCGTGATGAGAAAAAATGTATTACTTTTGGGAGCCATGATGATGGCTTCCATGTCTCTGATGGCGCAGACCAAGGGTGGCGGCATCAGTCAGTCTGCTCTCCAGCAGATGGAGAAAAGCCAGCAGGCAGGTGTAGCCAACAAGGCACTCTTCAATGCGATTGCCAACAACAACATTGATGACCTTGTGAAGAATCATGCCAACGAGGCCCCGGTTGATACTCATTTCAGCATCGAGACTCCTTCGCAGAGCATTCACAACCAGAAGAGTTCGGGCCGTTGCTGGATGTTCAGCGGTTTTAACGTGCTCCGTTCTAACTTTGCTGTCAATGACAAGCAGGGTAGAGTGGTGGAGTTTTCTCAGGATTACCTCTTCTTCTATGATCAGCTGGAGAAGGCTAACCTGATGCTTCAGGGGGTTATCGACCTTGGCAAGAAGAGCATCGAGGATCCTCAGGTGCAGTTCTTCTTCAAGAATCCGCTCAATGATGGTGGTACTTTCTGTGGTGTTGCCGATTTGGCAAGCAAGTATGGTCTCGTACCAATGAGCGCCCAGCCTGAGACCTTCTCAAGCAATAATACTTCCAAGATGAGCCGTCTCGTAAGCAGCAAGCTCCGCGAGTATGGTCTGGAACTCCGCAAGATGGTGGCTCAGGGCAAGAAGTCGGCAGCTATCCAGGCTCGCAAGAACGAGATGCTCGGTCAGGTTTATCACATGCTGAGTCTTACTCTCGGCGAACCGGTAAAGGAATTTACCTATGCTTTCCGCGACAAGGACGGCAAGCAGGTTGGCGAGGCGAAGAAGTATACTCCTAAGAGTTTCTATGAGGAAACCGTAGGCAAGGACCTGAACGGTACCTTCCTGATGGTGATGAACGATCCACGCCGTCCTTACCACAAGACATACGAGGTAGAGTACGACCGCCATACTTATGATGGTCATAACTGGAAGTATCTGAACCTGCCTATGGAGGAGATTGCCCAGCTCGCCATCGCCTCTCTGAAGGATGGTCATAAGATGTATTCAAGCTATGATGTGGGCAAGCAGCTTGATAGAAAGCGCGGCTATCTGGCTCTCGACAACTTCGATTACGCCAGCCTCTTCAATACATCATTCCCAATGAACAAGGCTGACCGCATCGCTACTTTCGATAGTGGTTCTACTCATGCCATGACGCTGACAGCTGTAGATCTCGACGCCAATGGCAAGCCTGTAAAATGGAAGGTGGAGAACAGTTGGGGTGCCGACAATGGTTTTGCCGGTTGCTTCATCATGACCAACGATTGGTTCAACGAGTACATGTTCCGCCTGGTAGTAAACAAGAAGTATGCTTCTGAGCAGCTCTTGAAGGAATTCGACCAGAAGCCAACCATGCTGACTCCAGATGATCCTCTGTTCCAGTTGGAAGACTAATAATAAGAATATTCAAAGCCATATATGGTGTATCATGCGCCATATATGGCATATTGTTTCTAGTAATCAACATAGAATTAGGTATAGATGAATAAGCGGGAAGTTTTTGGGCATTTTTTCAAATCATATTATGGTCGATTATATTATTATGCGCTGCAACTCCTGAAAGATGAGGAGGCAAGCCGAGATATCGTGAGTGGCGTTTTTGCTCACGTATGGGAGAATTTCGACTCCTATGACATGCAAACCTTGCCAGCCTTCTTGCTTAAAACCGTGAAAAATAAGTGTTTAGACTATCTTCGGCATACAGCTGTTCATGCACAATATGCCGATTACTATCTTCATGCTGTAGATCAATGCTATGAAGATAATGATATCCAGAAAGAACGTCAGCGGCAAGTAGAAGAAATGTTGGATTTGTTACCGGATACTACTCGTCATGTTTTGGAAGAATGTTATCTTAACCATAAGAAATATCGGGAAGTGGCAGATGAGATGAATGTCTGTCAGGAAACGGTCAAGCGCCATATCATAAAGGCCTTGAAACTGTTAAGAGAACATTATCATCAAATAAAAACTTGAAAATAATCAAAAGAATCTCAATTGGAGATGTTACCATTTTGGTAGGTAAAACGTATTATTTTTAGTAAAGAAATAGAAATATGATGAAGCAAACAGATATTTTTAATGATGAGAGTTTACAGAATGACATCCAAGACTTGGTTGCCATAGAACAGGCTATGATACGCAAAACATATCCTCTGCCAAACCTTGACAAGGAGTTGGAGAAGATAGTAGGCAAAGAAAATTCGGATGCCGAAGAGCCTGTGAAACATCAATATCCGATGATGAGAATGCTGATGAGTGCTCTGATGGGCGCTGCTGCTATGTTGGCGATAGTTTTTGTATGGCAGTGGGTGAACTCCAGGCAGACTATTGATGGAGCTACCGGAAATCGGATAACGCAAAATGTATCTTCTGAACAAGATATGACAATGCTTCAGACTGCAGATGGTGAGATGATTACTCTGACACTGGCTGATGGCACTGAAGTAAAGCTCAATAGTAATAGTAAGATTACTTATCCCCACTGCTTTAAGGGAGCAGAGCGTATGGTGCATCTTGAAGGAGAGGCATTCTTCAAGGTAAGGCACGACAGTAAGCGTCCTTTTGTGGTGGATGCAGGTGGTGTCTTGACCAAGGACTTGGGTACTTCTTTTAATATCAAGGCTTATCAGGGTAGTGACTGTAAAGTGACTTTGGTTGAGGGAAAGGTGGAAGTCCTGGCAAAGAACAGTCAGCATAAACCTGTGACATTGAATCCGGGACAGCAATATTCCTTAAGTGCAAAGGAGACTGTTTCTGGGCAGATAATTAATGTAAATACGGATGAAACTACCGCATGGGCAGATGGTGTGCTCTATTATCACGACCAGACTTTGGAATACATCTTGGATAATCTTGCAGCATATTATCAGAGTAAGGTGGTATTTAGAAATCCTGCAGTCAAAACCAAGCATCTCGATTTCTCCGCAGATAAGAGTGGCAGTATAGAGGATGCTATAGGACTCTTGAATAATCTGGGAGTTGCAAAGGTTAGTTTTAAGGAAAATACTATATATATAGAATAAGGTATTTAAGTAAATCTTGATGAATCGTCACATCGGCATTTCTGGGAAATTATAATTCCTGAAAATGCCGATGTTTTAGTTTTATTTGTAAGAAAACAAACTTTTTTCATTATTTTTTGAAAGTAGATGTTACCGATTCGCTGTCAGAAACGTATTTTTATTATAGTATTAACGAAAAAGAGAGAAATATGAAAGAAGTAAGATGTGTATTCATGTTTGCTGTCCTGACTTTATGGATGGCATTACCTGTAGGAGCACAGAATGCAAAGAGAGGCATCACGATGTCGCTCGTTAATGAGTCTTTGGCTTCTGCATTGAGAAAAGTACAGCAGAAGTCGGATTATAAGGTGAGTTTTGTGATAGAGGACGTAAAGCCCTATACCACAACGGTTCATCTGAAGAATGCTTCTGCCTCAACTGCCGTAAAGCAGATTTTACAGGGTAAACCTTTCACTTACTCAGTAAGTGGTAAGTTTATTACCGTCAAGAAGGTTTTGCAACATAAAACTGCAGCTGAAGCTACAGATAATGGAGCTGCCATCCGCCCCCTCTCAGGAACAATTACCGATGAGGATGGAGAACCTATGATTGGCGCTTCTGTTGTAGTGCTTGGCAGTCCTTATGGAACCGTGACTAATACGGATGGTATTTTTGAGTTTTATATTCCTAAAGAATGTCATGAGGTTACGGTTTCGTATGTCGGTATGAATGACCAGAAGGTAAAGGTGGCTGGTAGGGATCATGTGAAGATTGTGATGTCTGAAAATAAGACCATACTTGGTGAAGTGGTTGTAACGGGTTATCAGACTATCTCTAAGGAGCGTGCAACCGGTGCTTTTACCAAGGTAACAGCTGATGAACTGAAAGACAAGAGGTTGGGTAATCTCTCTACTGTGCTGGCTGGCGAGGTTGCCGGATATAATGACGGCATGATTCGTGGCGTAACCACGATGAATGCCTCTGCTTCTCCTCTCTATGTCATTGATGGCTTTCCAGTAGAGAAAACTAAGTTGACCGGCAATGGAACTGGTGATATTACCGAGGAAATCCCTGATTTGAATATGGATGATATTGAGAGTATTACTGTTCTTAAAGATGCTGCAGCTGCTTCCATCTATGGTGCTCGTGCTGCCAATGGTGTCATTGTCATCACTACCAAGAAATCGGCAGCTAAGGGTAAGACCAATGTCTCTTTCAATGCTTCTCTTACCTGGCATCCTTATTCTTATTATACAGATTATCTCGCCAATTCTTCTCTTGTTATTGACTTGGAGAAGGAGTGGGCTGCGCAGAATCCGAATCTTGCAGGCAATGGAGCTAAGGTATACGCTCAGAATATGTTGGATCAGAAAATCTATACGAGCGCGGGTATCTGCAATATCTTGAATTATTATGCAGGCAATATCTCTGAGTCAGAAATGAATGCTAAACTGACTGATTTGGCTGGAAAAGGTTATAACTACTATGACCAGATGAAGAAGTATGCTAAGCGCGATCCGTTGTATCAGCAGTATAATATGAATATTGTAAACAACTCGGTGAATAATCTCTTCAAGGCTTCGGTCACTTATAAGTATAATACCCTCGAAGATAAGTATTCCAATAATCAGAGTTTAGGCATCAACCTTGCCAATACTTCTTATTTCACGAAATGGCTTTCTTTGGATTTAGGTGCTTACCTAAAGGTGGGTGAGGATCAGACACAGAACTACAATGTCCTTTCTCCTGGATATTCTGTTTTGCCATACGATAATTTAGTGAATGCTGATGGCTCTTGTTATACCAAGCCGATGAGTGAGAGATATGATGCAAGTACTTTGGCTATCTATCAGAAGTATGGTCTTTATAATATGGATATCACTCCTTTGGCAGAGCTGGATCGTCAGATTACCACCAATAAGGAGTTGGCTTTACGAACTTTTGCCCGTCTGAATGTACAGATTCTGCCCTGTTTGAAGTATGCTGCTTCCTTCCAGTACGAACGAGCTTCATATCGTGGTGAAAACTGGGCTGATAAAGCTTCTGCGCAGGTTCGGGGTGTGGTAAACGGGTATGCAACCAATAATGGTGATGGCTCTGTCAATTATGTGATTCCTTATGGGGATATCTTGGTTCGTTCAGACCAATATACCTCTGCTTATAACTTCCGTCAGCAGTTGAGTTTTGATCAGACTTTCAAGGATGTTCACAGCGTAACTGCAATTCTGGGCACGGAAACCATCCAGAACAAGCAGGAATTGCATCGAGACAAACTGTTTAACTATGATTCTCAGATGTTAACATCCAGTATGGTGAATAATGCTGGTTTGTTGAAAGGTATAGCGGGTGTGCTGGGATATAAATCTATGACCGCGACTGATTTGTCTGCTTCTTATGAAAATGTAAACCGTTATGTTTCGGTATATGGTAATGCTGCTTATACTTACGATGACCGTTATAGCTTGACTGGTAGTTTACGATGGGACCGCTCTAATCTCTGGGGAACCAGTTCGAAGTTCCAGAACAAGCCTATCTGGTCGGTAGGTGCCAGTTGGATTATCAGTAAGGAGAAGTTCTTCCACGCAGATTGGGTCAATTATTTGAAACTCCGTGTTTCTGATGGTATTGCCGGTAACGTATCTAAGAATTCTGCCCCTTATATGGTGGCAAGCTATAATAATAACGGGCATGTGGGAGGTACACAGGGATATGTGCAGTCGCGTGCCAATCCGATGCTGAGCTGGGAGAAAACCAATACCTTTAATATAGGTATAGATTTCTCGCTCTTTAAGAACCGACTCAATGGTACTGTAGAGTATTACGACAAGAAGGGTACCGACCTCCTGGCTTCTTCCATGGGTGTACCTACTGAAGGTTGGGGCTACAGCACCTATACCATCAACAATGGCGAGATGTACAATCGTGGTGTAGAAATTTCCCTGAGTGGTGAGGTTCTGCGTACCAGGGATTTCTCATGGAGAGCCAATATGACTTATGCTTATAATAAGAATGAGGTGACTTATGTAAATGTAAAGGCGCCGGTTTATATTCTTCAGTTGGATTACCCTTCGGCTTATCCTATTATCGGCAACGAATATAATGCAATCTATGGCTATAAGTGGGCTGGATTGAGTGAAGAAGGATTGCCACAGGTGTATAACGAGAATGGTGAGAAGGTAACTAATCAGCCAACGACATTGGATGCCATCTCTTACATGGGTACTACCACTCCTAAGTATAGTGGATCTTTCGGAACCAGTATCAGCTACAAGGATTTCGATTTCAGTATGCAGTTCCTTTTTGCGGGTGGGCATAAGATGCGCAATGCCAATCCTGCTTTCCTCACTTGCAGTTATTCCAGCGTAGGATATATCTCCAATATTGCGGGAGCTAGTGCCGGACTTGCTAATCGTTGGCAGAAACCAGGTGATGAGGCTTATACCAATGTGCCAAAGGCTGTTTTTGCCGAAAGTGGTTTGTCAGCATCTTCTTTGTATAGTACTTATTTTTATTCTGATATCAATATCCTTGATGCCAGTTATATTCGTCTGAACAACATTTCTCTGGCTTATCATTTGCCAAAGTCGCTGTGCCGTTCGCTCTATATGCAGAGTGCCCGTGTTCAGGCTAATGTGGAGAATCCGTTCTTCTGGGCAAAGACCAAACAGGCTAAGTACCAGCTGGGTGGTTATAATGCCACCAACTATGTGTTAGGCATTTATCTCAACTTTTAAATAATGAAGAAAATGAAACAGAAATTAGTATATATGGTGTTGTTGCTGGGCATGGTTATGGGACTTGCCTCTTGCGATAACTATCTCAATATAGAACCAAAGGGCAAACGCATCCCTAAGTCGCTCGCCGACTATGAGGCTTTTCTCCGTTACGAGTATGGTACTCATCGCATGCCGGTTTTGCAAACGTGCTATTTGCTTAATGATGAATATCTCACCAATTCGTATGCCAGTTATTATCCGATGTATAAGGCTAACTACAATTGGGAGGAGGAAACCGATCGTGCCTATTGGAACTCTGCAGATGAGAGTACTTATTATGTGGCTTATGGCACTATCAATACCTGCAATCTGATATTGGAAGATGTGCCTAATACAACAGAAGGTACTGAGAAAGAAAAGGCTGAGGTGATGGCATATGCCAGAGTGTTGCGTGCGATGAACTATTTCAATCTCGCTAATTATTATGCTGATACCTACGAGCCTTCAAATGCTGCCAGTAAGTTGAGTGTGCCTCTGATTACAAGCAGTCTTCAGGATGCTCCTTATCATCAGGCCACCATTCAGGAAATCTATGAATTCATTTTGAATGATTTGAACACGTCGGTAGCTGATCTTCCAGATATGGGTACCACGCTCCTCCATCCGGGCAAGGGAGCTGCCTATGCTATGTTGGCACGTACCTATCTTCAGATGATGAACTATGAAAAGGCGTTGGAGTTTGCTGATAAGGCTCTTGCCATTAATGATAAGTTGGTTGATTGGGTTGGATTCTATAATGATAATAAGGGTGTGATAGGCCAAGAGGGTGTTTATCCTTCTTTGAAAACGCCATTGGGATTTGATAGCCAGGACTGTTATAATTTCAATTATGCCGATAATAGTTCCAACTCTGCATCTGCGATATTCAAGATACCGGTAAATCGTGCTGCCGGATTCGAAGAGGGAGATGCTTATTTCTTGAGCAATTGGAAACAAAGAACGATGGGTGCAGAAACTTATTATCAGGGGTTGACCAATGGCTATATCAATCTTGCTGGTATGAGAACCGTGGAGCAGTATCTTATCAAGGCTGAATGCTTGGCTCGTAAGAATCAGTTGACAGATGCTATGGATGTGCTCAATGAGGTGCGTAAGACATATATCCTTCCAGAGAAATATCAGCCACTATCGGCGTCCTCTGTGGCAGAAGCTATCCGGTATATACGTCAAGCTAAGGATAATCAACTTATCTTCTCTATCGTGCCGTTTGGCGATGCTCGTCGCTTAAATGCTGAAGGTACCTATGCCCGCACGCTGACAAAAGAGATAGATGGCAAGCAGATAAGTCTTGCTCCATCCTCTCATCTCTGGACCTTCCCATTCCCTAAGGGAGCCATTGATAATCCTGGCAACGGAAGTTTCGTACAGAATGTGGAGAAGTAATGAACGTTAAAATAAATCTTTCTAGTAATTGTACAAATATGATGTTTAAAAAAACAATTTTCTCATTGGCATTGGTGCTCATCTCAGTGATGAGTGCTCATGCTCAGAATGCAGACGAGTGTATCATTGATGCAATCTTGAATGGTGTGCCTGATGGTACGGAAATGGAAGCTGTCCTGGCTGCTACTCATCGTAACGAGAAACCTCTCGCTAAAGGTGTGGTAAAGGGTGGAAAACTTACTTTAACCATCCCTGTTACAGAGGCTCGTTTTATCGGTGTCGGTCCAAGAAACGGTGTTTTCACTTTTAGTCTGATGACCAAAGGTGGCGAAAAAGTACAGGTGTCTCTCGATGCCAAACCCATCAATGATGGGGTAACCACTGGTTTTAATACCAGCAATGTCAAGATTTCCGGCAGTGCTATGAACGATGAATATCAGACAAAAATCGGTTCAGTGAGGGATATGCTTGATAAGATGTATAAGGATATAAACGATAAGCATAAAAAATTGATTGCAGAACAGAGCAAGGCTTACCAGGCAAAGGATAAAGCTAAGATGAAAGCTTTGGAAGATAGTGACGAGAGAAAAGAGATGGCTACCGAACAGAAGAATTTCTTTGACACGGTGGAGTCTTCTTATGGAAAGTTGTATTCAGACAACAAGGATTCCTGGTGGGGACCTTTCGCCATGCTTTGTACCTTGAACTATTTCACCAAGGAAAACTCCAAGGAATGGAATTCGTTCTCAGAAACTGCTAAGAATAGCTTCTATGGAAAGTTGCTCAACGAGCAGATTAATCCAAAGGGACTTACAGGTGAGACTTTGCCTCAGTTCGAACTCCAGCAAGTTGATGGTTCTAAGGTGAGCATGGCTTCTTGTGTAAAGGGAAAGAAGTATTATCTGGTTGATTTCTGGGCTTCATGGTGTGGACCTTGCCGCAAGGAAATTCCTAACCTCAAAAAACTTTATGAACTGTATAAAGGAAAGGGACTGGAAATAGTAAGTGTTTCTATCGATAAGAATGAAACTGCTTGGAAGAAAGCGCTTGCTGAGGAGAAACTTTCTTGGCCTAACGGACTTGACCGTGCCGGTATAGCTGATTCTTATAAGGTAAAGTTCATTCCTGCCATCTTCCTGGTAGATGGTACTACAGGTAAGTGTATTGCTGAGAATATCCGTGGTACGGAATTGGCTGCAAAGTTGGCTGAACTATTCTCGAAAAAAGATATTTAGACGAAAAGTTTGGCTAAAGTGCTCCATTTATATAAAGATAAACCGTATTTTTTCGATAATATCGTGAAATACGGTTTATTTTTTGTATTTTTGTACCCGAAATAATGGTAAGAACGTTATTTATATAAAAGTTATATAGATTATGTTAGAGAAAAGTAAGCGTGAGCGCATCATTGCGCTCGTTAATAAAGAGGTGGTTCCTGCCATCGGCTGTACCGAACCGATGGCTGTGGCACTATGTACAGCCAAGGCTGCTACTACATTGGGCAAGCGCCCTGAACGTATTGAAGTTCTTCTGAGTCCTAATATGCTCAAGAATGCGATGGGTGTCGGCATTCCTGGCACGGGTATGATCGGCTTGCCTATCGCCGTATCGCTGGGTGCGCTCATCGGAAAGCCTGAATATCAGCTGGAAGTGTTGAAAGATCTTACTCCCGACAGTCTGGAGCAGGGCAAACAATATATCAAGGATGCGGATATCAACATCAAACTGAAGCAGGGTGATGTGGATAAACTCTATATCGAAATCATCTGTCATGCCGGTGAAGACCGGGCTACGGCAATTATCTCCGGTTCACATACCCATTTTGTGTATGTTGAGCGTAATGGCGAGGTGGTGCTAGATAAGCGTGGCGGTACTGTGGGCGATGAGGCTGATGACGACATCCAACTCAATTTCCCGATGGTTTACGAGTTTGCAACAACAGCTCCGCTCGATGAGATTTCTTTCATTCTCAAGACCAGAGACTATAATATGAAGGCTGCCGAGTTGAGTATCAAAGGCAACTATGGCCACTGTTTGGGCAAGACGATGGACCGTCCGTTGAGTCATGGTATCTTCGGCGATAATATTTTCTCGCATATCATCTCCCGCACCGCTTCAGCCTGTGATGCCCGTATGGGTGGTGCCATGATTCCGGTGATGAGTAACAGCGGCAGCGGCAACCAGGGTATCTGTGCAACGAATCCTGTGGTGGTTTATGCGCTGGAGAACGAGAATACCGAGGAGGAAATGATTCGTGCCCTGATGCTCAGTCATCTGACTGCCATCTATATCAAGCAGAGCTTAGGCAAGCTTTCAGCTCTTTGCGGTTGTGTGGTAGCCAGTACGGGCAGCAGTTGCGGCATTACCTATCTGATGGGTGGCGATTATACCCGCATCTGCAATTCTGTCAAGAATATGGTAGCCAATCTCACCGGTATGATTTGTGACGGAGCGAAACCAAGTTGTGCCCTGAAGATTTCATCAGGTGTCAGCACCGCTCTTCTTTCCGCCCTCCTTTCTATGGAAGGCAAGTGTGTCACCTCTGCCGAGGGTATCGTAGATGATGATGTGGATAAGTGCATCCACAACCTCACTAGCATTGGTGCCGATGCGATGCGAGCTACCGATGAAATGGTGCTCGATATCATGACGCATAAATAATATAGCTTTTGATAAGTTATTTAAATAGTCTTAGAAACCTATATTGTTTACCTTTTAAATATAGTTTCGTATGGTTGCCGGCTGCTGCCAGCAATCTTGCTGCCATATGCCGACAATGTTGCTGCCATATGCCAGCAACCTTGCTGGCGGCTGCCGACTATTGGATAGATCTGCTTCTTCATGCCGATAGATACGGCTTCTGTAGCTAATTCACATGCTTGCAATGGATTATAAAACAAAGCATCTATGGAATTAAAGCATGATGTTTATACTATTACCAATATTATGATCTTGCGTATCGTTATCATCTTATTCTTAAAATTAAAAGATATTAAAAAACTGGCTTTTTCTTGGAGATAATCGCGGATATGTGTATATTTGCATCATCTGATAATCGCGGATAGGTGTAAAAACTGAGAAATGTTAATCGCGGATAGGTGTGTTTTTCCGATAAAATTAATCTAGGATAGGTGTAAATTATGAGAAGAAAAGTATATGAGCAGCTAAAGAAATGGAAAGAAGAACAGAACGGAGAAAGTGCTGTTCTCATCAATGGTGCCCGTCGTGTAGGAAAGAGCTATATCGTAAAGGAATTCGCTCAAAAAGAATACAAGAGTTATATTTTACTTGATTTCAATAAAATAGGAAAGGACATAAAATCCTTGTTCGAAACCTATCTGGATGACTTGGATACGTTCTTTATGTATTTAAGCAGTTTCACCAATACACCTCTATATCCAAGAAATTCGGTTATAATCTTTGATGAGGTGCAATTGTATCCCCGGGCTCGTACAGCTATCAAGTATCTGGTTGAAGATGGTCGTTACGATTATATCGAGACTGGTTCGCTCGTTTCTATCAAAAAGAACGTAGAGAATATCATGATTCCTTCTGAGGAGGAAGAAATATTGATGTATCCTATGGATTTCGAGGAATTCTTGTGGGCACTGAACAATGAAACCCTGATGCCGCTTATACGAATGAACTTTCAGAAAAGGCATGAGATGGGACAAATGATGCATCGCATGGCAATGGACTATTTCAGACAGTATCTCATTGTTGGAGGAATGCCGCAGGCTGTAGCTAAATTTGTAGAAACCAGAGATTTCAATAAGGTGGATCGTGTGAAACGCCAAATTCTTACTTTATATCGTAATGATATCCAGAAGTATGCGTCAACTTATGTATTTAAAGTTACTCAGATTTTTGATACTATTCCTTCTCAGCTTCAAAAACATGAGAAGAAATTTATGTTGAAGGCACTCACCGAAGGGGCGAGAATGCGAGATTATGAAACGGCATTCTTTTGGCTGTCAGATGCCATGATAGTCAATATGGCCTATAATACGACAGAGCCAAGCATCGGTCTTGGCATGAATACCGATGATACGACATTGAAATGCTATATGGCTGATACGGGGTTGCTCATCAGTCATGCTTTCAATGAAAATACGATAGTGTCGGAAAACTTATATAACAAGCTTCTGATAGATAAGCTGGAGTTCAATGGCGGAATGATAGTTGAGAATATAGTTGCTCAGATGTTACGTTCGGCAGGGCATAAGCTGTATTTCTTTTCCAAATATAGTAAGGAGAATGCCCAGGAAAGGATGGAACTGGATTTCCTGATAGCCAAAGATACAATAACGTCAAAGCATAATATTTCACCGATAGAAGTGAAGTCTACTAATAGATACACGCTCACTTCTCTCAAAAAGTGCATCGCTAAATATGGTAGCTATCTGGCAACCCCGTATGTTTTGCATACTGCTGATTTGAAAGTTGAGGAGGGGATTACTTATTTGCCATTGTATATGACAGGGTTATTATAAGTGGTTTTAGTTGAATAGAAAAGGCTCGCAAGAATTCGAAACTTCTTGCGAGCCGTTTTATTATAGTGATGCAAGTGAATTCTTCACTCTTCACTCTTCGTTCTTCACTCCCAATTATACGAGTGTTGCAACGATTTCCTCACGGGTTCCTGGCAACATATCGATAACTGGAATCTCTGGCATGGTGTAGCAACCTGGCTGCAGACGGAATGAAGCACGAGCCACGTTAACCAATACCTGAGCGGTGAGGGCTGGGTTGTTGATGCTCATGTTGAACTCGAAACGCTGGTTCTGGGTCTTGCCTGATACACCCTTGCGAACGAGGTTCACACCATGACCCATATCCTTTACATCATCTACAGATGCTACGGCAAATACGTGGGTCTCATCGTGAGCAAAGTATGGATCGGCCTTGATTTCGGCTGTTACATCCTCAAGCTTGGCACCTTCTTCCAACTCTACGTATACCATACGGCGGTGGATACCCTCACCCAATGGGATGGTTACAGAGAGTGCTTCCTTTACGCCCTTCTTGCTACGAACACAAACTGAGTGACCCATACTCATACCAGGACCGAAGTTGGTATATGTCAAACCCTTAGGAGCAAGGCTCTCCATCAGAACACGTACGATAGAATCAGAACCTGGGTCCCAACCAGCAGAGATAACGCTTACCTTGCCAGCCTTCTTGCAGTTTTCCATCTGCTTGGTACGATAGTCGAGGATACTGGTGTGGATATCGAAGCTGTCTACGGTGTTGATACCGAGAGCAACGATCTTCTCTGCATACTCAGGGCAAGAGCGGGTAGGGGTTGCGAGGATAGCAACATCTACATCCTTCAACTTGGTGATGTCATCTACTACTTCATAGTTTGCCAACTCAGCTGGTTTGTCCTTGGCACCCTGGCGACGTACAATACCTGCAATCTCAAAGTCAGGAGCTGCTTCGAGTGCCTCAACAGTAAACTTACCGATGTTGCCGTATCCTACTACGGCTGCTCTAAATTTCTTCATTGTCTTATTTCTTTTATTTTGTTGTTTTTATTTCTTGCGGTTTAGTCATCCAACGGATATGTTTTCCGCTCTTCATTCTATTTCCGGTTGCAAAAGTATAGCTTTTTCTTGAAATACGTGACGTTTTAATAGAATTTTAACTCATAAAAGTTGCAAAAAGTAGTAAAATCATAGTTTTTAGGTATGAATAAGCGGAGATTTGTAAGGTTTCTGTAGCAAGAGCCTTACAGTTTCGTTATTTTGTTGCGAAACATCATACATCCCCTTTCCGATACCTCCCGATGTGCTTTGAATTACGTCCTGACGTAGCTTTTGCTGCGTCCCGACGTCTCTGGCTCTGCGTCGGGACGTATGACATGCTACGTCGGGACGTAATTTTATGGAACTCTATTACAATAATCCCGCCCTTCGCACGTTATTAATATATTAATTTAATTAGGAGAAAAAGAAAATGATAGAATATATTCATGGCGATCTGACAGAGCTGACACCTGCGCTGGCTGTTGTTGAGACTGCGGGGGTGGGCTACGGACTCAATATATCGCTCAATACATATACTGCCATTCAGGGCAAACAGGAAGTGAAACTCTATGTTCACGAAGTGCTGGTGGCTGGTGGAAGAGATGACTCTTTCACCCTTTTCGGCTTTGCTACCAAACAGGAACGTGAACTCTACCGCCTCCTCATCACCGTTTCAGGAGTAGGCGGAAATACAGCCCGTATGATTCTCTCTTCACTCTCGCCACGCGAACTCTGCGAAATCATCTCTACTGGTAACGACAAGGTGCTGAAAACCGTGAAGGGTATCGGACTGAAGACAGCACAGCGAATCATCATCGACCTGAAAGATAAAATCGTGAGCCTCGGCATCGCTGACGAACTGCCAGCCAGCGGAGGCAATGTGGTGATGGTGAACAATGACGTAAAGGATGAGGCGGTAAGCGCCCTCACCATGCTCGGCTTCTCGCCGGCACCATCTGCCAAGGTAGTAGTAGATATCCTCAAGGCACAGCCTGATCTCCCGGTAGAACAGGTTGTGAAACTGGCATTGAAGCAAATCAAATAAGTTAGGAGTTTTTTGTCGATGAAACAGAAGCAAAGATTCATATCTTTTCTATTGGCTTGGCTGATGGTGGCAACCTTCGGCTATGCGATAGCTTTGCCTCAACTTCAGGACGATAAAAAGAAAACCCATACCAGCACAGCCCAGCCCGTGCAGCTCGATGAAGATACCATTCCCGATTCGCTGCTGCATACCCGCTGGCAGATTCAGCGCACCCAACCTTACTCCCTGAGCGACCTCTATCAGAGTCCGCTCGACCTGAAACGTCCTGATAATCTGCAATATCAGGTAGTCTACAACGATACCATCGACCGCTATATCATCGGCAACCGCATGGGGTCAACCTGGCTTTCGGCTCCTATCATGCTCACTCCGAAAGAGTATCTTGCATGGACCGAACAGCAGCAGCGCAACAGCTACTTCCGCAAGCAGAACGATGAAATCTTCCAGGCAAAAGGCAAGGAGAAGTTCGATTTCTCAGATATGCACTTCGACTTGGGACCTGCCGAGAAAATCTTCGGTCCTGGTGGCATCAGAGTGAAGACTCAGGGTTCTGCCGAACTCAAGTTCGGTATCAACAAGAAAAACATCGACAATCCTTCGTTGCCTATCCGCAACCGAAAGACGACGATGATGGATTTTGATGAGAAAATCAACCTCAACGTCAACGGAAAGGTGGGCGATAAGGTGAACATGAACCTGAATTACAACACCGATGCCACCTTCGATTTCGATGCACAGAACATGAAACTGAAGTACGACGGCAAGGAAGATGAAATCATCAAACTCGTTGAAGCGGGCAATGTCTCCTTCCCTTCCAACTCTTCGCTCATCAAAGGCGCCAGCAGTCTGTTTGGTGTTAGAACCGATATGCAGTTTGGCAAACTCAAGCTGCAGATGGTAGCTTCGCAGAAGAAAAGTGCATCGAAGAGCGTATCTACCAGGGGCGGTGTGCAGCTCACTCCTTTCGAACTGAATGTAGCCGATTATGAGGAGAACCGCCACTTCTTCCTCTCCCAGTATTTCAGAAATCATTATGATGCCTGGATGCAGAAACTTCCTAATCTCACCACGGGCATCACCATCAACCGTGTGGAGGTGTGGGTTACCAACAAAACCGGCAATACCACCAATACCCGAAACATCGTAGCCCTGACCGACCTGGGCGAGAACCAGAAACTGAGCAACCCGATGTGGGCGGCGAGCGGACAGGTGCCTTCTAACCAGGCGAATACTGAGTATGCGGCGATGACAGGACAGTATGCTGCTGCCCGTGACATCGACCAGGCTGCAACCACTCTCGATGGAGGCGGACTGGTTGGCGGAGCCGATTATGAGAAGCTGGAGAGTGCCCGTTTGCTCAATTCTTCAGAGTATACGGTCAATACTGCATTGGGTTATATCTCATTGAAAACCAGTCTGCAGACCGACCAGGTACTTGCCGTAGCTTATGAGTATACATCGGGAGGCGTTACCTATCAGGTGGGTGAGTTTGCATCCGATCTCAGTGATACCAAGCAGGCACTCTTCGTGAAATCGCTCAAGAATACCAGTAACAATCCGCGACAGGGCAACTGGGGGTTGATGATGAAGAACGTTTATTATCTGGCTTCTACCGTAGAGAAGGAGAAGTTCCGCCTGGATGTAAAATACCAGAGCGATACCACCGGTGTATATCTCAGTTATATCCCTGAGCAGCAGGTGAAGGAGCAGCCAATCATCCGTGTGCTTGGCGCCGACCGTCTGGATAACAACAACAAGGCACACAGCAATGGATATTTCGATTATGTAGAAGGCTATACCATCTCTAATGGACGCGTGTTCATTCCGAAGGCAGAGCCTTTCGGCAGTTATATGCGTGATTATCTGGTCAAGCGGGGCGTGGCTGCCGACAAGGCTGAAAAGTATGCCTTTACCGAACTTTATGACAGTACGAAGACCATAGCCAAGCAGATAGCCGAAAAGAACAAGTATCAGATTGTGGGACAGTTCAAGGGCTCTGCAGCCAATGTCATCTCGCTCGATGCCTACAATGTGCCACAGGGCTCGGTGGTCGTTACGGCAGGCGGTATCACCCTGAAAGAGGGCACCGACTATTCGGTAGATTACAGTGCCGGCGAGGTGACCATCCTGAACCAGAGCATCATCGATGCCGGTACGGCTGTCAACGTTTCTCTGGAGAGTAATACCGATTTCGGACAAACCCGAAAAACGATGTTCGGACTGAACTGGGAGTATGATTTTACCAAGAACTTCCAGTTGAGCGGTACTATCCAGCACCTCTCCGAACAGGCGCTTACCACCAAGGTATCCTTGGGCTCCGAACCGCTGAAGAACACCCTTTGGGGCATCAATCTCAACTGGCGCAAGGAGAGTCAGTGGCTCACCAATGTGCTTGACAAGATACCATTCCTGCACCTCACCCAGCCATCGCAGATATCCTTTACAGGAGAATTTGCCCAGCTTATTGCCGGTGAGGCAGGCGGCACACAGGACAATGCATCTTATATCGATGACTTCGAGGGTACGAAGACTACCATCGATGTAACTACTCCTACCTCCTGGTTTATATCCAGTGTGCCTTCGCTCAATTTCAAGGACGATTACAGCGATAAGACCGGTCTGAGCAGCGGCTTCCACCGTTCGCGCCTAGCCTGGTATACCATCGATCCGCTGTTCACCCGCCGTGGAAGTTCGCTCACTCCGGGACATATCAAGGGCGACCTTAAGCAGTTGAGTAACCATTATGTCCGCGAGGTCTATACCAAGGAGCTCTTCCCATTGCGCGACCAGAGCAGTTATCAGGGCGCTACCAATACCCTGAATGTACTCAATCTGGCCTACTATCCAAGTGAGCCGGGACCATACAACTTCAATGTAACAGATTTGCAGGCAGACGGAACCCTGCAGAATCCGCAGCGCAACTGGGGCGGAATGATGCGTAAGCTGGATACCAACGATTTCGAGCAGGCAAACATCGAATACATCGAGTTTTGGATGCTCGATCCGTTCATCTATTCCCGCGAAGAGGCTGATGCTGCCGATTACGGTGGCGATTTCTACATCAACCTGGGCGAGGTGAGCGAGGATATCCTGCGTGATGGCAAGAAATTCTATGAGAGTGGCATGCCGGTAGATGGCAGCAAGAGCTACACCTATACCCAGTGGGGTAAGATTCCTACCCAGAGCACTGTGACCTATGCCTTTGCTACCACCAGTGGCAGCAGAGCCTTGCAGGATGTGGGTTTCAACGGACTGACTGATGCCGAGGAGCAGGAATTCTACAAGAGTGCTTATCTCGACCAGATTCAGGGCAAGGTGAACCAGGCGGTGTTCGACAGTATCTTTGCCGATCCGGCACGTGATGACTACCACTATTTCCGCGGTTCCGACTGGGATGAGATGCGTGCTCCAATCCTGCAGAGATATAAGTATATCAACAATCCTCAGGGCAACTCGCCTGACAGCGACAGCCGTTCTGAGAGCTATGATACTTCTTATAAGTCAACGCCGGATGTCGAGGATATCAACCAGGATTATACGCTCAACGAATATGAGAAATACTTCCAGTATCGTGTCAGCATCCGTCCGGAAGATCTCGTGGTGGGTAACAATCATATTGTAGATAAGCGTGAATACAGCCAGACCTGGCGTGATAATACCAAGTCTACCGTTACCTGGTATCAGTTCCGCATACCTATCGATGAGTTTGAGAGCCGTCAGGGCAACATCAACGATTTCTCCAGCATCCGCTTCATGCGTATGTTCCTCACCGGTTTCAAGAAACCTATCGTGCTGCGTTTCGGTACCTTCGACCTCGTGATGGGCAAGTGGCGTACCTATGATCAGCCGCTCGGCGCAGCCAGTGGCGGAACCCTCGACGCAAGCAGCGTGAGTCTGGAAGAGAACGGCGAGAAGACACCGGTCAACTATGTCTTGCCTCCGGGTATCAAGCGCGAACAGGATCCTAGTCAGCCTCAGTTGGTTGAGGCTAACGAGCAGGCGTTGAGTCTGGTGGTCAAGAATATGAGCACAGGCGAGGCGAAGGCGGTTTACAAGAATTCTACCCTTGATCTGCGCCAGTACAAGCGCATCCAGATGTTTGCCCATGCCAATGCTCTGGAGCAGAATACCACCCGTCTGCAGGATGGTGATCTCTCAGTCTTCATCCGTCTGGGTAGCGATTATAAGAACAATTACTACGAGTATGAAATCCCTCTGAAGCTCACCGAGCCACGCTCCAACTACAACCGCTATGTGCTAGCCGACTGTAAGGCGGTATGGCCTGAGGAGAATATGCTCGATGTGCCGCTGAGCGTCTTTACGGCATTGAAGAAAAACCGCAACAAGGCGAAGGCACAGGGTGTGGCTTCTTATCTCGCTCCTTATTCCATGATGGATGCAGAACATCCGCAGAACAAGATTACCATCGTGGGTAATCCGAGTCTCGGCGAGGTGAAGACCATGATGCTGGGTGTGAGAAACAATTCTGCCGACATCAAGAGCGGTGAGGTATGGATAAACGAACTCCGACTCAAGGAACATAATAATTCGGGCGGTTGGGCTGCCAATGCCAACCTGAACGTACAACTCTCCGATTTGGGTAGCGTGAATGCCACCGGCAGATACATCAGCGAGGGATTCGGCGGTCTGGAAGATGGCGTGGCAAGTCGCACTACCGATAATTACGGTACTTACAGTGTGACCACATCGCTCGAAATGGGTAAGTTCTTCCCTGACAAGGCGAAGGTGAGCATACCTTTATATTATAGTATTACCAAGGAGAAGACTACTCCTAAGTATAATCCGCTGGATACCGATATGGAGTTGAAGGATGCCCTCGATGCCGCCGGATCCAAGCATGAGCGCGATTCTATCGAGAACATCGCTGCCACCAAGATTACGCAGACCAACTTCTCCATCTCGAATGCCCGGGTGGGTATCGCTACCAAGCGCCATCCGATGCCATACGATCCAGCCAACTTCTCATTCACCTACAGTCATCAGCATCAGTATACTACGGGTGAAACGACGATGTATGAGCGCAAGGACAACTGGCGCGGAGCCCTGGATTATTCGTGGAGCCCGGTTTATAAGGCATGGGAACCATTCAAGAGACTGAAGAACAAGAGCAAGTGGCTCGACATACTGAAACGTTTCGGACTGAACTGGCTGCCGCAGAACATAGCCTTCAATACCGAGATGACGCGCGACTACTACGAGTTGCAGGAGCGCGATATGGAAACCCTGATGAGTGGAGCTGCCGGAGTAGACTCCAAGTTGCCGCTCACTTTCAGTGAACAGTTCCTCTGGAACCGTGAGTTCTCCATCAACTGGGATCTGACCAAGAACCTGCACATGAACTTCCAGAGTGCTACCCATGCACAGATAGAGGAACCATATACACCGGTCAATAAGGATCTTTATGCCGACCAGTATCATGCCTGGAAGGATTCCGTATGGACCAGCATCCGCCACTGGGGTGCACCGCTCGACTACAGTCAGAATTTCCAGGCATCCTACAAGGTGCCTCTCAATCTGCTGCCTGTCTTCGACTGGGTGAACAGCGATGCCTCTTACAATGCCAACTATTCTTGGGAGCGCGGTACAGAGGATGAGGAGGGTAACTCGTATGGAAACACCATCAATACCCAGCGCGAGCTGACATTGAACGGTAACTTCAATCTGGTGAAACTCTACAACCATGTGCCTTTCCTGAAGAAGGTAAACGATAAGTTTGACCGTACCCAGAGTAGGGCACAGATGCAGCGCAAGAAGCTGGAAAAAAAGAAAAAGAAGCAGGAAGCAAAGGAACAGGCGGCTGATCCGAAGAAGGCGCTGCCTAAGAACAAGCGTGCCTTCGAACGGGAAATCACCCTCCTGCCTGATACTACATTCAAGATACGCCACGGTAAGAATACCAAGCGACTGATTGTGAATGCCAAGACGGAAGACGGCAAGGTATTCCCGCTTAAATATAAAAAGGTGGATAATAACCAGATCAGAATCATCTCAAAGGTAGATACTGCCATGAAGGTGAAACTCTCCGTACTGGCTAAGGAACCGCTTGATGATAAGAAATGGTATAAGGGATTGCAGTTGGCTAGTCGCTTGGCAATGATGGTGCGCAATGTGAGCATCAACTATCGCAGCAGCTATCAGCTCACCCTGCCGGGCTTCTTGCCTAGTGTGGGTGATGCCTTCGGACAGAAGAAGGTGGGACAGATGGCACCGGGTCTTGACTTCGCCTTCGGTATGGTTGGCGACGATTATATCGAGAAGGCTAGAAACAACGACTGGCTGCTCTGCAACGACAGTATCGCAACACCTGCTACTACCAGCAGAACGGATAATCTTACGTTGCGTGCCACCTTGGAGCCTGTCAAGGATTTCAAGATTGATCTCTCAGCCACACGTACCAAGACCACGCAGAAGAGCATACAGTATATGTATGAAGGAACGCCAACTACCCAGAGTGGAGCCTTCCAGATGACTACCATCTCGCTGGGGTCGGCTTTCGAGGGAATGGGCAATGCCAATTCGGGTTATCGCAGCAAGACCTTCGAGAAGTTTGTCAACTCGCTGGCTGGTTTCAGAGATAGGGTAGAGGCGCAGTATGCCGGAACTGTTTATCCGGCTGGTTCGGCTCTGGCTGGCGGCAAGTTTGATGCTTCCCGCACGCCGGTCAACCAGTATAGCAGCGATGTCATGATTCCTGCCTTCCTCAAGGCTTATACCTCGATGGGTGGCAATTCACTCTCGGTATTCCCAGCTTTGAGCCGGATGTTGCCAAACTGGACTATCCGTTATAGTGGACTGGGACGTCTGCCTTGGTTCAACGAGCACTTCAAGAGTATCAACATCAACCACTCTTACAAGAGCGTCTTTGCGGTAGGCAGCTACAACAGTTACAGCACCTTCCAGGAGTATATGAACGGTCTCGGCTTCGTGAGTGATGCCACTACGGGCAATCCGTCGCCAAGCAGCATGTTCAACATTTCGCAGGTAAGTATCAATGAGTCGTTCTCGCCATTATTGGGTATGGATGTCACATTCAACAATAATATGACGGTGAAGGCAGAATATCGCCAGACCCGTGTGTTGAACCTCAGTATGACGAGTGTGCAGCTGAACGAGGCATTGAGTAAGGACTGGGTAATCGGTATGGGTTACCGCATCAACAACTTCGATGTTTTCGGTTGGGGCGCCAAGGCCTCCCGTTCCAAGTCGAAGGGCGGCAACAAGAATGCAGCCAATAAGAATGCGTCGACCACCAAGACGGTTCAGAATGGTACCAACCATGATCTGAATCTACGTCTTGACTTCAGTTTCCGCAAGCAGGCAGCCATCGTTCGTGATATTGCCTCAATGGTAAGCAGTGCCAGCAGCGGCAACAATGCTCTGAAACTGAGCTTCTCTGCCGATTATACCTTCAGCAAACTCCTTACCATGAGTTTCTATTATGACCGTCAGACCAACACCCCGCTCCTGTCGAGCAGCAGTTATCCTACCACAACGCAGGATTTCGGCCTGAGTATCAAGTTCTCGCTGACGAGATAAAAAGAAAATTCACCAGAACCAATAGGTAGAAAGAAAAATTCTCTAATTCTCAAATTCTTGAAAATAAAAAAAGCTCGGATGCATCACAAGCATCCGAGCTTTTTAATATTCTGATAATTCTTGATTACTCCTTGTCGTAAGCGTGAACAGGGTAGTCGATGGTATAGTGGAGACCACGGCTCTCCTTGCGTTCTATCGCCATGCGGGTGATGAGATAACCCACGTTAATCATGTTGCGGAGCTCGCAGAGTTCCTTGCTTACTTTTACACGCTTGAAGAGATTTTCTGTCTCTTCGTAGAGAAGGTCGAGACGGTCCCATGCTCGCTTCAGACGGAGGTCGCTGCGCACGATGCCTACATAGTTGCTCATGCATTCGCCCACCTCTTTCACGCTCTGTGTAATCAGCACCTTCTCTTCGTTGGTCAAAGTACCTTCATCGTTCCATGCTGGTACCTTCTCATTGAAGTCGTACTCATCTACATGTTCAATACTGTGCTTGGCAGCAGTCTCGGCATAAACCACAGCCTCGATGAGCGAGTTGCTGGCAAGACGGTTACCGCCATGCAGACCGGTGCATGAACACTCGCCCAGGGCATAGAGACGGTTGATGCTTGAACAGCCGTTCAAATCTACCTTGATACCACCACACATATAGTGAGCGGCAGGACGAACAGGGATATACTCCTTGGTGATGTCGATGCCGATGCTCAGACACTTGGCGTAGATATTAGGGAAGTGACGCTTGGTCTCCTCTGGATTCTTATGGGTTACATCGAGACAGACATGATCCAATCCGTGAATCTTCATCTCCTTATCGATGGCACGAGCCACGATGTCACGAGGTGCCAGACTCAGACGCTTATCATATTTCTCCATGAAACTTTCGCCGTTAGGCAGACGCAAGATGCCACCGTATCCACGCATAGCCTCGGTGATGAGGAAGGCAGGATGAGTCTCGCCCGGATGATAAAGAGCGGTTGGGTGGAACTGGACAAACTCCATGTCGGCCACGGTACCCTTGGCACGGTATACCATCGCCTCACCATCGCCAGTGGCAATCACAGGGTTGGTGGTAGTCTGATAAACGGCACCACATCCACCGGTACACATCACGGTAACCTTGCTCAGATAGGTATCCACCTTCTGGGTGTCAGGATTCAATACGTATGCACCGTAACAGTTGATATAAGGTGTGCGGCGAGTAACACGGGCACCCAAGTGGTGCTGTGTGATAATCTCTACTGCGAAATGATTTTCCTTGATATCGATATCCGGACAGTTGCGCACAGCCTCCATCAGACCGCGCTGGATTTCTGCACCCGTATCATCGGCATGATGAAGGATGCGGAACTCGCTGTGACCGCCCTCACGGTGTAGGTCGAACTTGCCGTCCTGCTGCTTATCGAAGTTGACGCCCCACTGCACGAGCTCCTTGATCTGCTCCGGTGCCATGGTGACAACCTGCTTCACTGCTTTATAATCGCTGATATAATCACCAGCAATCATCGTGTCTTGAATGTGCTTGTCGAAGTTATCCACTTCCAAGTTGGTAACTGACGCAACACCACCCTGTGCAAATGACGTGTTAGCCTCGTCGAGCGAGGTCTTGCAAATCATACACACCTTACCTTTATGCGCTCTGGCTACTTTCAGGGCGTAACTCATACCGGCAACTCCTGAGCCGATAATCAGAAAATCATACTTATAAACCATTGAGTTTATTCTTATCTAATTTCAATTTTAAGAACGGGTGTTTTTATCTATAAAACAGCCCCATTCTCTCAGAATTAATTCTTAATTCGTTGCAAAAGTAATAATTAATCTTTAAAATGAGTAATAAGAGAGGGATTTTTTGTAATTTTGCAGCGAAATTTAAGGTTATATAGTCTTTTAGACTATCAAAAGGTCGTAAAAACGACAATAATATAAGGTAATAAATCAAAGTTATGGCAGATAGAACTTTTCATAAGCGCTTTACGCTGACGGCACGTATCGGTGTGGCGGTGTTTGCAATCCTGGCACTCTACTTCTTCTGGGTCAAACTGGCTATCATCGGCATCTTTGTGGCTATCATCATCGTGGGCATGATAGAGCGCATACTGAATACAACCTATACCTTCAAGATGGTAAAACCGATAGACCTCGATGAGGAGATGGAATATCTCATCATCAATGAGGGCAGGTTCTCTTCCAACAGAAATGTGCCGCTATGTGATGTCATTGATGTACACATCGCCAAGACTTTCTTCGGATTAGACCATTGTGTGGTCATCGAATACGGGCATAAGAATATTGTGACCGTTCAGCCGGATAATGAAGAGGCATTTATGGAGAGAATCAAAAATAAATAATTTCTTTTAAGTTCAGGTGAACTGATTGTGATGAAAAAGATAATATATATGATGTTGGGTCTGATGATGGTATGGATATCCGTACCGGTGCAGGCCCAGAATGTGATTGAAGATGAGGGAATAGAAACGGTTGATGAGGAGGATGTTTCCGACTCTACACTCGTTGACTCCCTGGCAGCGGATACGCTGACTCAGAAATTGCCTTGGCCAGAATCGGTGAAGGTGGGTATTGATAAACTCCTTGAAAGCAAGATGTTCGAAACATCACAGGTAGGACTGATGGTCTGGGACCTGTCTGCTGACTCTTGTATCTATCAGAGAAATGAACGACAGCTGATGCGTCCGGCAAGTACGATGAAGCTCCTGACTGCCATTACGGCGCTCGATAAGTTGGGTGGTTCTTACCAGTTTAAAACCACTCTGAAATATACCGGTACCATTGAGAATGGAGTATTGACGGGGGATGTCTATTGTATAGGCGGTATGGATCCCCGTTTCAACAGCGATGATATGTCGGCATTTGTCAATAGTCTGAAGGATATGGGTGTTGACACCATCCGTGGCAGCATCTATGCCGACCGCTCTTTGAAGGATGTCGACCTGTTGGGTGAAGGCTGGTGCTGGGATGATGACAATCCGGTGCTTTCGCCACTGGTGTTCCAGCGCAAGGACATCTTTATGGATAAGTTTCTTGCCAAGCTCCGTGAGGAAGGCATCGAATATTCCTGCTTTGGGGCTTCAGAGAAGACTTGCCCTGCGAGTGCCTTTACGGTCTGTACCCGATTCCATACGATGGATCAGATTCTGCATAAGATGATGAAGGAGAGTGATAATCTCTATGCCGAGAGCATGTATTATCAGATTGCGGCTTCTACGGGCAATAAATGGGCGAGTGCCAAGAGTGCCCGGAATGTGGAAAGACAGCTTATCCGTAAGATAGGACTCGATCCGGCAAGATATAAACTGGCTGACGGCTCGGGACTTTCGCTCTATAATTATCTCAGTGCCGAACTGGAGGTGAAGTTGTTGCGTTATGCTTATCTCAACGGTAATATCATGGACCATCTGAAGCATTCGCTGCCTATCGGTGGGGTTGACGGTACGTTGAAGAAGCGTATGAAGAACAGTTTTGTGCATGGCAATGTGAAAGCAAAGACGGGTACGCTGACGGGCATCATCTCATTGGCTGGTTACTGTACCGCAGCCAATGGTCATGAACTCTGTTTCGCCATCATCAACAATGGTATCATGCATGGCAATAATGCCAGACACTTTGCAGACAAAGTATGTACTTTGCTCTGCCAACCGTGAGCGTTAGTTGATAGTTTATAGTTAATAGTTTTATGGAGGAAATTCGTAAGTTTGTAGATGAAATGATAACATGGGCAGGAGTCACCGGTGATTTTGTGCCCATGCTGCGCCATATTTTGCTCACCATTACTGCCATCCTCTTGGCGATGCTGAGCGATTTCCTGTGTCGCAAGATACTGGTTCCGCTCATCAGTAAGATTACTGATAAGACGGACATCACTTGGGATGATGTGCTGCTGAACAAGAAGGTGCTCACCTCGGCTTGCCATATTGTGCCGGCTGTGGTGATATGGTCGCTCATGCCGCTGATTTATCTGGAGTATCCGATATTCAAGGAGATATTGGAGCGGGCTACGGGCATTTATATCGTGGTGATGTCGGTGCGTACGGTTCTGGTCTTCATCGGGTCTTTCAAAGGACTGGAGGATTCTCAGGAACGACGCTCGTCGGCTCAGCAGTATTTCCATACTTTCTGCGGTGTTCTCAGGGTATTGATGCTCTTCGTGGCTGCTGTGGTGGTGATTGCCATCCTGCTAGGCAAAAACCCGATGACCCTCTTTGCCGGTTTGGGTGCTACCTCGGCTGTCCTGATGCTGGTCTTCAAGGATACCATCACGGGATTGGCGGCTGGTGTGCGTCTTACCAGCAATGATATGTTGCATAAGGGCGACTGGATTACGGTGAAGTCGGTGGATGCCAATGGTATCGTTGAGGATATGTCACTCACGACCGTGAAGGTGCGCAACTTTGATAACACCATCGTTACTATTTCGCCTACTACCCTGGTTAACGGTTCGTTCCAGAACTGGATTGGTATGCAGAAGAGTGGTGGACGAAGAGTGAAGCGCGTGGTTTACTTCGATTTCCGTAGTGTCCGTCTGGTGGATGAGACATTAAAACGTAATCTGCTTGCCAAGCATTTCGCCACCGAAGATTCGTTTAAGTTGAAGGAGTCGTTGCAGAAGGCGATAGATAAAGATATACAAGAAGGGAAGGATATTGAGGATTTAAAGAATCCTGCAGCCCTTGCCCCTACCAATCTCCAGCTTTACCGTAAATTCATGGAGAAGTATCTGCGCCAGCGTCCGGAGGTCAATACCGATCTCACATTGATGGTGCGCCACATGGAAGCCACGCAATGCGGTCTCCCTATCGAGTTCTATTTCTTCATTAAGGATAAGGTATGGGTGAATTATGAGCACATTCTCGCCGATATCATGGAGCATGCCTATGCCTTGGCGAATGAGTTCGGTCTGAAGATTTACGAGCAATATCCGGAACAGTAATTACTTTGAACATTGAGATTTGAACATTGAATTTTATGAATAGTTTTTCGGCTGTCATTATCCGTTGGTTTCGTGAGTATGGTAGGGATTTGCCTTGGCGCGAAACCAAGGATCCTTATGCCATCTGGCTGAGCGAAATCATCCTTCAGCAAACCCGCATCGCACAGGGATGGGAATATTGGGAGCGGTTCATGAAGACCTATCCCAAGGTTGAAGACTTGGCTGCTGCCAGCGAGGATGATGTCTTGAAACTCTGGCAGGGATTGGGGTATTACTCGCGAGCCCGCAACCTTCATGCTGCTGCCAAACAGATAGTGGAGCTCGGTCATTTCCCTGATACGCTTGAAGGTATCAAAGCCCTGAAAGGGGTGGGCGATTATACTGCAGCAGCCATCGGTTCTTTTGCCTTTGATATTCCGGCGGCAGTAGTAGATGGCAATGTGTACCGGGTTCTTTCACGTTACTTCGGAATAGATACTCCTATCAACTCAACGCAGGGGAAAAAAAAGTTTGCTGCGTTGGCTCAATCACTCTTGCCTGCTTCGTCTGCTCAGCAACTTTCTGCTACAGCATTATCGCCTGTTGCTGCCTATAACCAGGGCATGATGGATTTCGGGGCTATCCAGTGCACTCCCCAATCTCCGAAGTGTCTTGTCTGTCCGCTTGCCGAAACCTGTGAGGCGTTGAGAACAGGAAGGGTAGAGGAGTTGCCGGTGAAGAACAAGACACTGAAGGTGAAAACGCGCCATCTCTCCTATATATATATAAGGTGTAAAGGCGAAGTGGCTATCCACCGTCGCGGCGAGGGTGATATCTGGCAAGGATTGTGGGAACCATATAACGCATCAGATGCTCCGCAACTGCCTGCCTTTGTCCATAATCCTCTTCTCCTGGCTAAGGATGTGAAGCATGTACTTACCCATCGCATCCTCCTTGCCGACTTCTATCTGCAGGAAACAGAAACCCGCCCCCTGCTCCCTGATGATTATATCTGGGTGAAAGAGGACGAGATAGAACAGTATGGTGTTCCAAGGTTGATAGAAATCATGTTGGAAATGGTTCAAGCTAAATCATAAAAAAGAGGGTGTGTCATAAGGCCATGACACACCCTCTCTTATTTATATATGTTCTGTTAGATATTTCGTCTCAAGCAAGAATTAGTAATTCTGTGCTTCAATCTGGAAGTAGCTCTGTGGGTGGTTGCAGACTGGGCAAACCTCAGGAGCCTTCTTGCCTACTACGATATGTCCGCAGTTAGAGCACTGCCAGATGCAGTCGCCGTCACGAGAGAAGACGAGCTTATCCTGTACGTTCTTCAAAAGCTTGCGATAACGTTCCTCATGATGCTTCTCGATTTCAGCAACCATCTCAAACTTAGCTGCAATCTCCTCGAAACCTTCTTCGCGAGCCTCCTTTGCCATGCGTGGATACATATCGGTCCACTCATCATGCTCACCATTGGCAGCAGCTTCCAGGTTCTTCTCTGTATCCTGGATAGCACCGCCCTCCAGATACTTGAACCACAACTTAGCGTGCTCCTTCTCGTTAGCAGCTGTCTCCTCAAAGATATTAGCTATCTGTACAAAACCGTCCTTCTTTGCCTTGCTTGCAAAATAGGTATATTTGTTACGAGCCTGTGACTCACCAGCGAAAGCCTCCTGGAGGTTCTTCTCTGTCTTTGTTCCTTTTAATTCCTTCATAATGTATTCTGTATTAAGTTATTAATATGTTCTTTATTAAATTCTTATGCAAAGAAAATGCAAACGAGCGCAATGAAAGCTTGCTTTCAAATTGCCGAGTGCAGCTTTTCTTCTACAAAGATATTGAAAATATTTCAAATATACAAATAAATTAAGAACTATTTAACTTTTTGGCGCTTATTTAAATAAAATAAAGCAAAACCAAGCATGGCAACACCGAATATCCACGAGATGATGGCACTCGTTACCATACCCAGCGTATGAGTGAATCCCGCCACAATGAAGGTGAAGAAACTCACACAGGCTACAGTCAGGGCGTAAGGCAACTGTGATGATACATGATGTACATGCTTGCATTCCGCTCCTGCACTCGCCATGATGGTGGTATCGCTGATAGGAGAGATATGGTCGCCACACACCGCCCCAGCCATACATGCCGAGATAGAGATGATGCGCAAAGGATCAGCACCAGGGAATACGGCGATGCAGATAGGAATCAGAATACCAAAGGTTCCCCAGGAGGTACCCGTTGCAAATGCCAGGAAGCCTGCTACCAGGAAGATGATGCCCGGAAGAAGCATCTGAAGTTCTGAGGCACTGCTCGCTACAACCGATGATACATATTCTGCCGCACCCAGCGAGTCGGTCATACTCTTCAGCGTCCATGCCAAAGTAAGAATCAGAATGGCTGGTACCATCGCCTCAAAACCCTTGATGAGACTACTCATCGCCTCATCGAAAGGTAAGGTCTTGCGAATGGTAAACATCATGATGGTAAGAATCAGGGCAGCCAATGAACCGATTACCAAGCCTACAGAGGCATTGCTCGCAGCAAAGGAATCTACAAAGTTGAGATAGTTGGCATTATCAGCATCGAAGAATCCGCCCGAATATACCATGCCCGCCATGCAGAAAATAATCAGCATGATGATTGGTATCACCAGGTCGCTCACGGTTCCCTTGTTCTTGGAATCCTCTTCCTGTTTGGCTCCCACACCATGCTCAACAATCTGCAGTTTGGTATCGCTCACCTCATCGAGCTTCCCGCCATTGGTTCGCTCGTACCATTCCTTCAGTCTCGCATCATACTTGCTCATCGCCTTGAAGTCGAAGCCCAGTATCACAATACCAAACATAAAGAGAATGGTAAAGAATGCGTAGAAATTAAAAGGTATCGCCTTGCAGAAAAGTGCCAGTCCGTTCTCACCTCCCGATACGAAGCCCGATACCGCAGCTGCCCAACTCGAGATAGGGGAGATGATGCAGACCGGTGCGGCTGTAGAATCGATGAGATAAGCCAGCTTCTCCTTGGTAACACCATTGCGCACAGCGATAGGACGCATCACCGAACCCACGGTAAGGCAGTTGAAGTAATCATCGATGAATATCAGAATGCCGAGCAGGATGGTAGCAATCTGTACGCCAACCTTCGAGTGTACGTGCTTGGAAGCCCAACGGCCGAAAGCTGCCGAACCTCCCGCCTTGTTCATCAATGAAACGATGCTGCCTAATACCACCAGGAATACCAGAATGCCCACGTTCCATGGGTCGGAAAGGCAATGTATCAAACCGTATGCCTTGGCATCATCGCCTTCACCTACAGTGTGATTTGTCAGGTGAACGAGGAATCCGTCGAAACCTGTTCCCATCGAAATGCAATATTGAACGGCACCCAGTATGATACCGATAAAAAGAGAAGAATAGACCTCCTTTGTCTTCAGCGCCAGAGCGATGGCGACGATAGGAGGCAGTAACGACCATGCGGTCCCAATCATGTTGTAATCCATTTTATTGTTTTTGGGCAAAGATAGTTTTTTTTGGTAATATATGCAAGCTTTTGGGCAGAAAAAATGGTGCTTATGGGTTGATATGGGCTGTTTTAGCATATTTTATCATTATAAAGTGTCGTTTTTCTATATTTTTATTGTATCTTTGAAAACTCAAATTGCAACTCAATCTGAGATAGAATGGAAACTCAATTTTAACAACTTAATAATGGAGGACTAATTATGAACATCAATTCTGGTATTAAGCAAGCCGTGATTTTAACCATAGGCATCATCATGCTTGGATTTTGTATCAAGTCGGGACTTGAAAGTGTGATTAGTAAAGACCGAAAGGTTGTAGTGAAAGGTCTTGCCGAAAAGGAGGTGGAGGCTGATAAGGTGACGTGGCCTATCGTTTCCAAGGAAATAGGCAATGACCTGCCTGAACTCTATCAAAAAATCAATGCCACCACGAGAACCATCAGAAACTTTCTGGTGGAGAATGGTGTTAAGGCTAATGAAATCAATGTGAATGCGCCTGTAGTCATCGACCTCAATGCTGAACGATATGGCGAAAACCGCCAGGGGTATCGTTATAACATTACTTCCATCATCACGGTTACATCGAAGAATGTGAAACTGGTTCGCAGTATCATTGCCCGTCAGGGTAATCTGCTTCAGAAGGGGGTTGCCATTGTGGATGGTGGTTACGAGAATCCGGTGAAGTATGAGTATGTTGCCTTCCGGCAGATGAAACCTAAGATGATGCAGGAGGCGATAGAGAATGCTGAGCAGACTGCTACCCAGTTTGCTGAGAACAGCAAGAGCAAGATTGATAAAATCATGAATGCTGACCAGGGCCAGTTCTCTATCGAAGACCGCGATTCCAATACCCCATATATTAAAAAGGTAAGGGTTGTTACTACCGTTACTTATTCTTTGAAGGATTAGGAGTAGTGATTAGTGAATAGTGATTAATTGTAATAAGAGGGTGGGTTATAGCCTAATGGCATACCCTCTCAAATTAAAACAACGAAAAACTATGAAGAAAATTATATTAGCAGCTATTTTATTTCTACCATTTCTTGTTTCTTGTACACAGAACAGGAAAGCACCTGCTGTTTCTCCTCAAACGACTGTAGGGAAGTCTGAGAAAACTGAAACTGCCAAGGTGCAATATCTCACCACATCTGATTTCAGAAAAAAGATTATGGATTACGATGCTCATCCGGATGAATGGGTATTCGCCGGTTCCCGTCCTGCCGTCATCGATTTCTACACCACCTGGTGTGGTCCTTGTAAGATGATGGCTCCCGTAGTGGAATCTCTCGCTGAGAAATATGCCGGCAAGATAGATTTCTATAAGGTGGATATCGACCAGGAGTCCGAACTTGCTTCTGTTTTCGGTATCAGCAGCATCCCTACCTTCCTCTTCATCCCCGTGAAAGGCAAACCATCTGTGCAGATGGGTGCTATGCAAAAGGAGGATTTCGAAGGACTGATTGATAAAATTAAAATAAAATGACAATTTGGTAGCATCTCAAATTTCCATGCCTCTCCTTACCTATATGTAGGTATTTTCGGGCGATACCTACTTTTGATGATGCCCGAAATTTGGAGATTTGTCAGATAATACCTAAATTTGCACTCGGAAAAAATGTTTAATGTAATTAAAAGTATTATAGAATTATGATTATTGAAAATGTTCATGCAAGAGAAATATTAGATTCTCGTGGCAATCCTACAGTAGAGGTTGAAGTTTCTTTGAAGTCAGGTGTCGTAGGTCGTGCATCGGTTCCTTCTGGTGCATCCACTGGCGAGAACGAGGCTTTGGAACTTCGTGATGGCGACAAGAACCGCTATGGCGGCAAGGGCGTCTTGAAGGCTGTGGAGAATGTGAATCAGGTAATTGCGCCTGCTTTGGTAGGTTTTTCTGCCTTGGAGCAGCGTGCCATCGATTATAAGATGTTGGAACTCGACGGTACCAAGACCAAGTCAAATCTGGGTGCCAACGCCATCCTCGGTGTTTCTTTGGCTGTGGCTCATGCTGCTGCTGAGTATCTCCACATCCCATTGTATCGCTATATCGGCGGTTGCAATACTTACACCCTTCCTGTTCCTATGATGAACATCATCAATGGTGGTGCTCACTCTGATGCGCCTATCGCCTTCCAGGAATTTATGATCCGTCCTGTGGGTGCTCCTTCCGAGAAGGAGGCTATCCGTATGGGTGCTGAGGTGTTCCATGCCTTGGCTAAGCTCTTGAAGAGCCGTGGTCTTTCTACTGCCGTAGGTGATGAGGGCGGTTTCGCTCCTGCACTCGATGGTATCGAAGATGCGCTCGACAGTATCTGCCAGGCTATCAAGAATGCCGGTTATGAGCCAGGAAAGGATGTGAAGATTGCCATGGACTGTGCTGCCAGCGAGTTTGCCGTTCAGGAAAATGGTGAGTGGTTCTACGATTATCGCCAGTTGAAGGATGGCAAGAAGAAGGATCCTAATGGTAAAAAACTGACTGCTGCTGAGCAGATCAAGTTCCTGGAAGAACTGATTACCAAATATCCTATCGATTCTATCGAGGATGGTCTTGACGAGAACGATTGGGACAACTGGGTAAAGTTGACCGCTGCCATCGGCGATCGTTGCCAGTTGGTAGGTGACGACCTCTTTGTTACCAACGTGAAGTTCCTGGAGAAGGGCATCAAGATGGGTGCTGCCAACTCTATCCTCATCAAGGTGAACCAGATTGGTTCTCTTACCGAGACACTGGATGCAATCGAGATGGCTCACCGTCATGGTTACACCACCGTTACTTCCCATCGTTCTGGTGAAACCGAGGATACAACAATTGCTGATATTGCCGTAGCAACAAACTCTGGTCAGATTAAGACGGGTTCTATGAGTCGTACCGACCGTATGGCTAAGTACAACCAGCTTATCCGCATCGAAGAGCAGTTGGGCAATAACGCAGCTTATGGTTATACGAAGTTGAAATAGAAGCGATGATATGAAATTGGAAAACACCAATTTCACCATAACAAAACATAATTAGTAATAACTGAATAGATCAGATACGAAATAGATGGGCATGGATGACTGTGAGGGTTGTCCATGCTTTTTTTCTTCTATGATATATCTGCATCTTCATGTGTTTAACTGGATATATTGATTATGACAAACGTATTGATTAGTGCAGCCGGACTTTGCGGTGCCACGATTATAGGTGCCATTCTGGGATTCTTCGTCAAGGAGTTGCCTCACAAATGGAACGACGCCGTATTGGGATATTGTGCCGGAATCATGCTGGCAGCTTCCACGTTGGGACTGATAGTGCCAGCCTTCGAACAGACCAGTCTTTGGTGGCTGGTAGTAATCGGCGTGATGGCAGGAGCCCTGTTCCTGAATGTGCTAGATCTGGTAACTCCCCATCTTCATCACATCACGGGACTAGACCCCGAGGAGCATCGCAACAATGCCCGACTCAGTCATGTGATGCTCTTTGTGATGGCGATAGCCCTACATAAACTGCCCGAAGGCATGGCGGCTGGAGTGAGTGTCTGTTCGGCAGAGGGAGCAACGGAGTGGGGCGTTTCTTTCGGTATCGCCCTGCAGAACATCCCTGAGGGAATGGTCATTATCGCTCCTTTGATGATGGCTGGTGTTACAGCAGTCCGCACCTTTTTTATATCCATCTTCATCGCCCTGCTCGAAGTGATAGGTATTCTGTTGGGTTTCGGTTTGGGTTCAGCCTCTTCCACCTTCCTCCCCGTGATGCTGGGCTTTGCCGGTGGCGCCATGCTCTATGTAACGAGCGATGAGATGATTCCCGAAACCCATGCCCATGGCTTTCAGAAGCAAGCCACCTACGCTCTTCTCCTGGGCTTCATCACCTTTGTGTTGATGGAGAAATGTGTGTAGTCAGATTCTGATGAGCAGCATATAGCAGAGGGCGCCTGCTGCTATCGACCACATCATATTCCTTTTCCATACGTGGATGAGAATGGTGAACTTGGTTTATTTTGCTGCTTTCTGTTGTAAATTTGTTGCAAAAGTGTTGTAAGTTTGAGCTTTTTTATTAATTTTGCAAGCACAAACCAAATATTGACAAAATATGGCAAAAATTATTGTAAATACAACAGAAGTTTCTGTTTTGAACCTAAATGGTGAGGACTATATCTGTCTAACAGATATGATGAAAGCAAAAGATGGTGAGTTTTTTGTAACAGATTGGTTACGTAATAGAAATACATTGGAATATATTGGAATTTGGGAGAAGATATACAATCCGAATTTTAATTATGGCGAATTCGCCATAATTAGAAATCAAGCGGGATTGAATCGCTTTAAAATAAGTGTTAAGGATTTTGTACAGCGTACTAATGCAATATCTCTTCAATCTAAAGCTGGTCGATATGGTGGAACTTATGCTCATAAAGATATTGCATTTGAGTTTGCGATGTGGATAAGTCCTGAGTTTAAAATCTATATGGTCAAGGAGTTCCAACGCTTAAAAGCAGAGGAACAAGCTCAATTGGGTTGGTCTGCTAAGCGTGAACTTTCTAAAATCAACTATCGCATTCATACTGATGCGATAAAGCATAACTTGATTCCTACTGAAATTACGCCTGCGCAAGCTTCTCTGATTTATGCAAATGAGGCTGATGTTCTGAATGTGGCAATGTTTGGTATGACTGCGAAGCAGTGGCGAGATCTGAACCCCGAAAAGAATGGTAATATACGTGATTACGCAACTGTCAATGAGTTGATTTGTCTTTCCAATATGGAGAATCTCAATGCGGTATTTATTGATCAAGGAATGCCACAAGGTGAACGTTTGGTTAAGCTTAATCAAATAGCAATCCAGCAAATGCGTGTATTGGAGGATGATGGGGATGATAGAAAATATTTGAAATGATGTTTGTAATTTTAAAATTGTAATGAATGATTGTGACAAATCAAAAGAATAAAAAGCGGTGGGCTTTACGAAAAAAGCGACACCCCTATGGGCACGAGATGTTTTCTATAGGGATGAATAGTTACGCGCACCAGTAAATGTAATTGTTAAAATGCATTTTTAAAGCTTCTAAAACAATAATAACTACTTGAAATACAGAAATATAAAAAAGCGGAGCGTGATTTCACAACCACACTCCGCGCAAACTTAAACAACCAATAAAAGAAATAGATTGATCGTTCAATTGTTATATCTGATGAAGAGTAGCTCTTGTTAGAGCTTTGTTTTTTTATCTGTCAGAAATATGTCTTATCTATTTTGAAGACATTGCTGATTAGCGGATGAACAGGAGTTCACGATACTTAGGCAAGGTCCAGAGCTCATCGGCTACTGTCAACTCCAACTTATCAATCTGATAACGGATTTCCTCCATCTTTGGAGCTACCGTGTCATGATAAGCTATCGCCTTATCGTGCTCATTCTCAATCTTGTTGGCTACCTTGCGGGCATTAACCAACTCCTCAACACCGGTCTCGATAATCTGAGTGCGCTCGGCAATCTTCTTGATGATATTGATGTTGCGGGCTGTCAACTTCTTACCTTCCTCGTCGCCGAAGATATCAATCATGTTCTCCACATTCTTAGCCAACTGGCTCTGATAGTGAGTAGCCACAGGGATGATGTGGTTCATGCTCAAATCGCCCATTACACGAGCCTCAATCTGAATCTTCTTGGTGTAGGTCTCCCATTTCACCTCGTTACGAGCTTCCAACTCGTTCTTCTTCATGACGCCCATATCCTCGAACATCTTGATAGATGCAGGGTCGAGATAACGCTCGAAAATCTTAGGACAGCTCTTCTCGCAGTCCAGACCACGCTTAGCAGCTTCCTCTACCCACTCATCTGAGTAACCATTGCCGTCGAAACGGATTGGCTTGCAGGTCTTCAAATCCTGACGAACGATATCGATGATGGCAGATGTCTTATCCTCACCCTTGGCAATCAACTCATCCACACGCTTCTTGAAGTCGGTCAAAGCCTCGGCTACGGCTGTGTTCAATACAATCATTGCTGATGCACAGTTAGCCTCAGAACCTACGGCACGGAACTCGAAACGGTTACCGGTGAAGGCGAATGGTGATGTACGGTTACGGTCGGTGTTATCAATCATCAACTCTGGAATCTCAGGGATATCCAACTTCATGCCCTGCTTGCCAGCTACGGTGAAGAGATCCTTCTTGTCGGCTTTCTCAATGTGCTCGAGAAGGTCGGTCAACTGCTTGCCGAGGAATGAAGAGATGATTGCTGGAGGTGCCTCGTTGGCGCCCAGACGATGCGCATTGGTTGCGCTCATGATAGATGCCTTGAGCAAACCGTTGTGCTTGTATACACCCATCAAAGTCTCTGTGATGAAGACTACGAAACGGAGGTTATCCTCTGGTGTCTTGCCAGGACCATGAAGCAGAATGCCTGTATCTGTAGCGAGACTCCAGTTGTTGTGCTTACCTGAACCGTTGATGCCTGCGAATGGCTTCTCATGGAGAAGTACGCGGAAACCGTGATGGCGAGCTACCTTCTTCATCAAGCTCATCAAGAGCATATTGTGGTCAACGGCAAGGTTGGTCTCCTCGAAGATAGGTGCCAACTCAAACTGGTTTGGTGCTACCTCGTTGTGACGGGTCTTGCAAGGAATACCGAGTTCAAGAGCCTGGATTTCCAAATCCTTCATGAATGCCTGAACACGCTCTGGGATGGCGCCGAAGTAGTGGTCGTCCATCTGCTGGTTCTTGGCAGAATCGTGACCCATCAGGGTGCGACCTGTCAGCATCAAATCAGGACGTGCTGCATACAAGCTTTCATCTACCAGGAAGTACTCCTGCTCCCAACCGAGATTGGAAATAACTTTCTTGACATCTGGGTTGAAGTAGTGGCAAACCTCTGTTGCTGCTACGTTTACAGCGTGCAATGAACGGAGCAATGGAGCTTTATAGTCGAGTGCCTCACCTGTGTAAGAGATGAAGACGGTAGGGATACAGAGTGTATCGTCGATGATAAATACAGGAGATGTTGGATCCCATGCAGAATAACCGCGAGCCTCGAAGGTTGAGCGGATACCGCCAGATGGGAAAGATGATGCATCAGGCTCCTGCTGAACGAGCAACTTGCCTGAAAATTCCTCGATCATACCACCCTTGCCATCATGCTCGATGAAGGCATCGTGCTTCTCGGCAGTACCTTCTGTCAGTGGCTGGAACCAGTGGGTGTAGTGGGTTACGCCATTCTCGTCAGCCCACTGCTTGATGCCTTTGGCTACGGCGTTGGCGATGTTACGGTCGAGACGTGCTCCGTTGTCGATGACGTCTACCAGTTTCTCATAGACATCTGCAGGGAGATACTTGTACATCTTCTGTCGGTTGAATACCTTCTTTCCGAAGAATTCACTTGGTCGCTCGCTAGGAGCGGTTACCTCAACAGGCTTTCTCTTGGAAGCCTCTGAAACAGCTTCAAATCTTAAGTTGCTCATACCTTATATATTTTAAAATTTTTGATATTCAATGTTTTTATAATCTGTTGGAACGTTTATTTTCCCAGCCATTTGGCTATTCTCTCCATGGCTTCCTTGCAGTCCTCATGCTCGCCGAAGGCGGTGAGTCGGATGTAGCCTTCGCCCGATGGACCGAAGCCGACACCTGGAGTGCAGACTACGCTGGCACCATAAAGCATCTCTTCGAAGAATTTCCAGCTTGGCGTGTTGTTTGGCGTCTTCACCCAGAGATAAGGTGCATTCTCACCGCCATATACTCTCAAGCCGAGTTTCTGGAGTTCTGCTCTCATGAAGTGGGCATTCTCCATATAGTAATTGATGGTTGCCTTCACCTGTTCCTTACCCTCTGGGGTGTAGATGGCTTCGGCAGCACGCTGGCTGATATAGCTTGTACCATTAAACTTGGTGCACTGGCGGCGGTCCCAGATAGGATTCAATGCCACTTCCTCACCTGCCAATGTCTTTGCCTTCAACTCCTTAGGAACGATAGTGTAACCACAACGCACACCGGTGAATCCGGCAGTCTTTGAATAACTGTGGAATTCTATCGCTACCTTTCTGGCTCCACGAATCTCGTAGATAGAATGAGGAATTGATGGGTCGGTGATATATGCCTCGTAGGCTGCATCATAGAGGATGATGCTCTCGTTCTTGATAGCATAGTTTACCCATTTTCTGAGTTCTTCTTTCGAGATGACCGTACCCGTAGGGTTGTTTGGATAACAGAGATAAATCATGTCCACACGGTGGTCTGGAATCTGAGGGATGAAGTCATCGCTCTCATCGCAAGGCATGTAGGTTACATTGCTCCACTTGCCGTTCTCGAAAATTCCCGCTCTACCTATCATCACGTTAGAGTCTATATAAACCGGATAAATCGGGTCGGTAACGCCGATGTTGTTATCCCATCTCAAAATCTCCTGGATATTTCCCGTATCGCTCTTGGCTCCATCGTTTACGAATACCTCGTTGGCGTCGAGATGAATGCCACGTGGCAGGAAGTCGTTCTTGATGATAGCCTCGCGGAGGAAGTCGTAGCCTCGCTCCGGACCGTAGCCTCTGAAAGAAGCCTGCTCAGCCATCTCGTCTACAGCCTTGTGCATCGCCTTGATGACGGCAGGGCAGAGAGGCTGGGTTACATCACCGATGCCCAGACTGATTACACGCTGCTTGGGATGTGCAATCTTGTAGGCGTTCACCTTCTTTGCGATGTCGGCAAACAAGTAGTTGTTGGCCAACTTCAGGAAATGTTCATTAACTAATGCCATATTTTGTTTCTCCTTTTATTTACGGTCATTATCGACCATTTGTTATTTAAGTTTGCGTTCTCTTTTTAAAATGTTGAGTGTTGAATGTTGAATGTTGACTTGGTGGGTGCAGCTAAATTCAACATTCAACATTCCACATTCAACACTCCCTATATTAACACTCCAACTGGATTTCTCCTTCGAATGAGAAGGCTGCAGGCCCTGTCATGTAAACATGATCATCAGCCTCGCTATATTCTATTTCCAGCGTACCGCCATCCATCACGATACTGCTTTTTCTGCCAGTACGCTTGGTAAGGGCTGCGGCTACGGCTGTGGCACAGGCTCCTGTTCCGCAAGCCATTGTTATTCCGCTTCCCCTTTCCCAAACTCGTGTCCTTATGGCGTCTGTGTCAGTTACTTGTGCAAATTCTATGTTGCATCTCTGGGGAAATGCCTTGTCTCTTTCCAGGATTTTACCATAGTGGGCGATGTCGATGGTGTCGATGTCATCCACGAAGGTAACGAAATGCGGATTACCCATACAAACATAGGTGCCTTCAAATTTTCTGCCGTCAGCTTCGAGCACCGAAGGGCCTATGAATTGCTCGGGATTTTCAAGTTTGGGTTCCAGCATGTCTACTGTTACCGATTCCACAACTTCTTTATTATCCTGAAGATGAAGTTTCAATATCTTGATACCCGAAAGTGTTTCCAGTCGGATGGTGTCCTTTCGGGTCAATCCTTTTTCGTAAAGATACTTACCGATGCATCGGCTTGCATTGCCGCACATCATCGCTTCTGAACCATCGGCGTTGAAGATACGCATCGAATAATCTGCTCTTCTGCCGTCGTGCGGCTTTCCGATGAGAACCAGTCCGTCGCTTCCTATGCCCGTGTGATAAGCACTCCAGGCAATGGCCGCCTTCTCTGGGTCAGGGATGTCGTATTGTTGGGTATCTACATATATATAATCGTTACCCGCTCCCTGCATCTTTGTAAAATGAACTGTTTCTTTCATCTGCGTTGTTCTTTATGTTTGAATACTCTTCTTTTATCTCTCATGTCTTATCTCTTTTGAGATTTGACTTTTTGCTAGTCTTTCGAATATTTCGATGACTATTTGTTTGATTTCGGTTGCAAAGGTACGACGATTTGTTGAAATATGCAAGAAAATAAATGCAGAAATCTTGATTATTTTTCGCTATCTTACAATTTGTATCATAAAATTGCTTTCTGCCTTACAAATTGTAAGGAGAATAGGATAAGCCTCGATAAATTTAAAATGTTCGATAAAAAGTAAAAGCGAAATGTTTTTGTTTTCTTTAAAATACTGACAAAATGTATTAATTTTGCAGCCGAAAACGAACATAATGTAAAAGAAAGGTTTAATTTGAATAGCAACCAATGAAGGTTCGTTTTCGAAAAGAGACAATCAATAGAAGTATTAACACATTATTAATTATTAAAGGATTATGAAGAAGATTGAGGCAATTATCCGCAAGTCAAGATTCGAGGATGTCAAGAAGGCGCTTTTAGCAGCAGACATCGAGTGGTTCTCTTATTATAATGTAAGAGGTGAGGGCAAAATGCGCCAGGCTCGCATTTACCGTGGTGTGATGTATGATACCAGCAGCATCGAGCGTGTGCTTCTGAATATTGTGGTTCGTGACAAGAACGTGGAACCTACCATCGCCGCCATCCAGGGCGCTGCACAGACCGGTGAAGTCGGAGACGGCAGAATCTTCGTGATTCCTGTACTCGATACGGTAAGAATCAGAACCGGCGAACGTGGCGACATCGCATTGTATAACGCTGAGAAAGAGGAATAATTTAAAATGTTGAATGTTAAGTGTTGAATGTTGAATTAGGCATTCTTACTTATCTTTAATAAATATTATTTAGTATTCTAATTTAACTATAAGATATAAGTATGAGCAGTTTATTATTAACTACACTTGATACGGGTAACACAGCGTGGATGATCATGGCAACCATCTTGGTGCTTTTGATGTCAATCCCGGGTATAGCACTTTTTTATGGTGGTTTGGTGCGCCAGAAGAATATTCTCAGCATCTTGATGCAGACGGTTTTCATCGTGGCAGTAGTCAGTCTGATATGGGTAGCCTTCGGTTATTCCTGGGCATTCTCTACAGAATATGCCGATTCGGGCAATCCTCTGGCTTGCGTCATCGGTGGTTTCGATAAATGTTTCCTTCACGGCATCGGCTTGGATGCCATCATGCCAACAGGCATTCCGGAGCTCACCTTTGCAATGTTCCAGTGCATGTTCGCCCTCATTACTCCAGCCTTGATTCTCGGTGCCTTTGCCGAGCGTGTTAAGTTCAGCGGATATGTACTTTTCACCATCCTCTGGGTTATCATCGCTTATCTTCCAATGGCCCACTGGGTATGGGGTGGCGGTTTCCTGCAGGAGATGGGAGCCATCGACTTTGCGGGTGGTACCGTGGTTCATATCAATGCCGGTGTAGCTGCTCTGGTCATGGCACTCTGTGTAGGCAAGCGAGATGATTACCGTGCAGGTCATCCTATCACACCTCACAACATCACCTTCGTGTTCATGGGTATGTCATTCCTCTGGTTGGGATGGTTCGGTTTCAATGCCGGTAGCGGATTGGCAGCTGATGGTCTGGCAGCCAACGCCTTCCTCGTAACTCATATCGCAACAGCAGCGGCAGCCACTACCTGGATGCTCATCGACTGGATTGTGAACAAGAAGCCAACTACGGTAGGTGCTTGTACCGGTGCTGTTGCCGGACTGGTAGCCATCACTCCAGCAGCCGGCAGTACCGATATTTTCGGAGCTTTCTGCATCGGTATCATTTCCACCATCGTCTGCTTCTTCATGGTAGCGGTAGTAAAGGAGAAGTTCAAGTATGATGATGCCCTCGATGCCTTTGGTGTTCATGGTATGGGTGGTATTCTGGGATCTATCCTCACTGGTGTCTTCGCCACTCAGTATGTAACAGGAGCCGAAGGTGTACAGGGTGCCCTCTATGGCGACTGGCATCAGCTTTGGATTCAGGTTGTAGCCACCGTGGTAAGCATCATCTACAGCGTTGTAGTTACCTACATTATCTTCAAGGTAGTAGATAAGAGTGTAGGTGTACGTGTTGACAAGCGAGTAGAGGAGGAAGGTCTCGACATCTATGAGCATGGTGAAAGTGCTTATAGCAACTAAGATAGAGAATGAATATATGTATAACACCTTGACTGTATGTTTTGTATGGTCAAGGTGTTTTCTATTATAATAATGTGTAAACCTGATTTTGCCTAAATTCTTCTTGTTATTTTATCATTTGCCTGCTTTTTTATGTTAAATCTTATAAACGCTTAGTTACAAAATCAATTCTTTTTCTTATATTTGTCAACAAATTAAAGAGTAGACAATTATGATTAATGAATCATTTTCTATAAGATTGCGGGAAGCGCGACAGATGATGGGGCTCAGCATGGATAAACTCGTAGAGCGAACCAACGGAGCCATCACCAAGCAGAGCATCTCCCGATATGAGAAAGGCATCATGCGCCCTAAGCGTGATGCCCTGCAAGCCATAGCCAAAGCCCTCAATATCAGCGAGGAATATTTCGAAGGAACCAATCTCAAGATAGATATGCCTATGCTCCGCACCACCTCCAATGGCAAGTTGCCCGAAGACGAGTTGCAAGCCCTTGAAGCGAAACTCTCGTTTTGGGCAGAGCAGTATCTTACGAAGGAGAAAGAAGCAGGCTTTCCTACCCGGTTCAAGAATCCGGTAAAAGGCACCAAGGTATCAACCCTTGAAGATGCCATCCATGCTGCCGACCTTCTTCGTGAGAAGTGGCATTGTGGTGATGGTCCCATCGCCAGTATCCTGAGACTCTTGGAAAGAAAAGGTATCATGATACTTGCTGCTAATCTTCCAGAGTATGTCTTCGGAATGAGCACCTGGGCAGATAAGAAGCATCCGCTGATGATTCTCGATTTCAATCCGGAAAAGAGCAGTGTAGAGAAACTTCGTTTCACGGCAGTTCATGAACTGGCTCATCTGCTTCTCCTCTTCCCGGAAGATAGTCCGCTGAGGCTGGAGAAGCGTTGTGATCTCTTTGCCAGTTTCTTCCTTCTTCCTAAATTGGCGCTTATCGAAGAGTTGGGTTCCAAGAAGCGTGAGAAGATAACGCTGGAGGAGATGATCGACATCAAGGAACTGTATGGCGCATCTCTCGCCGCATCCATCATTACCGCCAGAGATTACGGCATCATCACCACCGAGTATAAACGGGCATGGTATGCCGAGCATATAGAGCCTAATCCCCGTGAAATAGGTAATGGCCACTATGTGTTTCCCGAGACATTGGGAAGGGAGAAGAGAGTCAATTCGATAGTAGATTCGTGAATGTTGAATGTCGGTGTAAATGTCAGCATTTGATGATATTTAAAATAGGAAATACTAATTCTTAACAGTGTTAGATATGAAGCAAAATAATAATGAACAAATCGTCTTCGATATGTTCGAAGAGGTTGCAACCGAAAGCATCGTTGAGGCTCGGAATGCATACACCTATGAAGAAATAGATGGGTGCTATCAGGAGGCGAAAGTGATTGCTGATAAGGCAAGGATGAACTTGCTGGAAAAAATGGGAGGTACATAATAATAACTCCTACCGGAAAATCGGAAATTCAATTTTGTTTTTTCGTAGTAGTAATTAGTTAGTGAACATTTTAAAAGAGAATTATATGAAAGAAATTAAAGAACTAACAGGCTTGTATTCTTTAACTAAGACTATTGGGGTAGAATTAAAGCCAGTGGGTAAGACGCACGAGCTCATTGAAGCTAAAAAGCTTATTGAGCAGGATGATCAGCGTGCCGAAGATTACAAAATAGTAAAGGATATTATAGATCGTTATCATAAGGATTTTATCGATAAGTGTCTTAACTGTGTTAAAATCAAAAAAGATGATTTAGAGAAATATGTGTCATTGGCAGAAAACTCTAATAGAGATGCTGAGGATTTTGACAATATCAAGACCAAAATGCGTAATCAGATAACTGAAGCATTCAGAAAGAATTCTTTATTTACTAATTTATTCAAGAAAAATCTCATTAAGGAGTATCTTCCAGCTTTTGTAAGTGAGGAAGAGAAGAGTGTGGTGAACAAATTTAGCAAATTTACCACTTACTTTGATGCGTTTAATGACAATCGTAAGAATTTATATTCTGGCGATGCCAAGTCTGGTACTATAGCTTATCGACTTATTCATGAGAATTTGCCGATGTTTCTTGATAATATTGCATCCTTTAATATAATTTCTGAGACAGGAGTAAATGAGTACTTTTCCAGTATAGAGGCAGAATTTACTGATACTCTTAACGGAAAGTATCTGGCTGATCTTTTCCAGATTGACTATTTCAACAACACACTTACTCAGAAAAAGATAGATAACTATAACTATATTGTAGGGGCAGTCAATAAAGCTGTAAATCTCTATAAGCAACAGCACAAAAATGTTCGCATTCCATTGCTCAAAAAAATACATAAAATGATTTTGAGTGATAGAGTTACTCCGTCATGGTTGCCTGAACGTTTTGAAAGCGATGAAGAGATGCTGACTGCCATAAAAGAAACTTACGAATCTTTGAAAGATGTTTTAGTAGGTGATAATGATGATAGTCTTCGCAACTTATTGCTCAATATCGATAATTATGACCTTGATCATATTTACATTGCAAATGATTCCGGATTAACTTCCATTTCACAGAAAATATTTGGATGTTATGATACTTATACTTTGGCTATTAAATACCAACTACAAAGAAAATATCCTGCTACAAAGAAGCAAAAAGAAGCTCCTGATTTATATGAAGAACGTATAGATAAATTGTATAAAAAAGAGGTTAGCTTTTCAATAGCTTATCTTAATCGATTTGTCGATACAAATGAGCATATCACTATTAATGAATATTATAGGCAGTTGGGCTCCTATTGTCGTGAAGAAGGAAAAAGTAAAGATGATTTCTTTAAGCAAATTTATGGCGCTTATAGTGATATGTTGTATCTCTTCTCTGCGGAACATGGCGAAATAGCCCAGTCAGACTCAGATACTGCAGTCGTTCAAAAGTTGCTCGAAGCCTATAAAGGGTTACAACGCTTTATTAAGCCTTTATTAGGTCATGGTGATGAAGCTGATAAAGACAATGAGTTTGATGCAAAACTTCGTAAAGTGTGGGATGAACTCGACATCATTACACCGCTTTATGATAAGGTACGCAATTGGCTCTCTCGTAAGATATATAACCCTGAGAAAATAAAGCTATGTTTTGAGAATAATGGCAAGTTGTTATCTGGATGGGTTGACAGCAGAACTAAATCCGATAATGGTACTCAATATGGAGGGTATATCTTCAGAAAGAAGAATGAAATTGGTGAATACGATTTCTATTTGGGTATTTCTGCTGATACAAAACTGTTTCGTCGTGATGCTGCCATCAATTATGATGATGGTATGTACGAGAGATTAGATTACTATCAGCTGAAATCAAAAACTTTACTCGGAAAAAGTTATGCAGGAGACTATGGACTGGATTCGATGAATTTGCTTTCTGCATTTAAAAATGCTGCAGCTAAGTTCCAATTTGAAAAGGAAATGATTCCTAAAGATAAAGAGAATGTGCCAAAATATCTCAAGCGCCTAAAACTGGATTATGCAGGATTTTATCAAATTTTGATGAATGATGATAAGGTTGTTGATGCTTATAAAAGTATGAAACAGCATATTCTTGCGACATTGGCTTCTTCGATTCGTGTACCTGTGGCAAAAGAATTAGCTACTCAAACAGAATTGGGTATTGACGAATTGATTGATGAAATAATGAATTTGCCGTCCAAATCATTCGGCTATTTCCCTATTGCTACAGCAGCAATAGAAGAAGCTAACAAGAGAGAGAATAAACCTTTGTTTCTTTTTAAAATGAGTAACAAGGATCTTTCTTATGCAGCAACAGCTTCTAAAGGGTTAAGAAAAGGTCGAGGAACAGAGAATCTTCATACAATGTATCTCAAAGCTCTTCTGGGGATGACACAGAGTGTTTTTGATATAGGAAGTGGTATGGTATTCTTTCGTCACCAGACTAAAGGTTTGGCAGAAACAACAGCGAGACATAAAGCTAATGAGTTTATTGCTAATAAGAACAAGCTCAATGACAAGAAAAAGAGTATTTTTGGCTATGAGATAGTGAAGAATAAACGTTTTACGGTAGATAAGTACCTTTTTAAGTTGTCTATGAATTTGAATTATTCGCAACCAAATAAATTTGATGTAAATTCTAAAGTTCGTGAAATAATTAGTAATGGAGGTATAAAGCATATTATTGGCATAGATCGTGGTGAACGTAATTTACTTTATCTGTCTTTAATAGATCTGAAGGGAAATATTGTCATGCAGAAGTCTCTCAATATTCTCAAGGATGATCATAATGCAAAGGAAACTGATTATAAAGGTTTGCTGACAGAACGAGAAGGAGAAAATAAAGAAGCTCGCCGCAATTGGAAGAAGATAGCGAATATCAAAGACTTAAAACGGGGTTATTTAAGTCAAGTAGTCCATATCATTAGTAAAATGATGGTAGAATATAATGCAATTGTTGTACTTGAAGATTTGAATCCTGGTTTTATCAGAGGTAGACAAAAAATCGAGCGTAACGTATATGAGCAATTCGAAAGAATGCTAATTGATAAGTTGAATTTTTATGTTGACAAGCATAAAGATGCCAATGAAACGGGAGGTTTGTTGTATGCACTTCAGCTTACTTCTGAATTTAAAAATTTCAAGAAAAGTGAGCATCAGAATGGATGTCTTTTCTATATCCCAGCTTGGAATACTAGTAAAATAGATCCTGCTACTGGTTTTGTAAATCTCTTTGATACGAGATATACGAATGCAAATAAGGCGCTTGAGTTCTTTAGTAAATTTGACGAGATTCGTTACAACGAAGAGAAAGACTGGTTTGAGTTTGAATTTGATTACGATGAATTCACTCAGAAGGCGCATGGTACACGTACTAAGTGGACGCTCTGTACTTATGGTATGCGTTTGCGTTCATTTAAAAATCCCGCAAAACAATATAATTGGGATTCTGAAGTAGTAGCGCTGACCGATGAATTCAAAAGAATTCTTGAAGAAGCAGGTATTGATATTCATGAGAATCTAAAAGATGCGATCCGTAATTTGAAAGGTAAAAAACAAAAGTATCTCGAACCTTTGATGCAGTTTATGAAATTGCTGCTACAATTGCGTAATAGTAAGGCTGGTACTGATGAAGATTATATCCTTTCTCCAGTTGCCGATGAGAACGGAATATTCTACGATAGTCGTTCTTGTGGTGAACAACTTCCTGAGAATGCGGATGCTAATGGTGCTTACAATATCGCTCGCAAGGGACTGATGCTGATTGAGCAAATCAAGAATGCAGAGGATTTGAATAACGTCAAGTTTGATATATCCAATAAGGCTTGGCTCAATTTTGCACAACAAAAGCCATATAAGAATGGATGATTATATTCAGCTTTCAACGTTGAATGACTTTATCTTCTGTCCGTACTCCATATACTTGCATAGTGTGTATATGGAGTCGGACGGAGATTTATATAAAGCCGCTCCACAGACCAAAGGTACTCTAGCGCACCAAGGCGTGGATGAAAAGAAAGGGAGTACTCGAAAGAAGGATAGCTATACAGAGGATACCATCAAGCAATGTGATGCTGCATTAGTTACTTTGCCAGACGTTGATGAATACAATCAGTTGATGGGACTTGAAGGAACTGTTGCCAAGACATATTTTTCTGCATATTACCAGAATCAAAACTGGAGAGGAAGACATCCAAGAATGAAAAGTGATGTGCTGAATGTGACACTGGATATTGGTTACTCTATCCTATTCAACTTTATGGAAAGTTTCATTCGTATGTTCGGATTTGATCTGTATGTTGGTGTGTACCATCGATTATGGTTCAAGCGCAAATCATTGGTATGTGACTTGATGGAACCTTTCAGGTGTATCATTGACCATGCTGCATTGTTGGCGTTTAACAGAAAGCAGTTTTCAGAGAAAGATTTCACTCTTATAAAGCAGGAATATCATTTGAAATATGAGAAGTGTGCTGACTATTATAGAGTGTTTTATGATGAATTGATTGCTCGTAAAATGGACATATTCAAGTTCGTTCAGCAATACTATCGTTGTTTTATGGGTTGTAAGTCTGTAAAAGAGTATCCAATATTTGAGTTTTAAATGATAATTGTTAGTTATGACATATCGAATGACAAGATGCGTACCAACTTTTCTAAAATGCTGAAAAGTAATGGTGCCATTCGTCTTCAGTTTTCTGTGTATGAGGTAAGGAATACAAAGAGAATTGTGGATAATCTTGTGGCTAAGATAGAGGCTTATGCTAAACACTTCACAGCAGATGATAGCATAATTCTCTTTGATGTTGATTCAGATAAGCTTACTAAGTATGGTAATACAATTCATAGGGACCAAGCTATAGTCTATTTCTGACTTAGCAAACCTTGGTCTTTATATTTTTGTAATAAAGCGTGTAACTTGCTTATTTACAGGTCGTTCTTTGAAATGTTGTACCCAATATTATGGGAAGGGGTGGTAATACTCTTTAAAAAGATATGCAGAAGATTCCTTTATTTAAAGGATTTTTTGTATCTTTGCAATCGATAAGCGGCTAGTATGCTTCAATAATTTCTACTATTGTAGATCGAAGAATCTAATAAATCTATCATAATCTGGCTAGTATGCTTCAATAATTTCTACTATTGTAGATTGATGGTTGCCAACTTACAGATGATATTATGGCTAGTATGCTTCAATAATTTCTACTATTGTAGATTGTGGAAAGATTGAAGGATGAGCAAGGTAGGCTAGTATGCTTCAATAATTTCTACTATTGTAGATTCCGGTGTCTCTGCTTGCCAATACTGCCGGGCTAGTATGCTTCAATAATTTCTACTATTGTAGATTATCCAGACTTCATTATCACACTCGCACCAGGCTAGTATGCTTCAATAATTTCTACTATTGTAGATATAAAAAACGTAAGGGTATATAATAATGGCTAGTATGCTTCAATAATTTCTACTATTGTAGATGATTTAATAACCCTCGGAATATTACTCGGCTAGTATGCTTCAATAATTTCTACTATTGTAGATTAGTCTAATCATAATTTTTATCGTTTAGGGCTAGTATGCTTCAATAATTTCTACTATTGTAGATAGAGTGACACCACGGCTATACCTTGCCATGGGGCTAGTATGCTTCAATAATTTCTACTATTGTAGATACGATAGCTTATGAGGAGTGGTTGGCCCCTGGCTAGTATGCTTCAATAATTTCTACTATTGTAGATAGGAAATAAATCACACCTTCCTGCATAAGCGGCTAGTATGCTTCAATAATTTCTACTATTGTAGATTTTGGTGTTGTTATGAGTTGCTGCATAAGGGCTAGTATGCTTCAATAATTTCTACTATTGTAGATTGCTTCCCTTAATCACCCTTAGGGCAGTCGGCTAGTATGCTTCAATAATTTCTACTATTGTAGATTACAATCGGCTGTTAATGGTTATAAGACGGGCTAGTATGCTTCAATAAATTCTACTATTGTAGATTGTGGTGTCGGCTTCGCCGTCCGCTTTGGCTAGTATGCCTCATAATTTCCACTGTTGTAGATGCATTGCCCAAAAGAGGCAAAAGGCTAGGCTAGTAATTTCCCACAATTTCTACTATTGTAGATAATTCCATAAAGGTGCGATTTGGTTTATAGCCTGAAGGCAGAAGTTACATCTTGTTGAAGATGGGGTAAAGAAAAAAGTGGTTGCTCGGAAATTTCGAACAACCACTTTTGCTATGTTTTAGAGAGTAAAAACTTAGGAGAAGGGGAACGGCTTATTCTACCTTCCAACTCACCAAGATTCTTCTGCCTCTAGAGAGAAGTTTACTCCTACTTTTATGATTCTTCTTCCATCACCAGCAAAGATTTTGGCAAAATCGGGCTATTTTTCTTTATTTAACTCCGAAATTGAGTGGAATGTCAGAGAAAATCTTTAAATTTGCATTTAAATACAATATTTTGTAAAGAATGGAAGATAGAGAACTATTACAGAAAAGTGACCCAGAGTTTGACCGCCTCGCCTTTACGGTGTTGGCTATCGAGGCTTCGGCACAAAAAATGGGTATATCGCCGTCTGAAATGAGAAAGCGATTGGATAAGGTGGGGCTAATCAAGAGTCTCATTCAAGATTGCTATGACACTCTACATACCGAGAGCCGGGAAGCTGTGGCAAGTGATGTGGTTGAAGCTCTTAAAAATTGGGAAAGAAAAGAATAATGGAAAAGCAAATATTATATCATGGTTCAAATGTCATTGTTGAGCATCCTTTAGTAAGCATTGGAAGAAAGGACTTGGATTTCGGTCCAGGATTCTATCTTACGCCTTTGTTTGAACAAGCTTCCAAATGGGCTGTCCGTATCAAGACCATCAGACGAGCCAAGCAAGCTATAGTGAACACCTATGAGTTCGCTATACCACAAGACAGCAAGGTAAAACGATTTGATGCTTACGATAAGGAATGGCTCGACTTCATTGTTGACAGCAGAAAAGGAAAGCAGCCTTGGAGTGGGTATGACATCATTGAAGGAGGAGTGGCTGACGACCGTGTAATTGATGCAGTAGAAGCCTATATCAATGGCTATGCAGATGTTGAGCATACTCTTCGCCAGTTGGTTTATCACAAGCCCAACTATCAGATTTGCATTTTAAGCCAGGAGATAGTTGATAAGTATTTACAATTCAAATCATATGAAAGGATATAATTATGTTGGATTTCTTATTATGGAATAAAATCGCTCGTATCATAAAGCAGTTAGCCGACACGCTGCATATATCAACCGACAGAGCTTTACAGATATTCTATGACTCTGATGTTTGCCGTATGTTACATGACAAAGAACTTGGCTTGCATCTAATGAGTGATACATATATTGTAAATGACTTGATAGAAGAGTTAAGGAATAAGCAATAGCAAAACGTTGGATAATTAGAGGAGGAAGATTATTTGTACTGTAGCACCTTGACTGTATGTTTAGTACGGTCAAGGTGCTATCTTTATGTAATAATGTGCAAATGTGTCTCCTTCAGCTATCGCATTCGACTCCTTCAGTTATCGCATTCGACTCCTTCAGCTATCGCATTCGTCTCCATCAGCTATTGCATTCGATTCCTTCAGCTATCGCATTCGACTCCTTCAGCTAATGCAGCCGTCTCATTCTGCTAACTCAGTCGTCTCCTTCAGCCACCGCAGCCGTATGTGTCAACTCAATGAAGTAGATGAAGTCGTGAAATGAAGTAGATGAAGTCGTGAAATGAAGTGGATGAGTTCGCATAATGAAGTTCATGATTTCTGCACAATTGCCAATACATGCAAAAGGTAAAGCAAAAAGTGGTTTACTCCTACCTTTATAATTCTTATACGAAAATGTTTTTCTATTCTTATTGCCACATCTATCACCAATGCATTTAACTCTCTGATTATAAATGAATAATGCGTGGCAGTAAGCGGTATTTCTGTTGCCACCTAATGCCACGCATTGCCACACTCTTTTTATGAGAGAATGAGATGGAAGGTGAGTAGGTTATTTCCTAACTACCAGATACTCAGTACCAAATCTTGTTCTTCGGTTCTTCAAACCTTCAATATTCTGAAGTTCTCTGCCCAATTTCTGTATACTCGAAACCTGGAGAGAAGAGCCGAATTTCTGCTTCAAAATGTCGAAAATGGCGGCTGCCATCAGATATTCGCCATTTTCCGGGGTACTTGCAGGCTCAAAAACCTGCAGAAAACATTGCTTGATAGGGGAAATCTGCTCAAATTGTCTGTTATATTGCATGATGATGGCGGTTTCCTTGGCGTCGAAATAGGATTTTTCGCCACGCTCCAAAGCTTGCATCGCCTGCGCATAAAGCTGCTCATAGTTCAGTCTGCCACTCACATCGATAGGTCCCGTCAGTTCTACTCCCAGGAAACGGCGGTTGCCGGATGGGTCGGAAAGAATATCGGTCATGTTGCTCGTGGCGATGAAGGAGGCTAGACGAGGAAATTCCTGTACATGACTTCCGTATGGCGGCTTGATTTTCACCGTAGGCAACTGCAGCAGATTCTTCAGAAATCCCTGCTGCACCTGTGGTGAAATCTGATTGAACTCATCGAGATTGATGAGCAGAAATTGTGACATCGCCTGCAATACCTGACGCTTTTCTGACAGAATCATGTTGTCGCTGAAGCCCCACGACAGTTCGGTAGGGATGAGACGGCGGCAGAAGGTGCTCTTGTTGTAACCTTGCTTGGAAATGAGCAGCGGCATGGTACTGTTGCCATATTGACGGCGATACATGCCGCGCCACTGGTCAACCATTCCCAGAAACCAGGTGTAAAACCAGTCTTCCCAATGAGGATTGTTGGTGGGTACGGTTCGTGCCAGGGCACGGATGCGGTCCTTACCATCCCATTTTCCCAGACAGTCATAGAGATAGGACTCTATTGGGCTGTAGTTTCTGATGCGGTCTGACTCTAGAAAATTCCTTACATCCTTGATGCTTACGTGGATGTCGGCTATCTGAACATCCAGCGTCATGCTTTTCTGCACACGGGCATCCACCGGTCTGAAATCGCCAACCCATGAATTGTTCGGGCGGTATTCGGTATATTTCATCACGGTATTGTAACGGAACTGGTACCGGCTCTCCAGGTATCTGATCATCTGCAGAATTTCGGCACGGCCTTTTCTGCCTGAGCCTGATTTCTCTGTCTTCCTGTCTTTGGAATGGGTATCGTAAGCGGTGCCCACTATTTGGCGGAGTTTCTCTTCTGTCACATGTCCCCAGTTGTTGCGGCGGATATGGATGAAAGCTTCTTCTTCGCTGAGACCCATGTTGCAGAGCTTGATGGCGATGGCTGAGAAACAGGCAAGGAACCGGTCTTCATCGTTCTGCCATGAGATGTTGGCTTTTTTCATCTCTTCCTTCGTCTCTTCTGCTGCCTTGCGGTAAAGAAACTCATAGTCATCGTATGTCTTTAAATCGTCTACATTCTTAGGGGCTGAGGCTACCTTCTTCATATTTTGGGAGATGCGCATCGCCACAGCCTTGCTGTTATAATAAGGAGAGGCATCCAGCGTAAGCATGAAGTTGGATGCCAATGATGGCTTTTCGGGTTTGATGGCTGCCTGTACCTGCGACTGGTAGAGCGTCTTTACCTGTTCGTAGGCAGACTGGTAGAGTAAGTCGGCGTCGGCTTCTTTTGTCGGGATTTTTCCTTCTTCGTTGCAGATGCTTACGAGTACGATGAGGCTTCTGCCGTCGGCTCCTTCGAAGGCAGCGAAGGTCATCGGCAGCAGACTGACCGTCTTCTTGACGGCATCTTTTTCCTGCTCCGACATGAGGTTGATGAAGTGGAGCATCACCAGCCCGTTTGATTTCTGGAAGACGAGATTGCCGCTTTCATCCTTGTTGAATTCTGCGGCTGGATAAACGTGTTGCCATTCCTTGACGCCTTTGTAGTACTGGTAGTCGGCCTCCATGAGCGGCACACTCATTCTGAAATTGGTGACACTCTGTTTGGCATCATCTTTAGCGATGCGCTCCAGAAACCGTTCTATGGTTTTCGAACTGACCATCAACTTGTTCTGCTTGTTGATTCTTGTTATAGTAAACTTCATATTTCTGTTAATTTATTGATAGGGTGATACTTAGGATTGCCGATGGTTTTGCCCAGCTTTGCCCAAGGCGTTGGGTAAATGTGCCCGACTATGCCGGGCACTCGTGCCCGTTGTCTCGGTCATCCGTGCTCAATTGAAGCAATAGTCCCATGAGTTGTAAGCACTTTCTTTGTTGAAGTAGAGTCTGACTAAATCTGCTTGTGTCATAGGTTTTTGGAATTAAAATTATATAAAAAGTGGTTTCACAGGAGTCGTAAGCTTCTAGGTGGAATCGGCAGGAATTTTTCCTGTTGGTTGCAAAAATACAAAAAAATGTTCGAAACCGCAAGCCTTTTCCTCCACTTTTTTAATGTTTTTCTGCGAAAACAATAAGTATTCCTCTGCTTTTTCGCTGAGAATCCCCCGTTTTTCGCCCGAGTGTGGCAATAGGTGGCAATAGGTGATAATAGAAAATGCCCTTGTTGCAACGCTTAAATAGCTAAAAACCAATTGGTTAACTTTAAGTGTGGCAATAGTGGCAATAGTTTTAGAAAAACATTTCTCATACATAGGCTTTCCTTTTTTACTAATAAATGTTATATTCTTGTTATAACTTCTTGAAATCATTTGTTCTCTCCCGAATTTACAGTACTTTTGCAGTAAGTATCTGATTAAAGATTAAAAGTGAAATTTAAAATAAGGTGTAGATTATGCAATACAAGAATATCATATTTGATTTGGGAAATGTCCTGGTGAAGCTCAATCCGGAAGGATGCATCGGGGCTTTCAAGGCGATAGGAATGGGGGAACTGGCTAATCCGAATCCCCAGAGTGAAGGGATGAAGCTGATGAGCAAACTGGGTGTGGGAATGATTACCACCGAAGCATTCTGCGATGCAGCCCGTGAGTTGACAGGAGCAGATGTGACGAATGAAGAAATCATTGATGCTGCCAACAAGATGCTGGTGGAGATTCCTGATGAGAAAAAGGAGCGACTCCTGCAGTTGAAGAAAGCTGGTTATCGCCTCTTCCTCTTGAGCAATACCATTGATATACATTGGGATTATTGCGTGGAGCATCTCTTCCCTTATCGTAACCATGGGGTAGAGGATTATTTCGAGCACTGTTTCCTCTCTCAGCGAATGCACTTGGCTAAGCCTGATGCCCGTATCTATGAAGAGGTAGTCAAGCAGGCGAACATCTATCCCGATGAAACCCTCTTCATCGATGATCTGAAGGAAAACTGCGAGGCTGCCGAGAAGCTGGGCATCCATACCTTCCAGAACGTGAAGCTCGATGATTGGCTTTCACTTCGATTCTGACTTCTTATCATCTGACAGGAATCCCTATCTTGTTATACACATAACAAAGCGAGAAAAATGATATATATAAATTATTGCTACAAAAACAACATATCCGATAGCAAAATGTCATTTTCAAGGCTAAAAACAAGTGGTTGACCCATATCAAGAAAAACATATTGCAATGATATTTCTCGGCAAAAGATGCCGTTATTCGATAAAAAAGTGTTAACTTTGCACTCGTGTTTAAGGAATAACAAATAATAAATTTTAAAAAGGTTAATAATTATGATGACTATTTTTACAATGGCTTTCGCCGCAGTTATGTTTTCAGGTATGGTTCTTTGCATGGGCATGTTCTTGAAACACGTAGTAAACTCAATTCCAGAAATGACTAACATGAGCCATTCTGTTAGCTTGAGCAAGTAAGAATAGAACATACGATATACATAATATATATATGTGAATCACTTTAGAAATAGAGAGAGATTTATATAAAGATGAGGGTGTGTCATAAGTCTGTGACACACCCTCTTTTATTTTTTATTTATCCTTTCTGAATATCTTATCCACGACTATAGCAATGGCGCCATCGCCGGTTACATTGCAGGCGGTACCGAAACTGTCCATCGCAATATAGAGGGCTATCATAAGTGCTTGCATATCAGCATTGAAACCTAAAACTGAGGCTAGCGGACCTAGCGCTGCCATGACAGCTCCTCCCGGAACTCCCGGAGCTGCTACCATGCAGATGGCGAGCACGAAGATGAAGTTGAGAAAGAGGGGGAGATTGCACGGCATGCCATTGATGAGACAGATGGTGAGCGCACAACAGGTAATCTTCATCATTGATCCCGAGAGATGGATGGTGGCACAGAGCGGAATGGTGAATCCGGCAATGCCATCGGTGACGCCGTTTTTCAAGGTCTGCTTCAGTGTTACAGGAATGGTGGCTGCCGATGATGATGTGCCAAGTGCCGTGAAGTAGGCTGGCAACATGTTGAGCAACAGCTTAAAAGGATTCTTGTGGGACAAGCCGCCAGCCAACAGATATTCGTAAAGTAAGATGACGATATGAAGTACGAGAATCACGAGGATAATCTGTGCGAAGACCAGCAGAATGTGGTAGGCTTCGCCGGAGAATGTCATGCCCAGGAAGATGCCGAAGATGTAAAGGGGCAGTAGGGGAATGATGACTTTGGCAATGACACCTGATACGATTTCCTTGAATTCCTGAAAAACGTTCAGCATGGTGCGGCTGCCTTTGTGGGCAATGCCCAGTCCGGCAATGAACGAGAACACAAGTGCACTCATCACATCTACCATGGCAGGTATCTTGATTTCGAAGAAGGGTTTGAGTTCTTCAGCCTTATCTACTGCCACATGGGCTGAGTTGGCTATCATGTGTGGGAAGAGTGCCGAACCGGTGCCATAGGCTAGCAGACCCGCCAGGATGGTGTCGGCAAAGGCGATGCCCACGGTGGCAAGGAGGAGCTTTCCGGCACCATGACCGATGTCGGCAATGGCTGGCGTAACGAGACCGATGATGATGAGCGGTATCATAAAGCCCAGAAACTGGCTGAAGATGCCGTTGAAGGTGAGAAACGCTCTGACGGCCGCTTCATTGAAGAAATTGCCGAAGATTACACCCAACAGGATGGCAATGATGATTCTTGCCAAAAGTGGCATTTTGATTCTTTTCATATTCGTAAAATTGCTTTTTGCCTGCAAAGGTACGATATTTCTGACTTTTTTCCAAGTATTTTGCTGTTTTTTTAGAATCTGTCATGCTTACTGTACAACTTTCATGATGTTCGAAGGTGGGCGCTGCGCCATGAGTTCCTGCTTCATATAATCCATGTAGGGCGCTACATGCTGATAATAATGGTAATAACCCAGACAGAGATAGTTGAGACCGGAATCGCCATACTTATCTTTCATGAAGCGGTTCTTTGGGCATTCTCCATGACAGGCAAACTCCATGTCACACTCCTTGCACTGGCGGGGAAGAGAACTGTGTTTCAGACGGCTGAACTCCTGTTGCTGCTCACCATAAAGCATATCGATGAGCGAATGGTCACGGATATTGCCCAACTTATACTCCGGAAAAACAAAGTGGTCGCAGGAATAAACATCGCCATTGTGCTCCATCACTCCCGCATGACCGCATTCCTTGGAATAAGCACAGATGCCGGGAGAAATACCCATCCAGTTTGCCAGTGTGCAGTCGAAAATCTCAACGAAGATTTTGCCCACATCCTTCCGAACCCATTCATCGAAAATTGCACAGAGAAAGTAGCCCCACTGCTCCGGCGCAACTGATGCCTCGCTCAGCGGAATCTCATTCTTGTCGGCAAGACTTGCCAGGGTACGGCCATCCTCATGTCGGGTCAGTCGCTCAACGATAGGTGTGAACTGCAGAAACTGACAGCCGTTTTCCTTGAAGAAGCGGTAGAACTCTATCGGATGATTGGCATTATAGGCATTCACCACCGCCATCGCATTCCATTCTACCCCGTGTTTCTTCAGCAGTTTGATGCCTTGCATCACCTTCTTCCACGATGGTTTTCCCGCAGCCGTCAGCCGGTAATGGTCATGATCAGGCTGCGGACCATCGATAGAGATGCCTACCAGCCAATGGTTCTGGGCGAAAAACTCGCACCATTCATCGGTCAGCAACGTGCCGTTGGTCTGAATTACGTTGTCGATGCGCCTGCCTCCAGCATACTTTTGCTGTAGGGATAAAGCCTTGCGGTAGAAGTCGATGGAGCGCAGCAGAGGCTCGCCACCATGCCAGGTGAAGAGCACCTGGTTCATGGTTTGCGCCTCAATATATTCTCGGGTAAACTGTTCCAGCATCTCATCGCTCATCAGATGTCGCTGAGCAGTGGGATAGAGCTTGTTCTTCTCCAGATAATAACAGTATTTGCATGCCAGGTTGCAATGGGCACCTGCAGGCTTCAGCATTACATAGAGTGGCTTGGCAAAGGGATTTGCTATGTTGTCGTTCATCATTTTTTCTTGAATCTAGTTGTAATCTCTATCTCTCTGTAACCGGGAGAGAAAATCAGAACTTTGGCAGCGTAATTTCGAAATCCTTGCTGTCTCGATGCTCCTTTCTGATGGCAGCCAGGAGTTCGGTAAGAATCTTAGGATGTTCTGCCGCCACATTATGGTCTTCGTGGATATCGGAAGCCAGATTATAGAGCCGCGGCTCGCCTTTTACTACCACCAGTTTCCAGTCGCCCTTTCTCACGCCAATCTGGTCGGTTTCGTGAAATTCCCAGTACAGGTAATCGTGATGTTTCTGCTCTGCATCCTTGCCCAGAAGGGTAGGAGCGATAGAGATTCCGTCGAAACCATCACCAGCCAACTTTCTGTTGGTATAACGCTTGGCAAAGTTTCTGATGCCAGCCAAATCGCAGAAAGTAGGCAGCAGGTCGTAAAAGGCAAACTGGGTATCGTTCACCGCTCCTGCCTTGATATGCTCAGGCCACCAGGCGATAAACGGTATGCGGATGCCGCCTTCGTAGCACTGGCGTTTCAGACCTTTCAACTTACCGTCACGACCGAAGAACTCCGGGTCGGCACCACCTTCTTCATGTGGTCCGTTATCTGAAGTAAAGATGACAATGGTGTTCCTGTCGAGTCCCTTCTCCTTCAGCTTGGCGAAGATTTCGCCCACATACTGGTCTAGTCGGGTAATCATTCCGGCAAACTGTGCGTGGGTATGAATCGCAGCGTTGTATCTCGAATCTTCCCATCCGCCCCAGGTTTTATCGGTAAAGAACTGTTTCTGGTAATTCTCTAGAATAGAGTCTTCCGGCTGGGCAAGTTCGGCATGCGGCAGGGTATAGGTAAGGAATCCTACGAAAGGATGTTCCTTATCCTGTCTGTCTATCCATTCCAGTGCCTTGTCGTGGATGATGCGGGCAGAATACTGTTTGCGCTTGAAATAATCCTTGCCGAACATCGGATGCTGGATGTTCTGTTCCATTACCTCTCTTACCACCGCTGTATCTCCCATTGCACGACTGTAGCGGTTCAGGAAGTTAGGATAATAGAGATGAGCCTGAAACTGGCAGATATAGCCATAGAATTCGTCCACGCCACGCTTGTCGGGAGTAGAAACCGAACCCTCATATCCGCCAGCCCATTTCCCGAATACACCGGTTCTGTATCCTTTGTCCTTCATGATTTCGGGCAGAATCTTATGCTGCGGGTCGTAAGGTTCCTGTCCTACGACAGAATACTCCTCGTTGTTGCCATATTTTACCATTGGCACACCTCTCCAGTATTCCTTGTTTCCACGCACATGTGTATGTCCCGTATGCTGACCCGTCATGAGGGTAGCTCTCGACGGAGCCGAGACGGGAGAACCGGCATAAGCCTGGGTGAATCTCATTCCCTCTTGTGCCATCCGGTCTATATTAGGCGTGTGGATATAAGGTTGGCCGTAACAAGCCAGATCGCCATATCCCATGTCGTCACACAGTATGAAGAGAATGTTGGGCGGGGTGTTCTGTTTTGCACAGAGCAGGGTAGGAAGACACGCCAAACCTACCCCTGTAAGCCATATTGTCTTGTTCATATCAATATTATTTTGTTCGGTTCCTTTACTCATCTACCTTCAGATTTCTGCGATAGGTAGCGAGGAGTTTCTTCATTTCCTTTTCTACCTTCTGCATGCCAGGCTTGCCGTAGAGGTTGTGCAGCTCGTTCGGATCAACCTGGATATCATACAACTCGTAGTAGTCAATATCGGCATCATTGGTGATGTAGTTGATGGATTTGAGATATTCGAAACACCAGTTTTCTGAAGTTCCCGGTTGGCACTGATACTTGTTTTCTGGAACGGCTCTTTCGCCACCCTTGCCGTAGAAATGAATCAGTTTGTAGCGCTCGGTTCTCACACCATCGTGCTTGCGTACCAGATGATAATTAGGGTAGTCATAATAATGGTAATACAGACTCTTACGCCATTTTCTTACAGGCTGTCCGGCAAACAATGGTTGGAGCGAAGTGCCCGGCATATAGGCAGGCTTCTTCAAGCCCGCCAGGTCGAGGAAGGTAGGAGCAAAGTCGATGTTCTGTACCATCTGGTTGCACTCGCTCTTAGGCTGGATATGCTTAGGATAGCTGATGATGAGCGGTGTATGGAATGATTCCTCATACATGAAACGCTTGTCAAACCAGCCGTGTTCGCCCATGTAGAATCCCTGGTCGGAGGTGTATACGATGATGGTATTATCCGTGAGATGATGCTCATCGAGATAAGTCAGGAGTCGGCCTACACTCTCATCCACCGAAGCAATCACTGCCATATAGTCGCGGATATAGTTCTGGTATTTCCATTCTACCAGTTCCTTACCCGTGAGATTCTTGCTCAGGAATTCTCTGTTTCTCGGCATGTAATAGGCATCAATAGCCTCGCGCTGCTGCGGTGTCATGCGGTTCATCTCTCCCATGAGTCCGGCATACGAGTCTCTGCCTTCCGGTGTAGAAGGGTCGTACATTTCGGGCACTTTCAGGTCGCGTACCATTTCCATATATTCACCGATAGTCATCTTCTGGGTGGATGCAGCCGAGCCTCGGGTCGCATAGTCGTCCCAGAAAGTTTCAGGTAGCGGGAAGTTTACTTTGCCGTATTTCCCAACATACTTGGTGCTAGGCATCCACAGACGGTGGGGTGCCTTATGATGAACCAGCAGACAGAATGGCTTGTTTCTGTCTCTTTGGTCGAGGTATTCGATGGCATGGTCTGTGATGAGGTCGGTGGCATATCCCATTTCCTGCTTGTATTCTCCGTAATGGTCTGTTGATGCGAAGGTCGGGTTGTAATATTGTCCCTGGTCGTTGAGGATGTGATAGAAATCGAAACCTTTAGGACGGCATGACATGTGCCATTTTCCCACTACTGCCGTCTCATAGCCTGCCTTCTGCAGCATTTCAGAGAAGAAGGTTTTGGTGGAATCGATGCCCTCTGCCAGCATGCGCTGTCCGTTCTGATGACTGTAGAGACCGGTCATCAGACAGGCACGGCTTGGTGTAGAAAGCGAGTTTTCAACGAAAGCCTCGTTGAATTTCATTCCCCTTTCTGCAAGTCGGTCAATATTTGGGGTAGGCGCCAGTTGGGAGATGGCACTGCCGTAGGCGCTGATAGCCTGTATGGCGTGGTCATCGCACATGATATACAGGATGTTTGGTTTTTCGCCTGTATTCTGGGCGAAGAGAGATAGCGGCAAGGCTTGAAGGGCAGCCATCGCCAGCAAAGATCGGTTGAAAGGTTGATAATTATTAGCCATAATGTTTTGTATTAAGTTATATCTTGCAAAGGTACGCTGAATATTCGTAATTACCAAAAATTTCGGGATATTTCTTAAGAATATTTCTCTTATTCTTCATAAAGCAACAGTGCCCTTCCTGTTTCACGACAGAAAGGGCACACAACCTAGTCTATTCTCGTACATGATGTGTTGATATAACATAGAATAGTTGATTTCTTATGAATTGGTTACTTAAAAAGTTTACCTCTTCAAGTTTGGGTTCTTCTCACCGTCGGTTGTTGGATATGGACAGTAAATTCTATCCTCAGACCAAGTACCCTTAACGGTAACGCTCTCCTTGGCAGTATATTCCTTGCCACCCTCTTTCGCAACAACGATAGGAGCATTGGCAACGCGATACTCGAAGTTCTTCTTGAGCTCGTCCATGCGGAGCTCATCTGAACGGCGGGTAACCATAGATACCCAGTTACCTGCAACTTCCCATCCGTGTTCAATGTAGCAAGCCTCAGCAAGTTGGGCAGCGCTCATGTTGTCGATCTTTACGGTAGTTCCGTCGCCAAGTGTCACATTTTCAACATCTGTTACGGCACGGCTGCGAACCAGCTTCAAGCATTTCTTAGCTTCTGTCAAGTCAGAGAGGCCTGCACGGGCTGCACTCTCAGCATACCAGAGGAGAACCTCTGAATAGCGGATGAGGTTATGACGGCGGTCATTAACCATACCCTTATAGTTGATTCCCATGTAATCGTATGGCTGTTTGAGCATATTACCCTTTTCGTCAGCATTGACAGTGAAGATAGTGAACATAGGGTGATAAGCATCTACGACAGGTTTGCCATTGTTGTCAAGTTCCCACCAGTAAACGGCCTTGCTGATCTTATCCTTTTTAACTTCCTTATCGCCGATTTTCTCAGTGATAGTCTCCTGGAATGTAACTTTAGGAGCATAAATAGCATTCTTGCGAGGTCCCTCTGGATATCTCTTCCAGAAAGCAATTTCGCCCCAGGCGTCACCCCAGCCACCATCGCCGAGACCTTCGAAGCGACAGCAGGAAGAAAGCTGTGAGTCATGATCCCACCAACCCTTGGCATCGTTGTTGATACCGAGCACGGTCTCCATGTTGTAATTGTTACCCATAGAGTAAACGTCCTTCCAGTCTGGGTTCAAGATGAAGCCATAGGTACCATTGTTGGTGATGACATCCTTAGCCAACTCAGCAGCGAGCTTATAGTATTCTGTTCCCTTATTGAGCGGATAACCTGCCATTGACATATAAACTGCTGCCAAGGTAGACTGTGCAGCCTGTTTGGTAGCCCAAACGTCAACTCCGAACAAGCGGGCAGGCTCCTTGTCATAACCTGTAGGAAGTTCGTTGATGGCATCCTTCAAGTCTTGAACGATCAATTCGTATACTTTCTCAATCTCAGATGGCTGAGCATCAAACTGTTCTATGTTGGTCTTAGTGATAATAGGCAATTTGCCGAATACACGTACCAGATAGTAGTACGAGTAAGCACGCCAGAAGTGAGCGTTTCCCAATGCGGTAGCAATCTTAGCCTTATCACCAGGGAATTTCTCAGAGCCCTCGATAATCAGATTGGCAGTCTTGATAACTGCATAATGCTGAGTCCAGGCTTCTGTAACACCCTTGTTGGCACCATCAGAATCAAATGCATCGAGCGCAGCACAAGCCTGCTTGTTGGAACCAGGGTTAGCAGTGATATCGTCTCCCTGCCACTGTGGATACATAGGGTTAGTCCAACTTTGTGTCTGATTCACTTTATCGTACAGCGTATTAACACCTGCGGTGTAGTCGTCTTCGATGGTATAGAATGTGTCTGGATTCAACTGACCCTTTGGATCCTCATCCAGGAAATCGCCACATGATGTGAGTGACAACATGGAAGCTGCCATGAAGCAACCTGTATATAATAATTTCTTAGTTTTCATAATTCTTACAGTTTTTAGATTGTTGAATTTAGAAGGTTACACGAACACCCATTGTGATGGTACGAGGATTAGGATAAGCACCCATATCCAAACCATTATCACGGTCTACGTTGGCATCACTGAAAGAAGCACCTGCTGGGTCAATACCCTTATAACCTGTGATGGTGAAGAGGTTCTGAGCTGAGAGTGAAAGACGGATGTCTGCCAACTTGGTTACGCTGCGTGGGAATGTATAAGCTACGCTGATATTCTCACAACGGAAGTAGTCGGCATTCTCGAGCCACTTGTCTGAATTACCATAGTTCTTGTTCTCTGCACCGATGGTAGGCATTGTTACACCTATATTACTGAAGTGATCCTTGTCTGTAACGAATCTTGAAGCACCAACCTCTGCATTCATTGCGAAACGTACGATATTCAAACGTTTTGCACCGAAGGCTGCATTGCAGAACATGTTGAAGTCCCAGTTCTTATAGGTAATGGTGTTGTTCCAACCTAATGTGACATCAGGATTTGAGCGACCCAATACGAAACGGTCTGTACCTGCATTTGGAGAAGCAGTCTTGGTTCCGTCTGCTGCATAGTACATGTCTACATACTGTCCCTTGTCGTTCTTTTCTACTCCAGCCCACTTGAATCCGTAGAATGTACCGATAGCTTCACCTTCCTTAATGATAGTACATGGGTCAACAGTACCAGGAGCTGGCTTCTCGCCATAAATGATAGGTTCATCGGCTGTCATCTTAGTTACCTTGTTTTTGATGTAGCTGGCATTGAGTGTAGATGACCATGACCAATCCTTGGTCTGGATAATCTGACCATTGATGGTTACGTCAACACCCTTGTTGTTTACCTCGCCGGCATTTACCCAATATTTGGTTGCACCCAAGTAGCCAGGAGCTGCCGTCTGCAAAAGAGCATCCTTGGTGGTCTTGTTGAAGTAGTCGAAACTGATGCTCAAACGGTTACCGAAGAAACCGAGGTCAACACCGAGGTCAAACTGGTGAACCTTCTCCCAGGTCAGGTCTGGTGTAGCAAAACTGTTTGCCCAGTAACCTGTATAAGACTGGTTTGTTCCGTATGAGAAACCTGTTGATTCCAAAGTTCCAAGAGTAGAATAAGGAGCGATGTCCTGATTACCGATGATACCATAGCTGGCACGGATCTTCATGTATTCTACTGCATTTCTGATAGGCTCCCAGAACTTTTCGTTAGAAACAGTCCAAGCACCTGCGATAGATGGGAAGTAACCCCACTTCTTGTTGGTGAAACGGCTGGAACCATCGGCACGGAATGTACCGGTCAGCATGTAGCGGTCTGCATAGTTGTACATGACGCGGGCAACGCCAGAGAGCATGGTCCACTTGCTGTAACCATTAGTCGGATTCTTGGAAGCTGCATCCTGGATATTCCAGTAACCTAACTGCTCGTGGGCAATACCGGTACCGGTCATTTGCATTTTGCGAACCTCGTTAGAAGAAACTTCCCATACACCGGTAGCTGTCAATGCGTGCTCGCCCCACTTGCCCATGTAAGTCAAATTGTTGGTAGACTGCAAAGCGGTTACTGTAGCATCGCCATTTGTCATGGAGTTACCTGAAACATTTACTCTGGTTGAAGTGAAGTTGTACCACTTATAATCATTATAGTCGATACCATTTGTGGTGGTGAATGTCAAGCCTTTGAGAAGGTTGAACTTCAAGTCAATGGGCCGGTTACCATGGTACGCTTGCGGTCGTTGTCGCCATCATGGAGAATACCGTAAGGGTTGTTCTGGATACAGTTGTAAGGATCCACATTGTAGTTGCCGTTAGGTGCCATCATTTCCATCGTTGGAGAGTAGTTCAATCCTACCCAGATAGGGTTAGACTGGTTCTGCGCAAAACCTGCACCAGAGTTGTCGGTCTGAGCAAGGTTGATATCGGTGGTCATCTCTAACCAGTCGAAAATCTTATTGTGCATGTTAGCCTTGATAGCGTAACGTCTTGATTTTGTATCTGTGATAACACCCTTCTGGTCCATATAGTTGGCAGAGAAGTAGGTCTGAGTCTTCTCATTGCCCTGAGAAACTGCTACCTTATAGTTCTGGGTGATTCCAGTCTGGAGCAACTCGTCCATCCAGTCGATACCTGGTTTGGTTCCGTCAAGATAACCTTGCATCGCACTCTTGGCTACACCCTTGTAGTCAATCAAAGCCTGTGCATATTCTTTGGTTCCCATTACCTCAGGAATGTGGTAAGCGTTAGAGATACCGAAACTTGCATCGAATGTTACCTGGGTAGCACCGGCAGAACCGCTCTTGGTCTGTACCATAACTACACCATTGGCACCGCGGGCACCATAGATGGCGGTAGAAGATGCGTCCTTCAATACCTGGATGCTTTGGATATCTTCAGGGCTGATGCCCTCAAGACCTGTCTCGCGAACGATACCGTCTACTACGTAGAGAGGGTCGTTGCTCTTGTTTACAGAGCTTGTACCACGTACACGAATCTTCATGGCTCCACCAGGAACACCGCTTGACATTACCTGCACACCAGACATGCGTCCGTTGAGGGCATCCTCAACACGTGCAACAGGCTGGTCCTTGAAACTCTTGCTGTCCAAAACTGCCACAGAACCAGCCAAGTCAGCCTTCTTTACTGTACCATAACCGATGACTACGGTCTCTTCAAGCATGTTGGCATCATCCTGCAAAGTGATGTTGAGCGGACTACCGCTCCATGTGAGGGTCTGTGATTTGTAACCCACATAAGTGATGGTAAGTTTGGCACCCTTTTCGATGTTGCTAAGGGTGAAGTTACCATCCAGGTCAGTTACGGTTCCACCGGTCTTACCTTCGATTCTGATGGTTGCGCCGATGATAGGTTCTCCGGTAGCGTCTTTAACAGTACCTGTACATGAGTTTTGCTGCTGGGTAGCTGTAGCAATGGTAGAATTGCTTTGAGCAGCCAATGCAGAAACAGTGCAAAGAGGTGACATCGCACCTAAAAGCGCTGCAAAATACAAATTTGCTCTTTTGTTCATAGGGCTATTATTTATTGTTAGTTATAAAAATTTTCGTACTTCTTTCTAGTTATTAGAATGCTGAAACAGAGTTTATACAAGGGCATCCCTTTGCATCGTCGATTACGATGCGGATGCCACTTGTAGTAATCATATCGAAGCGAAGTATTCGCTTGTAGCCGATAGTGGTAGTCTCTTCCTTAGGGTCGATCCTTACCCAGTTTTTGCCTTGTCGGTAATAGATTGAGAAGGCTTTTACGCGCTGCCCCAGAGGTATGTATTCCTGGAGCATGAGGCGTGTGATAGATTTTGGCTTTCCGAGTTGAAACTCGATATAGGCATCTTTTTTCTTTTTAGAAGCCCAGAAGGTGTCATACTGGCCGTCTGTGATATTCTTGCCAATGTACTTGCCTTGCTGGCTGTCTACTTTAGGTGTGATGCCTTTCAGTAGATTGACAGATAATTCTTGTCGGATTTTCCTGTGGAAGTTTACTGCATTTGCAGAGTCGATAGGGTGGATGAGTCCATCCTTGTCTACCGGGAAGTTGAGTAACATGGTAGCGTTGTGTCCTACACTCTTGTAGTAGAGATCGCACAGGTCTTCAACGGTTTTTACCTTACTGTCTTCTTTCTCATGGTAGAACCATCCCGGGCGGATAGAAACATCGCACTCAGCTGGTGTCCACTGGTCGCCGTCTTCCCATCCAAACTGCAACTGTTTGTAGTCTTTGAAGCCTGGATAGACGGTGTTGGATGGTATTGTAGACCAGCAGGTCTCGCCTGCAAATCCATTTTCATTTCCTACCCATCGGCATCCCGGTCCGCCATCACCGAAAAGAATGGCATTGGGTTGTAAACTGTCAACAATTTCGAAAATCCTAGGAAAATTGTAGTAGTTCCTTCTGTCGATGGTTCTGCTTTCTTCGGCACCTCCGTACCAGCCGTCTCCTCCGTTGGCTCCGTCAAACCATACTTCGAAAAGTTCGCCGTAGTTGCTCAGAAGTTCCTTGAGCTGGCGCTGGTAGAGCTTCAGGTAGTAGGGAGAACCGTAGCTTGCCTGGTGTCTGTCCCAAGGCGAGAGATAAACTCCGAATTTCAAACCGTATTTCTTGCATGCTTGGGAGAGTTCTCCTACCACATCACCTTCACCATTCTTATAAGGTGTGTTGCGGATGCAGTAATCTGTGGTGCGTGTAGGCCAGAGGCAGAAGCCGTCGTGATGTTTGGCTGTAATGATGACTCCTTTCATGCCCGCAGCAACCAGGGTTCTTGCCCATTGTTCGCAATCCAGTTTCTTAGGATTGAAGGTCTTTACATCCGAATTTCCGTATCCCCATTCCTTATCATTGAAAGTGTTGAGGCCGAAATGGATAAAAGCATAGGTTTCCAGTTTCTGCCATGCCACCTGCTTGGCGGTTGGCACAGGTTGGATGGGGTCTACCTGGCTGTAGTTGCGCTGGGCGGCAGCTGTTATGGTTGCCAGCCCCAGGCATAGTGCAAAAAGAAGAGACTTCTTCATACTTAAAATAGGTTTTGTATTGGTTGTTTAAATTCCTTATTTGTCGATGTTCTCATTCAGAAGCCGGTATCTTGCCATCAGACAGGCTCCCGTGATTCCTGCAAGACCTTTCAGACTTGAGGTAACGATCATAGAATCCTCATTCATGATGTTGAGAGAGAATTTCTTGATACCCATTTTTACCGGTAGCGTGAGGTAGTCGCCTGTAACCGACATTTCTCCTCCGATGACCAGCATTTCTGGGTTGAAGATGTTGATGACTCCTGCCAGCTGCTTGCCAAGTTCATCTGCTATGCGCTGCAGTGTGGCAAGGCTCAGTACATCTTCCTTTGCTATGGCGTCCAGGATATTCTGGAGTGATAGGTCTTCATTCTTTTTCAGAACTCTTTCAGAGAGGATGGAAGTCTTTCCTTCCTTTATCTTCTCGATGAGTTTCCTTTTGAGTGCTCTGCCCGAAACTTCTGTTTCTATGCAACCAATCTTGCCGCAGTGGCAGATGATGTTGTTGTTGTAGGCAGTCATGTGACCGAATTCGCCAGAATATCCCGACTTGCCGTAATAGAGTTTGCCGTCGATGATGATTCCGATTCCGATGCCCCAGCATACGTTCACGAAGATGGCGTCTTTCAGGCCTTTGCACTGTCCCTTAATCAACTCAGCGAAAGCCATGCTCCGGGTATCGTTCTCGATACATACAGGTAGCTGTATAAGCTGGGTCAACTTGTCGGCCAATGATTCTTTCAGGAAGGTGAACATGTTGTAGGCATTTCCCTGTACAGGATTCACGCGCTCAGCCACGTTCACGCAAACTTGAAGTATTTCTTCTCTTGAAACAGGAAGGCTTTCGATAAACTCATTGATGATTCTGCTTATCTCTTCCAGGTTTTCAGGAGAGTTCTCATATACGTAAGGCACTCTTGTTTTTTCGGTAATCAGATTGCCTGCGAAGTCGCTTGCTGCAAGTGCCAGGCAGTTCATCTCAGGATTGACGCCGATGAAGTAGCCTGCTGTTGGAACGAGGTCGTAAACCATCGGGATGCGTCCCGAAGAATTGTCTTTCTTTCCAATCTCTCTGGCGAGTCCTTCTTTTATCAACTCGTTGAGGGCACTTGTTGTTGTCGGTAAGCTAACTCCGATAGCCTTCGACATCTCTGGGATGGTGGAGGCTCCGTGAGAGATAAACTGCTCCAGGAGCTTGCCCTGAACTGAGGGCTTTTTGTTTATCTTTCTAAGATATTTTATTAAGTCAGCTTTCATAACTAATATTTTTTAGTTGCAAAGATAAGGTTTTTCTGTATTGGTGCAATATTTTTGCTGTTAATAAAACTTAAATAGCGAAAAATAGTATACTTTTCGTCGTTTTCGAACATTCTGTTTCATCCTATACCTTATTATATATAGAGAGGTTGGATACGTAAGTGCACAAAAGGGGGTTACACTTAATCGGCATCAGAAGCGAGCGAAGTGCAGGTATTTCGGCCATAAGAAGGCTCAAAGTATAAAAAATGTTTCTGTTTTAGAAATATTAACGCTATTTTCATTGCTGTGTTTGATAAAACTAGTAACTTTGCAAAATAAAATATTTTAGTAACGAACTGAGCGTTAATAAAGAATTTAATAAATAAAAGTTTGTATCGCTCCTCGTTATTTTTCGATTTTAACCTATTAATTAAAAGAAGTATGGAATACGATGTAAAGTCTTTAGTGATTGGCTTGGATTTGGGTGGAACCAATTCCGTTTTCGGCATCGTTGATGGGGACGGAGAAATAATAGCTACAACCTCAATCAAGACCCAGACATTCCAACGCGTAGAACAATACGTAGAGGAGTCGGTAAAAGCTGTGATGCAGATAGTAGAACAGGTAGGTGGTATGGAGAAAATTCGTGCCATGGGCATCGGTGCGCCTTGTGGTAACTATTACAAGGGGACCATTGAAAATGCAGCAAACCTGGTATGGGCTAAGGGTATTGTACCGCTGGCTGACATGTTTGCAGAGAAACTGGGCATTCCGGTTGCTATTACCAATGATGCAAATGCGGCTGCTATGGGAGAAATGAAATATGGTGCTGCGGTTGGTATGAAAAACTTCGTAGAACTCACTCTCGGAACAGGCGTAGGATCGGGTATAGTGGCTAACGGACAGCTGATTTATGGTTGCGACGGTTTTGCCGGTGAGTTGGGACACATGGTAGTGGATCCTGACGGTAGACCATGCGGCTGTGGCAGAAAGGGCTGTCTGGAAACCTACTGTTCGGCTACAGGCGTGGTCCGTACTACCTTGGCCATGCTCGAAGCATCAACTGGGGCAACTGAGCTGAGAAATATTCCAAGGGAAGAAATTACATCTTATGCAGTTTATAAGGCAGCCATGGCAGGAGATACACTGGCACGGGAAGTGTTCAGACAAACCGGTACAAGAATTGGCAAGGCCTGTGCAGAGATAGCTACCTTTCTGAGCCCGGAGGCTTTTATCTTCTTCGGAGGATTGGCACAGGCTGGCGATCTGCTCTTCCGTCCTATTGAAGAAGCATATAACGAGCATGTGCTCTCATTATATAAAGGTAAGGCTAAGTTTCTGATGAGCGGACTGGATGGTGCCAAGGCTGCTATCCTGGGTGCTGCAGCAATGGCATCTGAACTCTAATCCGTCATTTTAAAAAAAAATATAACCTATTTAAATATAGATAAAGATATGAGACTCAATCTTAGTTCGCAAATCGTACTCAATAAAGTACCTGTAGAGTTCTACAAGCCAAAGACGACTGTAGAATACTCTGAAATCTCCAGAATGGAGAAGATTCATACAGATATCTTTGCCTCTATGGCAGAAGGTGCCAGTCATGTAGCTGATAAAATAGAAGCTGGTATCAAGGCGGCACAGCAGGAAGGCAAATTCTATGTGATGGCGCTGGGTGCCGGTTCTTCTCTCTATTCTGTATACGATGAACTCGTTCGCCGTTACAACGAGAAGACCCTGAGCTTCCGCAATGTTGTTGTATTCAATGCATACGAATATTATCCGCTCCAGAAGGACAGTTCTCTCCGTACCATCAACCAGTTGAAGGATCGTTTCCTCAATCATGTGGATGTGGCTGAGCAGAACATCTTTACACTGGATGGTTTTGTGGCACAGGATGCCGTACAGGACAGTTGCCGTCTTTATGAGCAGCGTATCAAGACCTTTGGCGGTCTCGATGTAGCTCTCATAGGTATAGGCCGTTCGGGTAATATTGCTGCCAACGAGCCAGGTTCGGGCATCCAGTCGATGACACGTATCATCCTCATCGGCAATACCTCTCGCGAAGAGATGGAGAACAGCGAGCAGACCAAGGAAACCATTCCTCCATGTTCGCTCACCATGGGTATCGCTACCTTGCTCTCAGCCAAGAGCATCTATCTGACAGCCTGGGGCGAAGAGAAGGCAGAGATTATGCAGAAGGTGGTGGAGAACTCTATCACAGATACCCTGCCGGCATCATTCCTTCAGACTCATCCGAATGCTCATGTTGTCATCGACCTGGGTGCTGCTCATCATCTGACACGTATTGAGCATCCATGGCTCGTAACTTCATGCCAGTGGAGTGATAAACTGGTGCGTTCGGCACTGGTATGGCTCTGCCAGAAACTCGGTAAGCCTATCCTGAAGTTGACCAATAAGGATTATAATGAGAACGGACTGAGCGAACTTCTGGCTCTCTATGGCTCAGCCTATAATGCCAATATCAAGATTTTCAATGATTTGCAGCATACCATTACCGGATGGCCAGGTGGTAAGCCGAATGCCGATGATACCTATCGCCCAGAGCGTGCAACACCATTCCCTAAGAAGGTTATCGTATTCTCTCCACACCCAGACGATGATGTTATCTCTATGGGAGGAACCATCCGCCGACTGGTACAGCAGAACCACGATGTGCATGTAGCTTACGAAACATCAGGAAACATTGCTGTGGGTGATGAGGAAGTAACAAGATTCATGCACTTTATCAATGGTTTCAACCAGCTTTTTGCAGACTCAAAAGACAGCATCATCTCTAATAAATATAAGGAAATCAAGACCTTCTTTGCCAAGAAGAAGGAGAGTGACTTCGATACGAGAGATATCCTGACCATCAAGGGACTGATCCGCCGTGGTGAGGCTCGTACCGCTTGTACTTATAATGAAATTCCGCTTGACCATGTCCACTTCCTCGACCTGCCATTCTATGAGAGCGGCAAGATAGAAAAGTTGCCAATGACCGAGAAGGATGTAGAGGTAGTGAGAGCTCTGTTGCAGAAGGTGCAGCCGCATCAGATTTATGTTGCCGGCGACCTTGCTGACCCTCACGGAACCCACAAGAAGTGTACTGATGCCGTTCTGGCAGCTATCGACGAAGAGAAGAAAGCGGGTGCAGAATGGTTGAAGGACTGTCGCATCTGGATGTATCGTGGTGCCTGGGCAGAATGGGAGATTGAGAATATCGAAATGTGTGTTCCATTGAGCCCTGAGGAGTTGCGGGCAAAGCGTAACTCTATTCTCAAGCATCAGTCGCAGATGGAGAGTGCTCCTTTCTTGGGCAACGACGAGCGCCTGTTCTGGCAGAGAGCCGAAGACCGTAACCGTGCTACTGCATCGCTCTACGACCAGTTGGGTCTGGCATGCTATGAGGCCATGGAGGCTTTCGTGGAGTACAAACCATTGTAATACCTTATTAATATATTTAAATCATGGCAAAGTTCAATCGTTTATTAGGCTCGTTTGTAGCCTGTGCAGCGATGCTGGGTGGTATCTCCTCTCCGGTATCTGCTGCCGATATTAATATTATCCCGATACCGGTGAAGACTCAGGTACAGAAAGGTGAGTTCGTATTGCCACAGAAGGTGGTAATCGCTTACCAGACGGCTGAAGGCAGAAATATCGCCCAGTACATGGCTGACAAACTGAAGGCTTCTACAGGTTATGAGGTAACGGTAGGTGGAAAGAAGGGGAATATCTCTATACAGATTTCTCCTTCGCTGAAAATTGCCGAGGAAGGTTATCGCCTTACCGTAACCGCCAAGGGGGTTGTTATTAAGGCGAAGACCGCCAAGGGCGCCTTCTATGGTATGCAGAGTTTCATGCAGTTACTCCCTGCCCAGATAGAGAGCGCAACCCGGGTGGATGGGGTGAAATGGGTAGCACAATGCTGTGATATCCAAGATGCTCCACGCTTCGGCTACCGTGGATTCCATCTCGATCCATGCCGCCATTTCATTTCTGTCGAGAATGTGAAGAAGCAACTGGACCTGATGTCTATGTTCAAGGTGAATACCATGCACTTCCATCTGACGGAAGACCAGGGCTGGCGTATCGAAATCAAGAAATATCCTAAACTTACTTCTGTGGGCAGTATCCGTACCGAGGGCGATGGCTCTCTTTATGGCGGTTTCTATACCCAGGAGCAGATTAAGGAAATAGTGGATTATGCTGCCAAGCGCTATATTACCGTGATTCCGGAAATCGACCTTCCTGGTCACATGATGGCAGCTATCTCTGCTTATCCTTATCTTTCATGCAAAGGTGAGCAGTGGTCGTTGAGAACTGTTTGGGGTGTAGAGGATATCGTGATGTGTCCGGGCAAGGAAGATATGTTCCGCTTCCTGGATGACATCTTTAGTGAGATTGTTCCTCTCTTCCCAGGTAAGTACTTCCATATCGGTGGCGACGAGTGTCCGAAGACCAGTTGGAAAAACTGCCCTACCTGTCAGAAGCGTATTCAGACTGAGGGTTTGCAGGCAGAAGGAAAGCATTCGGCAGAGGAAAGATTGCAGAGCTACGTTATCAAACGCATAGAGAAAATGCTGGAGAAGCGTGGCAGAAAGATTATCGGATGGGACGAGATTCTGGAAGGCGGATTGAGTGAGAATGCTACCGTGATGTCATGGCGTGGAACGGAAGGAGGTATCGAGGCTGCCATGCAGAAGCATGATGTCATCATGACGCCGGGCAGCGACGGTATGTATCTCGACTGGTATCAGGGCGACAGCAAGGTGGAGCCTGTAACCATTCCTAGTCCTCCTAGATATCTGGCTTCTACCTATAATTATAATCCGGTACCTGATACCATCAAGGCGTTGGGACTGGCTCATCATATTCTGGGCGTTCAGTGTAACAACTGGTCAGAATATATGTATTCCAATGCCAAGATGGAGTATATGATGTATCCTCGTGCCATTGCTCTCTCTGAGATTGCATGGTCGCCAGTGAGCAGGAAAAACTTCAAGGATTTCTGCCGCCGACTGGATGCAAACTGTGTTCGCCTGGACGAGCGCCATATCCGTTATCATATCCCATTGCCTGAGCAGCCTTTCGGTTCTTGTGATAAGGTGGTCATTACTGGGGATACTGCGGTAACCTTTACCACCTCGCGTCCTATGAAGATGGTTTATACATTGGATGGAAGTACACCAACTCCTTCTTCTTCGGCTTATGCAGAGCCTATCAGGGTGAGTGGAAACACCATTATCAAGATAGCAACCATATTGCCTTCAGGCAAGATGAGCCGTATCAGAACCATTGATGTTGAGAAGCAGACTTATGCTCCTGCTGTTAAGGTGGAGGACGCAAAACCTGGGTTGCAGATGAAGCGCATTAAGGGCAACTATCTGAAGGTTGACCAGCTGGAATGGGCTGATGCTGCCTGGGAGTGTGCAAACATCGAGGGCTTGGAGCAGATGAAGATTCAGCAGAAGGATGATGCTGCTACCTTGCGCGGTGCCAATAATTATGCTGCCATCGCTGAGGGCTACATCAATATTCCGGAGGATGGTGTCTATTATCTCTCTTCCCGTCTGGAGCAGGTTTGGATTGATAACAAACTCATGATCAGCAATGAGGGGGATGTGAAGGCTGGTACCAATCATGATACTTCTGTAGCATTGGCTAAGGGATTGCATCCTTTCAAGGTGGTTTTCCTCAGCAATATCGTTGGCGGCTGGCCTTCATGGTGGAGCAGTCTCGGCATTGAAATGCGCAAGGACAGCGAACAGAAGTTTACACCAGTAGATAACTCTATGTTTTTCAGAAAATAATAAAACAGATATGAGCATCAGAAATATAGCAAATGTATCGCTTTGCCTCGCCTTGCTGTCTGTCGGCAATGGCGTGGCGGCTCAGAACGAGTCGCGCTGGCATAATGTGGATATCAACCAGCAGAACCGCGAACCTCGCCGTGCTGCTTTCTTTGCATACGAGACCCTTGACAAAGCACAGAGTTTTGACAAGAGGAAGTCGGTCAACTATCTTTCGATGGAAGGCATGTGGAAGTTTAACTTCGTGAAGGATTATAACAAGCGTCCTGCCAACTTCTTTGCAGCCAATTATGACGATTCGGAGTGGAAGGATTTCCCTGTACCGGGGCTGTTCGAACTGAACGGTTATGGAGATGCTACTTATAAGAATGTCGGTTATGCCTGGGCTACCCAGTTTGATCCGAATCCTCCATACATCAGCGAACTCAACAACTATACGGGTTCTTATCGTCGTACCTTCGAACTTCCTAAGGACTGGAAGGGCAAGGATGTCTATTTCCATGTAGGTTCGGCTACCAGCAACCTGACCCTTTGGGTGAACGGCAAGTATGTGGGATATAGTGAAGACAGCAAGGTGGCTGCCGAGTTTAATATCTCCAAGTATCTGAAGCCGGGCAAGAACCTGATAGCTATGCAGGTGATGCGCTGGTGCGATGGTTCTTATTTCGAGGATCAGGACTTCTGGCGCTTTACTGGTATAGCCCGTGAGGTTTATCTCTATGCACGTCCGAAACTTCATGCTGCCGATATCCGTCTTGATGCCGGTTTGATGAATAATTATCGGGATGGTATCCTGAACTATCAGATAGCACTGAAGGGCGGCAAGACTGATGTGACTGTTGCCTTGTGCGATAAGGATGGCAAGCAAATAGCATCGGCTACCGGAGCTCAGGGTGTAATCAAAGTACCGAAGGTGAAGGCTTGGACTGCTGAGACACCTTATTTATATAAGGTATACATCTCTCTGAAGAATAAGCAGGGGGTAGCGGAGGTGATTCCGCAGAAGGTGGGCTTCCGCAATGTGGAAATCAAGAACGCCCAGTTGCTGGTGAACGGCAAGCCTGTACTGATTAAGGGTGCCAACCGGCATGAGATGGATCCGGATGGTGGATATGTGGTAAGTGTAGAGCGCATGATTCAGGATATCAGAATCATGAAACAGTTGAACATCAATGCGGTTCGTACCTGCCATTATCCTGACGATCCTCGCTGGTATGAACTCTGTGATGAATACGGACTGTATCTTACTGCTGAGGCTAACCTCGAATCTCATGGTATGGGATATGGGGAGAAATCACTTGCTAAGTTCCCTGAGTATCTCCAGACTCACATCGAGCGCAATGAAGGTAATGTGAAAAGTTTTATCAATCACCCTTCTGTCATCGTATGGAGTTTGGGTAATGAGTGTGGTTACGGCATCAACTTCGAAAAGACCTATGACTGGGTGAAAGCGCTCGACAAGACCCGTCCTGTTCAGTATGAGCGTGGCGGTTATGACAGCAAGACCGATATTTACTGCCCGATGTATATCGACTACGAGGAGAGTGAGAAATATTGCAAGAGTGATGGTGTTAAACCATACATCCAGTGCGAATATGCTCATGCCATGGGTAATTCGGAAGGTGGTTTCAAGGAATATTGGGACCTCATCCGTAAGTATCCTAAGTATCAGGGTGGCTATATCTGGGACTTCGTAGATCAGGGCATTCGTGACAAGAGTCCTGTCACCGGTAAGGAAATCTTTACTTATGGTGGAGATTACGGCCGCTATCCGGCAAGTGACTATAACTTCAACTGTAATGGCATCATTGCTCCAGACCGCCGTCTGAATCCTCATGCTTACGAGATTCAGTACTATCATCAGAATGTATGGATTAAGGACCTGGATGCTGTGAATGGTGCTTTCAAGGTTTACAACGAGAACTTCTTCAGGAATATCGATGACTTGAACCTGACAGCTACGGTTTATGCCAATGGTGTGAAACTGGCTACAGTTGAGATTCCTGAAACAAAGGGTATTGCTCCTCAGGCTACCAAACTGATCAAGAGTGATGAACTGAAGTATGCGGTGGCTGAGGCTGAATCGAAGCATGCAAAGGAGGAGATTGTTCTTAACTTTGCTTTTGCAAGCGATGGCACACAGCCGCTGGTAGACAAGGGCCAGGTGATGGCTCGCCAGCAGTTTATCATCAGTGATTATCAGTTTGCCAAACCGGCGGTTCCTGCTGTTGCTGCTGCACCAACCAAGAAGGGTAAGGTGCAGGAGACAAACAGTATGGAGGTGGAGGAAACCAACTCTTATGTGAAGGTCAGCGCACAGAGAATGTCTGTTACCATAGGCAAGAAGACGGGTATGATAGATTATCTCGATGTAGATGGTGAACCGATGTTGAAGTTCCGTGAGAGTATGACTCCGGAATTCTGGCGTGCTCCTACCGATAATGACTATGGAGCATCTCTGCAGAAGGAGATGAGAGTATGGAAGAACCCGCAGATGAATCTGAAGTCTTTCGACAAAAATGTGAGTAAGGACAATGTGGTGCTGACAGCTCTCTTCGATATGCCTGATGTGAAAGCTCAGCTGATGCTCCGCTATGACATCAGTGCTGCGGGCGAGGTGAATGTTACCCAGAAGATGACTACCGACAAGGAGGTTCAGGTTGCCGATCTGTTCAGATTCGGTCTGCAGTTGCAGATGCCTGCTACTTTCTCTAAGCTCGAGTATTATGGTAGAGGTCCTGAAGAGAACTACGTAGATCGTCATTCTTCTGCTTTTATCGGCAAGTACGAGTCTGACGTGAAGGATGAATATTATCCATATATCCGTCCGCAGGAGAGTGGTAACCATACCGATATCCGCTATTTCTCTATCTTTAATCCAACCACCGGCAAGGGGATTACCTTCGAGGGGTATGAACCTATGGAGTGCAGTGCCATCCCTTATCTGGTAGAGGATTTGGATTCTGGTATCGAGAAGACGCATGCATGGGGACAACACAGTGGTGATCTGGTGGATAAGGGACTCGTGCAGTTGCATATCCAGAAATGCCAGTATCCTTTGGGCTGCATCGACAGTTGGATGACCAAGCCTATGGAGAAGTATCGTCTCCATTATGCTGATCGTGAATTTACATTCAAAATAAAGGCAAAATAAAATTTCCGTTATAAAACTCAGATATATGCGGAAATACGGGTATAAGATTAAGTTCAAATAATAAAGTAACCCTAGTTTTAGGGTTGAGAGTTTGTTTTTAGGTTTGCCGCTTGAGGGGTCTTTGGGGCCTTTCAAGCGGCTTTTTTATTGTTTGTTTCAAAATGAAACGAATAATGTGTAATTTGCTTTCATTTTGTTCTGTATTTTAAAAAGAACTATGCAAAATAATAGCTAAATAAAAATAACAACATCAAAAAGTAAGTGATGTTGCGAAATATTAAGCAAAATGTCGTACCTTTGCACCAGAAAACAAACAAAATGTAAATTAATTAATAGGAGAGATTAACATGAAAAAGATTGAAGCAATCATCCGTAAGACTAAGTTTGAGGATGTAAAGGAAGCATTGCTTGCCGCCGACATCGAGTGGTTCTCTTACTACGATGTAAGAGGAGAGGGCAAGATGAGACAGGCTCGAATCTACCGTGGTGTCATGTATGATACCAGCAGTATCGAGCGAGTGTTGCTGAATGTTGTCGTGCGCGACAAGAACGTAGAGAAAACGATTAATGCCATCCAGGAGGCTGCCCGTACAGGCGAGATTGGTGATGGTCGAATCTTTGTAATTCCTGTAGAGGATACCGTAAGAATCCGTACAGGTGAAAGAGGCGACATCGCTCTCTATAATGCTGAGCAGGAGAAATAAAATGCTAATTGGAGGAGAGAGAATAGTTTTCAGGTTTAAAGAACACTTTAAAGATTTTATGTTATGAGTGTACAGGATTTAGGAATTTCAGTAGATACCGTATGGATGCTCTTGGCAGCCATGTTGGTCTTTTTCATGCAGCCGGGATTTGCCCTCTGCGAGGCGGGCTTTACCCGTAGTAAAAATACAGCGAACATCTTGTTTAAGAACTTTGTCGATTTTATGATCGGTTCCGTTCTCTTCTGGTTCGTAGGTTTCGGATTTATGTTTGGTAGCGATGGCGCCGGTTTCATCGGTATGCCTAACTTCGGCGATTTGTCTTTCTATACAAATGCAGCCGGTCTTCCTACTGAAGGCTTCCTGATGTTTGAAACCGTATTCTGCGCTACTAGTGCTACCATCGTTTCAGGTGCTATGGCAGAACGTACCAAGTTCTCCATGTACTGCGTTTACTCATTCTTCATTTCATTGATTATCTACCCTGTAGAGGGTCACTGGACATGGGGCGGCGGTTGGCTTTGTAACAGCGAGGCAGGCTCATTCATGATGAACACCTTCGGTGCTGCCTTCCATGATTTCGCAGGTTCTGCCATCGTACATAGTGTTGGTGGTGTACTTGCCTTGGTTGGTGCTATCTGCTTAGGTCCTCGTCTTGGTAAGTATCGCAATGGTAAGAGTACTGCTATCCCAGGTCACAATCTGATGGCTGCTGCTCTTGGTGTATTCATCCTTTGGTTCGGATGGTTCGGATTCAACCCTGGTTCTCAGCTCGCTGCTTCTGGTGAGGTTAACCGTGTTGCTATCAGTCACGTATTCCTTACAACCAACTTGGCTGCAGTCTGCGGTGGTTTGGGTACCATGTTCACATCTTGGATTAAGTATGGCAAGCCATCATTCTCATTGACATTGAATGGTATCTTGGCTGGTTTGGTAGCCATTACTGCTGGTTGCGACTTGGTTAGTCCATTGGGTTCAGCCATCATCGGTCTCTTGGCAGGTATCATCTTGGTATTCTCTATTGAGTTCATCGATACCAAGCTTCATATTGATGATCCTGTTGGTGCAAGTTCTGTTCATGGTGTTTGTGGTATCTTCGGTACCTTGATGACTGGTCTCTTCGCTCTTGATGGTGGCGCCTTCTATGGTGGTGGCTTCGGATTCTTCGGTGCTCAGTGCTTCGGTATCCTCTGCATCGACCTTTGGGCAGCCGTAACAGGTATCATCCTCTTCTGGGGTATCAAGAAGATTGCTGGTCTCCGTGTTGACAAGAGAATTGAGGAAGAAGGTCTCGATATCTATGAGCATGGTGAAAGTTGCTACAACTAAAGAAACTTTCATATAGCGAGCGAGAGAGATTTTTCAGCAGAAGTTTTGGCGAGCAGAGTTATAATTAGTACCTTTGAATAAGGTACGCTGCATCTCAACAATATAAATAAATCGCAATTTATTTTGTGTTGTCTTCGATTTGCAGTACCTTTGCTGCCGAAACTTTTAAAAACAAAAATGTATCACATAAAAATAAGAGAATATGAAGAAGATTTTTGATATAAAGAAGATGGGTGCCCTTGCACTCGGTTTGGTTGCTTTTGTTCCTGCTGCTTCTGCTCAGGATGAGGTTGAAACTACAATCGCTGCAGATGTCGTAAACCAGTATATCTGGCGTGGTCAGGATCTCGGTAACGTATCTCTCCAGCCAACACTTGGTATTGGCTATAAAGGTTTCTCATTGACAGGTTGGGGTAGTGTAGGCCTTTCTAAATGGGATGATACCAAGGAATTCGACCTGACTGCTGCCTATACAACAGGAGGCTTTACCATTGGAATTACCGACTACTGGTTTAATTCTGGTGATGGTCGCTACTTCGAGTACGATTCTCATAAGACAGCACATGTTTTTGAAGCCAATATTGGTTACGACTTCGGTCCTGTAGCCTTGAACTGGTATACCAACTTTGCGGGAGCAGATGGTCTTAACAAGGATGGTGACCGTGCTTATTCTTCATATGTTGAGGCTACAGCCCCATTCAAGTTGGGCGGTTGTGATTGGGCAGCAAGTATAGGCGCAGTTCCATTTGCTACATCTTTCTATGGTGATGCCAATGGTTTTGCAGTTACCAATGTTTCACTGAAAGCTACCAAGGATTTGAAGATTACAGATTCTTTCTCTGTTCCAGTCTTCGCTCAGGTAGCTGCTAACCCTAGCACCGAAAAAGCTTACCTGGTAGTAGGTTTTACCTTGCAGCCATAATAGGCTCTTAGGTTTTACGATATAATCTTACGTTGGTAGGTTTAAGTTTTTATTTTTTTATTTTAAATGCCGATAGTTCCACCAAAGAGCTATCGGCATTTTTTTTGTATGATATGGGGGTAAGAAACTGTGTATAATGCTCTGGATACTTTGTTGCATATCTATTAGCGTATAATATGCCCTGGATACGCTTTATTTATCTTAAAAATGATTGTATTTTACAGATTGTAATTAAATAGTATATTTTTCTTTTCAGTTTATCATATGTTTCAACCTAATATGCGTTAATATGTTATTGTTGTGATAAAGTAAAGACAAAATGCTACTAATCTTTTCTTTATTCTAACAAAAAGTTGTAATTTTGCACCCGAAACATAGCAAAAAGTAATTTTAAGCTTTGTTTTTGCTTGGCTTGCTCCTAAAAGAATGGATTGGACATGCCAAGGTGAATAAGAGAGAATAATAGTTAAAAATAACCGTAAAAGAAAGGAAAAGATTTATGTGTGGAATCGTATCTATCTTCAATATTCAGGAGCAGACTCCTGAATTGCGACAGCAAGCGCTTCGTATGAGCCAGAAGATTCGCCATCGCGGACCAGACTGGAGTGGAATCTACTGTGGTGGTTCTGCTATCCTGGCACATGAGCGTCTGAGTATTGTTGACCCTGAAAGCGGTCGCCAACCTTTGTTTGCACCAGACAAGAAACAGGTGCTTGCCGTAAACGGTGAGATTTATAATCATCAGGACATCCGTGCTCGTTTTGCTGGCAAATACCAGTATCAGACCGGTTCCGACTGTGAAGTGATTCTTTCTCTCTATCGTGAGATGCGAGCAGATTCCGACTTTGATTCCTTAATATATAAAGGTGAGGATGCGCTCCACGCCCGTATCTCCAAGATGCTTGAAGAGCTGAACGGTATCTTTGCCTTCGCACTTTACGATGCCGAACGTGATGAGTTTCTCATCGCCCGCGACCCTATCGGTGTGATTCCTCTTTATATCGGTTATGATAAAGGTGGAAAGGTGCTGGTGGCAAGTGAGTTGAAGGCTTTGGAAGGTCAGTGCGACCACTATGAGCCATTCCTCCCAGGCCATTATTATTATAGCAAGAACCCTGGCATGAAGCGTTACTATACACGCGATTGGTTTGAGTATGCTGCCATGCAGAAAAAATATCAGATTGATGATGCCAAGAAGGCTGAAGAACAGCTGAAGGATGCTGAACCTCAGGAGAAAGCGGCAGTGAAAGAGATTCATGATGCCTTGGAGGCTTCTGTCAAACGTCAGTTGATGAGTGATGTTCCTTATGGTGTCCTTCTCAGTGGTGGTCTTGATTCTTCTGTTATCTCTGCTGTAGCCGAGAAATATTCTTCTACCCGTGTAGAGAATGGGGGAGAGACCAAGGCGTATTGGCCACGTCTGCACTCCTTCGCTGTTGGTTTGAAGGGTGCGCCTGATCTGGCAAAGGCACGTTTGGTTGCCGAACACATCGGAACCGTGCATCACGAAATCAACTACACCATTCAGGAAGGTCTGGATGCCATCCGTGATGTCATCTATTTTATCGAGACCTATGATGTTACCACTGTGCGTGCATCTACCCCGATGTATCTGCTGGCGAGAGTCATCCGAAGCATGGGTATCAAGATGGTGCTTTCGGGCGAGGGTGCTGACGAGGTATTCGGAGGTTATCTCTACTTCCATAAAGCACCGGATGCCAAGGCATTCCATGAGGAAACCGTACGAAAGTTGGGTAAACTCTATCTCTACGATTGTCTGAGAGCTAACAAAAGTTTGGCAGCATGGGGCATCGAGGGCCGTGTGCCTTTCCTCGACAAGGAGTTCCTGGATGTAGCGATGGGTATGAACCCGGTTTTGAAGATGTGTCCGGATAAGACCATCGAGAAAAAGGTGGTTCGTGAGGCATTTGCCGATTTGCTTCCAGAAGAAGTGGCATGGCGACAGAAGGAACAGTTCTCAGATGGTGTGGGCTATTCATGGATTGATACCCTGAAGCAGATTACCGCATCTGCCGTCAGCGATGAGCAGATGGCGCATGCTGCTGAGCGATTCCCTATCAACCCTCCACAGAATAAGGAGGAGTATTATTATCGTTCTATCTTCGCCGAGCATTTCCCAAGCGACAGCGCTGCCAAGAGCGTACCTAGTGTGCCTAGCGTAGCATGTTCTACAGCCGAAGCCCTTGCCTGGGATGCCTCATTCAAGAACCAGAACGACCCTAGTGGCAGAGCCGTGGCGGGAGTTCACGAACAGGCGTATAAATAAGTGAAGAGTGAAGAATCACTTTGTACTTCATATTTAAGTAATAAAAATAGTTAGAAATAACCGATATAAAACGAACAAGAAATGGAAAAAGGATTGTACAGTTCAGCCTATGAGCACGATGCGTGTGGCGTAGGTATGGTGGTGAATATCCACGGTAACAAGAGTCATGAGCTGGTTGATAACGCCTTGAAGGTACTCGAGAACATGCGTCATCGTGGTGCAGAGGGTGCCGATAACAAGACGGGTGATGGTGCCGGTATCATGCTCCAGATTCCACATGAGTTTATTCTTCTTCAGGGTATCCCAGTGCCAGAAAAAGGTAAATATGGTACGGGTCTCGTCTTCTTGCCTAAGGATGAGAAGAAACAGCAGGATATTCTCTCTATCATGATTGAGGAAATTGAACGCGAGGGATTGCAGCTGATGCATCTCCGCAATGTGCCTACTAACCCTGATTGTTTGGGTGAGGCTGCTTTGAGTAACGAACCAGCTATCAAACAGGTGTTTATCACAGGTGTTACAGATGATAAGGTGCCTGTCTTTGAGCGCACCCTCTATCTTATCCGTAAACGTATTGAGAAACGTGTCAGTGATCCTGATTTCTATATTTGTTCGTTGTCTAATTCGAACATCGTATATAAGGGTATGTTGAGCAGCCTCCAGTTGCGCCAATATTATCCTGACTTGACCAATAATTATTTCACAAGCGGTCTGGCTCTGGTTCACTCCCGCTTCTCTACCAACACCTTCCCAACATGGAGTCTGGCGCAGCCATTCCGTCTCCTTGCCCATAATGGTGAGATCAACACCATCCGTGGCAACCGTGCCTGGATGAAGGCTCGTGAGAGTGTGTTGAGCAGTGAGGCTTTGGGCGATATCCGTGAGATTTCTCCTATCGTTCAGCCTAATATGAGTGACTCTGCAAGCCTTGATAATGTATTTGAGTTCTTCGTGATGAGCGGTTTGTCATTGCCTCATGCCATGGCTGTCATGGTGCCTGAGAGCTTCAATGACAAGAACCCTATCTCTGAGGATCTGAAGGCTTTCTATGAGTATCACTCTATCCTGATGGAGCCATGGGATGGTCCTGCTGCCTTGCTCTTCAGCGATGGCCGCTACGCCGGTGGTATGCTCGATAGAAATGGTCTGCGTCCTGCCCGCTACACCATCACCAAGAACGATATGATGGTAGTCGCATCTGAGGTAGGTGTGATGGATTTCGATCCTACTGAGATTGCCGAGAAGGGTCGTCTGCAGCCTGGTAAGATTCTCCTCATCGATACACAGGAAGGTAAGATCTACTACGATGGTGAAATCAAGGAGCGCCTGGCTGCCCAGCATCCATATCGCCAGTGGTTGAACACCAATCGTATTGAACTGGAGAAACTTCGCAGTGGTCGTAAGGTGGAAAATGGTGTGGATAACCTCACTCGCAAGGAATTGGAATTCGGTTTTGGCGAGGAAGATATCGACGGTACCATCATCCCAATGGCTACCAAGGGTCAGGAACCTACAGCTTCTATGGGTAATGATACTCCGCTTGCTGTGCTTTCCGACCAGCCACAGATTTTCTTCAACTACTTCCGTCAGCAGTTTGCTCAGGTTACCAACCCTGCCATCGACTCCATCCGTGAGAACCTTGTGATGAGTCTTACCGAGTATATCGGTAGAGTAGGTTCCGGTATCTTGAACCCAGACGAAAGCAACTGCAAGATGGTCCGTCTGCCACATCCTATCCTGACCAATACTCAGCTGGATATCCTTCAAAATATCCGCTACAAGGGATTTAATACAGTAAAACTCCACATGCTCTTCGAAACCGCCAAGGGCGAAGAAGGACTGCATGAGGCTCTGGATGAGCTCTGCAAGCAGGCAGCACAGAGCGTGGATGATGGTTACAACTACATCATCTTGAGCGACCGTGGCGTGGATGAGACCCATGCCGCCATTCCATCTCTGCTCGCCGTGAGTGCCGTACATCATTATCTGATTGATGCCGGCAAGCGTGTGCAGACTGCCCTCATCGTAGAGAGCGGTGAGATTCGTGAGGTAATGCATGCAGCCCTCCTGTTGGGTTACGGTGCATCAGCCCTCTGTCCATACTTGACATACGCCATCCTCGACGACCTTGTAAAGAAGGGAAAGATTCAGGAGGATTACCATACAGCCGAGCAGAACTACATCAAGGCTGTGAAGAAGGGCTTGTTCAAGATTATGGCTAAGATGGGTATTTCTACCATCCGAAGCTATCGTGGAGCCAAGATCTTCGAGAGCATCGGTTTGAGCGAGAGCCTCCTGAAGAGCTACTTCGGAACAGAGGTGAGCACCATCGGCGGTATCGGACTCGAGACCATCGCCCGTGATGCCATCCGCCTGCACGACAAGGCATTCGAGACCAAGAAGCTCGAGTTCCTGCCAAGTATGGGACAGTTCCACTACCGCAAGGACGGTATCAAGCACGCTTGGAACCCAGAGACCATCGCCACCCTGCAGCTCGCAACCCGCAAGGGCGATTATGATCTCTTCAAGAAATATACACATCTCGTTGACGATAAGCAGGAGCCTATCTTCATCCGCGACTTCTTCACCTTCCGCAAGAATCCTATCTCTATAGATAAGGTGGAGCCGGTAGAGGAAATCGTGAAGCACTTCGTTACCGGTGCGATGAGTTTCGGTGCCCTCTCCAAAGAGGCTCACGAGGCAATGGCACTCGCCATGAACGCCCTCGGTGCCCGAAGCAATACCGGTGAAGGTGGTGAGGATAACGAGCGATTCCATTCTACACAGGATGGCATCAGCCTCTCAAGCAAAACTAAGCAGGTGGCTTCCGGTCGATTCGGTGTGACTACAGAATATTTGGTAAATGCAGAGGAAATCCAGATCAAGGTGGCACAGGGTGCTAAACCGGGTGAGGGTGGTCAGTTGCCTGGCTTCAAGGTTAACGAGGTCATCGCCAAGACCCGTCACTCTATCCCTGGCATCAGCTTGATTTCTCCTCCACCTCATCACGATATCTACAGTATCGAGGATTTGGCTCAGCTCATCTTCGACCTCAAGAACGTAAACCCTAAGGCGGCTATCTCTGTGAAGTTGGTTGCTGAGAGTGGTGTGGGTACCATCGCTGCCGGTGTGGCTAAGGCAAAGGCCGACCTCATCGTTATCTCTGGTGCTGAGGGCGGTACAGGTGCCAGCCCTGCATCAAGTATGCGTTTCGCTGGTATCTCTCCTGAAATCGGACTTTCTGAAACCCAGCAGACACTGGTGAAGAACGGTCTTCGTGGTCAGGTTCGCCTGCAGGTAGATGGTCAGTTGAAGAGCGGTCGTGACATCATTCTGATGGCTTTGCTCGGTGCTGAGGAATTCAGTTTCGGTACTGCCGCCCTCATCGTATTGGGTTGTGTCATGATGCGTAAGTGTAACCTGAATACCTGTCCTATGGGTGTTGCCACACAGGATCCTAAGCTCCGTGCGCACTTCCGTGGCAGCTACAAGTATCTTATCAACTACTTCCGCTTCCTCGCTGAGGAGGTTCGTGAGTATCTGGCAGAGATGGGTTACACCTCATTGAACGATATCATCGGCCATACCGAGCTCATCATCCGCAAGAAGGATGAGGAGATTGTTCCTACCGAGGGTTCGGATGCCGTAGAGCCAGAGGTGGCCAAGAGCATCAAGGAGAAGGCCGACTTGCTCGATTTCTCTCGTCTCTTGCATCGTGAGACAGGTCATTGCTCGCTCTATCATACTACCGAGCAGATTCATGACCTCGACAATGTACTCGACCAGCAGTTGATTCGTGGTGCACAGCGTGCCATCGAGAACCAGGAAGAGGTGAACCTCGATTTTGCCATCAAGAATACCGATCGTGCTGCCGGTGTGATGCTGAGCGGTATGATTGCCGAGAAATATGGTGAGGCTGGTCTTCCAGACAAGACCGTGAACGTGAAGTTCAAGGGTTCTGCAGGTCAGAGCTTCGGTGCCTTCCTGGTTAAGGGAGTGGATTTCAAACTCGAAGGTGAGACCAATGACTATTTCGCCAAGGGACTTTCAGGAGGTCGTGTTTCCATCCTTCCTCCTATCCGCAGCAACTTCTCTGCTGAGGATAACATCATCGCCGGTAACACCGGTCTGTATGGTGCCACAAGCGGTGAGTTGTATATCAATGGTAAGGTAGGCGAGCGCTTCGGTGTTCGTAACTCCGGTGCCATCGCCGTGATTGAGGGTGCTGGCGACCACTGCTGCGAGTATATGACGGGCGGTAGAGTAGTAGTGCTCGGTGAAACTGGCCGTAACTTCGCCGCTGGTATGAGTGGTGGTGTTGCCTACGTATGGGATAAGAACCACAACTTCGATTACTTCTGTAACATGGATATGGTGGAGATCAACCTCGTGGAGGACAGCACCTATCGCAAGGAGTTGCATGAGCTGATCCGTCAGCATTATCTCTACACTGGCAGTAAGCTTGCCCGTACCATGCTCGACGACTGGAACCACTACGTAGAGGATTTCATCCAGGTAGTGCCAATCGAGTACAAGCGAGTTCTCCAGGAGGAGCAGGTAAAGAAGTTGCAGCAGAAGATTGCGGATATGCAGCGAGATTACTAATTTTAAAATTAGAAAAAAGATGGGAAATCCAAAAGCATTTTTGACTATACCTCGCAAGGAAGCAGGTTATAGACCAATTCACGATAGAATCCTCGACTTTAGCGAGGTAGAACAGACATTGAATAGCAACGATCGCCGACAGCAGGCTTCACGTTGCATGGATTGTGGTGTGCCTTTCTGTCACTGGGCTTGTCCGCTGGGCAATAAGGCACCGGAGTGGAATGATGCCCTCTACAAGGGCGACTGGGAGCAGGCTTACCGCCTCCTAAATTCCACCAACGACTTCCCTGAGTTCACAGGACGCATCTGTCCTGCACTCTGCGAGAAGGCGTGTGTATTGAATCTCATGGATCATGAGCCAACCACCAACCGTGAGGATGAGTGTGCCATCGTGGAGCACGCCTTCTCTGAGGATTATGTACATGTTGAGATTCCTGAGCGTAATGGCAAGACGGTGGCTGTCATCGGTGCCGGTCCTGCGGGATTGGTAGCTGCCAACCAGTTGAACCATAAGGGCTATAAGGTAACTGTATTCGAGGCACGTGAGAATGCCGGTGGTCTGTTGCGTTATGGTATTCCAAACTTCAAGCTCAACAAGAGCATCATCGACCGCCGTCTCCGTCTTCTCGAAGAGGAGGGTATTGAATTCAGATACAACCAGCATATTGACGTTACCAAGTTGTCAGAAGGCTTCGATGCCTATGTGGTATCTACCGGTACGCCAACGGCACGCGACCTGAAAATTCCTGGAAGAGAATTGAAGGGCGTTTATTTCGCCCTCGAGCTGCTTTCTCAGCAGAACCGTATCCTCGCCGGTATGGAGTTCTCTAAGGACGAACTGGTTAACTGCAAGGGCAAGGATGTATTGGTAATCGGTGGTGGTGATACGGGTTCCGACTGTATCGGAACTGCTCATCGTCAGGGTTGCAAGAGCGTAACCCAGATAGAAATCATGCCGAAGCCTGTAGAAGGCCCTGAGGATCCTAAGAATCCTTGGCCAAACTGGCCTCGCACCCTGAAGACCACTTCAAGTCATGAGGAAGGCTGTACTCGCCGCTGGAACATCAACTCTCTGGAGTTCCTCGGAAAGAATGGCAAGTTGACAGGCGTGAAGGTTCAGCCTATTGATTGGGAACCAAACCCTGAGGGTGGCCGTCCGTTGATGGTAGAGGCTGGTGAGCCAGAAATAATCAAGGCTGAGGCTGTATTCCTGGCAATGGGCTTCTTGAAGCCACAGCAGCCTGAATTTGCCGAGAATGTATTCGTGGCAGGCGATGCAGCAAGCGGTGCCTCTCTGGTAGTACGCGCCATGGCAAGCGGCAGAAAAATAGCTGCCCAGGTAGATAAGTTCCTGAACAAATAAATCGGTTATTTTTAACTATAAGTGTAGGGAGGTTGACCTCAGTGATGAGGTTTTCCTCCCTTTTTTCTCCCTCCCTTTTTTCTTTCCTCCTTTTTTTCTTTCCTCCCTCTCCTTTGTCTTCTGTTCCGTCCCCCTTCTGCCCCCGTTCCAGGCGATTCCATCGCCTGTCCCATGAATAATAATCAATAAAAAAAGACCATTATTCGTGAATTCTCCCCATATTTCCCTTAATAATTTGGCATTCTCAAATATAAAGTGTAAATTTGCACTCAAAAAACTTCAGCTAATTATAATTAAACTAAGGAAATAACAGAAAATGAAAAAGAAATTATCAACCGTTCTTTTAGCATTGGCTGCCTTTATGCCAATGACAGCACAGAATCCTGTAAAGGGAGATTATGGTTATCTCTATTGTCACATGAGCGATAAGGGTGAGTGGACAGCCTATGCCATTTCTCGTGATGGTTACAACTATCAGGACATCAATGGTGGCAACCCAATCTTCAATCCAGAAGAGCACGCCCGCATCGAAGGCGGTACCCGCGATGCCTACATCACCCGCATGCACAATGGCAAGGGTTACATCATGGTTACCACCGATATGTGCGTGCGCAAGAGCCACAAGTGGGATAACTATGGTATCGATCTCCTGAAGAGTAAGGATTTGAAGAACTGGACCAGCGTTACCTTCGATTTCCGCAAGGGCATGCAGAACTTCTGCGATGCTGCTACAGCTACATCTCCTTATAAGGATTGGAGCACCATCAACCGTGTATGGGCACCTCAGATTTTCTGGGATCCTGACTATCGTTGGGAAAATGGAGAAAAAGGCGGATACATGATCTACTATTCCATGCTCAACCGTGCTGAGGAGAAGTACGACCGCATGTATTACAGTTATGCCGACAAAACATTCACCAAACTCACCACTCCTAAGCTACTTTTCGACTGGGGCTATGCTACCATCGATGCCGATATCAACTTCCTGAAGAGCGATGGACTTTACCACATGCTCATCAAGAAAGAGGGTGGAAAGAGAGGTATCTTCACCGCTACCAGCAAATATCTCAATCATGGTTGGAGCGCTCCTGTCGATGATGACTTTGTAAGTTTCGAGGGAAATAAACTGACAGAAGGAAGTTCTGCCTTCCAGCTTATCGGTGATGATACCTGGCGTGTGGCTTACATCCAGTACAGCGACCATCCTAAACATTATCGTATCTGCAAGGCAGATAAGTATCTCCGCAATTTCTCCGATCCTGTAGATATCAAGGGAGTTACGGCTCCTCAGCATGGCAGTTTCATGAGAATTACCAAGAACGAGTACAAAATGCTCCAGAAATGGGATAAGGAGTTAAAAAATAAAGCAAAATAGGCGATTTTTTCATTAAAATTACGCTAAAATCTGCTGAATAGCTTAGAATGAGCGATTTATGAGTGTTTCACCTCAATGGAGGTAATGATTTAGCAACGGTTCTAATTTCTGCAATCTGCATACGTTTGCTTACCTAACAACTCTTATTAACTGCAAAATTACAACAATAACACGAAACCGCAAGGGATTTTTGCAACTTTTACAGTTAAATTTCTGTAATTATATAATGTGGCATAATCGTAATCACAGAAAAAAAATGTATTTTTGTAGGCAAGAATCATATAAAAACAAGACCCGATAGCTTGACGAATCAGAGGCTACCGGGAATCAACGCTACAAAGATAGTGTTTTTTCTTGTTACAACCAAGTAAATGGACGATTTTTTATGGAATATTTAGAATTTGAGCGAATCTTGTCTGCCAAACGAATGCAGAGATATAAGGATGCTGCGAATGGTGACACTCGCAAGGCTATGGCTTTGTATCGCTACAACTTACGTTTGTCGCAGGAGATGTTTACGATAGTTAGCTGCTTTGAAGTGGCATTGCGTAATGCGATTGATAGTCTTTTGGTGCCGACCTTGGGAGAGAATTGGCTGAAAGATTCTGTTCAAGACAATGGAATATTCTCCAATGGACGCATGAACGAGACAAGGAAAATCATAGAAAAGGCATACAACCGATTGAATAGACAAGGCATATACTCTCATTCCAAACTGATTGCAGAAATGGAATTTGGTGTTTGGAAATATATGTATTCCTCACTACAATATCGTGTGACAGGACAATGTCTGCTAAGGGCATTCCCTAACAAACCTCGTTCGTCAGCTGCGATTCAATACAACAACACATACATATTCAATGAACTTGACAAGGTGAACAGTTTGAGAAACAGAATTGCACACCATGAACCTATCTGTTTCAGACTTCATGCATCGGAAATTGACACAAGTTACATCGTCAATGAATACCAGAAAATTCAGACTTTATTCTCTTGGATGGGAATAGATTCTCGCTCAGTGTTGTATGGGCTCGACCATGTGCAGAGTGTCTGTTCCAAAATCAATGCCTTAAAATAACTCATATTTACATTCTTTAACCAAATTTCGTGCAGTCATCAAGCCATTGGTGTATCTATATCAAAATAGATAGTACGAAACAATTCGCTCATGGCTTCGAATATAACAACATTAGTAGAAAAAGCAAAACTAGGTGACGCTGACGCTTTCAGCACATTATACCAGATGTATTATCCTAAGATGAAAGGGATATGCATCAATATTCTTAGAGAGGACAAGGCTGTCGTTGATGACCTTGTCCAAGATGCTTTTGTACTTGCGTTTGTTTCGTTGAAAGACTTGAAAAATACTCATGGTTTAGTCAATGGCTTACAAGTATCACCACTAACCTTGTCTTGAAATATCAGGAGAAAGGTAAGAAGTACAATTTCATTTCCTTGTCTGAAATAGAGGAAGATTTTAGTATCGTGTTGGAAAATGACAGTGCTTCCCAGCAATCAATTCAGTATGAGGAAATCATGTCGGCAATAGACAATTTGCCAGAAGGGTATAAGAAAATATTCAATATGTCCGTATTGGATGGCTTATCACATCGAGAAATCGGAGAATTGCTTGATATTGCCCCACATAGTTCTTCCTCACAATTGGCAAGGGCAAAGGCAATGTTGCGAAATACATTGTTTCCAAGGGCTATGCTTCTCATCGCATTGGCGTTGATAGTCATTCCTGTATATAGATATTTTACAGCAAAGAAGAAACTCGTTTCTAAAAATGATGTGAATATAGTTAGAACCCGAAAGCCAAGTAAAGGCATTACGCCTATGCAAAAGAAACCTAATGTTTCTGTTAGTAGTGCGCAAAATGCTGTTTTATGCTCTAATTATCTAAGTGTTCAACATGGAAAGAACACTGTAATAACTGTTAGTGATTCTATTAAGGCTGGTCAAAATGTTATTGTCGAAATATCCGATTCTTTGCAGGAGAGCCAACATTTTTTGGCAGATAACAAGCGAGATAGTATCATCATAAAAGATTCTGTCTATACACCTATTCCAAATGAGGAAAAATGGATTGCAGGTGATACAAGGACGCACAAGAAAAGTAAATGGCAATTGCTTGCAGCAGGTTCTTTGGGTACTACTCTTGCACAAAACGTCTATAAGATTATAGCAGGCAGCGGTGATGATATAACGAGTGAACAACCATCAGAAAAGAGCTTTACGACATGGGAAGAGTATGCGGAATATCTACATCGCTTAACTCCAACAGACCATACGGCTGAAAATGTTGCCATGATGGATATTGCCGATAACAACAAGGGTAAAATTGAAGAGGCAGAACATCATGACAAACCTATAACATTAGGATTGGCTGTGAACAAGAATATTGGAAAGCATTGGAGTTTGGAAACAGGACTCCAATACTCTTACTTGAAATCATACTTCACCTTAGGTACAGGCGATTACCGTGTTGACAAGGAACAAAAGTTACATTACATCGGTATTCCTGTCAAGCTCTCATACCAATTCATGAGGTACAAGAGGCTGTCAGCTTATGGTTCAGCAGGAGCAAGCATTCAGATACCATTATATGGAAAGACTTATGCAGATTATATAGTAGGAGGAAAGTCTGGCTATACAACGGATTGGAAGACAACATCTTCAATGCAGTGGACTGTTAACACAAACATTGGAATACAATATCAATTTGCACCAAAGCTGACTTTATTTGTTGAGCCTACGCTGAATTGGTATATTCCGAATGGAAGTGCTGTCAAGAATGCTTGGACAGAACGTCCATTTACCTTGACTGTGCCTTTCGGCATTAGGTTCTCTTGGTAAAAAAGTCTCATTTTGCGTGCAGTCTTTATGAACTTTCTGTATCTATATTTACAGAAAGTTCAAAAAATAAGATACATGCAAAAAAGACATACAGACAGGAAGATGTATTTCCGTGACTTGGAGATAACATCTAAGGAGTTTTACATCAGTTACTTGTCAGATTTCACGGAACTGACATCAAAGAGTAGAATCTTGGAGGTTGGCTGTGGCGAAGGAGGAAACTTAGTTCCCTTTGCACAGTTGGGCTGCAAGGTGACAGGCATAGATGTTGCGGAATGCAGAATCAAAGATGCTAAGGCATACTTTTCTGAGATCTGTAATCATGCAACATTTGTATGCTGTGATTTCATGCAATATCCTGTTCCATGTAATGAAGAGGATAAATATGATGTAATACTATTGCATGATGTGATAGAACACGTTCCGACAAAAGAACTTTTTCTTGTACACCTAAGAAAATTTCTGAAAACAAAAGGTGTGCTGTTTGTCGGATTTCCAGCATGGCAGATGCCTTTTGGGGGACATCAACAGATTTGCAGAAGCAAACTTTGCTCCCATCTTCCATTCATTCACTTGTTGTCAAACCCTTTATACAAGTTGTTGCTAAAAACATGCAATGAAGAGAAAGGAACAATAAATGAACTTATGAGCATAAAAGATTGCCGAACAAGTATAGAGTTGTTTGAAAGACTCATACACCAATGTGGCTTTTCGGTAACTGACCAAAAACTTTGGTTCATCAATCCTCATTACAAGCAGAAGTTCCATCTTACCCCACGGCTCTTGCCTCATTGGGTCTGGAGAGTGAAGTATATCAGAAATTTCTTCACCACTTCATGCTGGTATGTATTAAGCATCGGTAATAAAGAGAAATTTTAAAGGAAAGTTATATCGTAAAACTTGATAATCCATGAGGGCGCTAAGCGTACCCTCATAGATTTTTATAATCTTAGACTTTTTGTTTCTGAAAACAAATGTAACTTTAGGTTATTCCATTGCTCTTTGAACCATTCAACAATAGGCTGTCTATTGACATATAAAAACAATTGGTTAGGCTTGGTAGAATCAGCGAACACCTTGATTTCTGCATTCTCCACTTTGAACTTTCTTCTGTGTTCCTCGGAATAGAGTGAACCGCTAAAGTTGAGTGCCTTTCCGGTCAGAAGCACTCCGATTTGCTCGATGGAGAAGCCAATCTTCCTGCACAGGTCTTCCATTTGCAAGCGTGCATCCAACATAGGGAACCAACGCTTGGCTTTGCGGATGATGTCGTTGAGTAAAGAAACCTCTTCTGTGTGCTTGCTCTCTAAATTCGCAACCTCCGATTGGTGCTTCTGCCGCATCTCGCCAAGCTGTTTACTGTGGCTGTCCTCCATTCGCTGCACCTTCTCATGGAGTTCGTCTATGTATTGCTCTCGGTCTGTTACAAGCTCACACAACTTTCGGTTGTGTTGTTCCACCTCCTTCAATTTTCCACTGCCCAAAAGAGAACCAATCTTTGAAAGAAGGGCGGTCTTTGCTTCCATCTTAGCAGCCTGTAGCTTCTCCGTGCTGATTTCACTCTTGGTTTGTTGTAGAAGTTGTTCTGCTTCCTCTACATCGGATTGCAATAGTTTCATGCAGTTTTGAAGTCTCTCCGTCTCTCGCTTGATGTTGCGGTAATACTGTGCCGTGGTGGTATGCCTCGCATCCGATCCACGGATACCTCTCATCAAGCCATACTTGTTCATGGCTTCAGCATAACTGTCGTGATAGCCAATCATCTTGTCTCGGTTGAGTACATCATCGGCACACAACCTCACGGCATTGGCTTTTTTGCGGTATGTCCGCTTGCCCTCGTCCGTAGTCTTACTCCTCGCCTTTCTTCGCTCGCCTGTCACTATCGGAACGATTGAGGCATGGAGGTGTGGCGTGTGCTCGTCCATGTGGAGAACCACCGAAACGACATTCTCCTTGCCGAACGTGTCCTGCAACCACTTCAAGCTGTCGTTGCACCAATCGTCAAGCTGATCATTGGCTGCGATGTTCATCATGTCCTCGTGCGTTCCAGACAGCACGGTTCTAATCACCCTCACCTGGTCATTGGTTATCTTGCGCTTGATGCCTGCCGTCTTGATGCGGTGGGCGATGGCTTCGTCACGACCATACACACCGCTCGGCATCTTGACAAGCTCACGGTTGAGGTGAGTTCTCGTAGGGTCAGCGTTGTCGGGTATCACCTTGCGCTCTATGTGGTCTGACTCCCTTGCGTCAGAGCTGCCCTTTGCCTTCTTGAAATCCAAACTGAAATGTCCCATAATAAACTTGTTTTTGAGTTGTACAAATCCGCTTGCCGCATTGCGCCCTGCGCATGGCTCACGGGGTTTCAAAAGGGGATGCCCCTTTGCTCAAATGGGTGTTTTTAGCGGTGGCGTGCCACTGCGTCAAGAAAACGCCCTATTGAGCTATGGCTTTTCCGTTCAGAATAGCCATTGGAGCAGGAACCGCCTACATACCTAAGGCTGCGCCTTTCTTCCGAGGTGGAGCAGTCCGCTTAACAGGCTGTACTTGGTGTACCGACTGTTTGGATTTCACTCCGCACAGATAGTCGTTCAAGTCGTTGTACTCGCTGTACAAGTGGGATGCATCCCTCACACGGTAGCTGAGGGCGTTCTCGATGGCAAGCGTTGCCTTCCGCCCTGCCTCGTCGTTGTCGAGCAGACAACTGATGCGCTCGTAGCCGTGGAGTGCGTCAACAGCCTTGTCCACATTGCTTGTGGAGTTGAGTATCACGTAGTCCTGCGCTTCCAATGACGGACAAGACGGAAACTTCTCCATGCGTAACGAGAGAAAGGAAAGATAGTCCATCATGCCCTCGAAAACATAGCAAGAGTATCTTGGCTCGCCTTGCTGTCGGATATGTGTGATGTCCTTGGGGGACATGCAACCCTTGAAGAATCGGTTACGAACCTCGTAACCGCCCGACTTGTTCTTGAAGCCGATGGCGAAGTAGTTCTTGCCATTATGCGAGAAGTGGAGTTCCACACATTCCTTTCGGGCTATGCACAGGTCAATATTCCGCTCGCTCAGATAGCGCAGGAGTGCAGGGTGGTTGAGCTCCCTAACCTCCAATCTCTCAAAACTCGGCTCGGAAGCTTGCTGAGGGAAAGAAGAGTCGATCGGGCGTACATGGGGTGCTTGCTTCTCTATCTTGTCCAAGAGATATGGCAAGCTGTCTGATGCGTAGAGGTATGACGCAAGGATGATGATGTTGCCGCCCTTGCCCATTCCGAAATCGAACCAACTGTTCATCATGGTGTTCACCTTGAAAGATGCCTCGCTCTCATTTCTCAGCGGTGACTTGTACCAAAGGTTTGCGCCATGCTGCTTGACAGGGCGGTGTCCCAAACTTTGCAGGTAGTCTGCAATCTTGATTTGCTTTGCTTCTTGAATGTTCATGTTTTACTGTGGATTAAGTGGTGTATGTATTTCTGATGAATTGTTGAGAATGGTATGTATTGGTATGATAGTCAAATACTTATCTTCTCAACAAACTCTCAACAAATGGTTCTTTTCAACAAAATCATCGGGCAAAAGAGAAAGACAGGCATTAGCTGTCATGTTTTCTCTTTTCAACAGTCTCTTTCTTTTGTTGAGAGATTTGTTGAGAAAATGTTGAGCCTTAAATACTTGATATTCAACACTTCTTTCATCATATTCAACAATTCAACAAAATTATATGCTATTTAGCTTGTCCCTCGTTACAGTGTAGAACCTGCCCACACGTTTTGTTGGCGAGTAGTGACCGCTGCTATTGTAGTTGTACTCGTATGAGGTGTAGGTGAGGGCGTTCTCTGAAGGTTGCAGCTTCCAACAGTCCTGCACTATCTTTCGCACAAGGTGCTTCTCCGCTTTCACGTGGTTGCATTGCAACAAGGCGATTGCGTCATTGAGGCAGAATTGCAAACTATCGGTTTGGGTGTTCTCCATGACCTCAAGGAACAGCTCCGACATTTCCACCTCAAGTCTGTTACGGTTGCAGCGTATGATTCTCCTCAGAGCATCGGTCGCTATCTGTTCGGGGGCGAACCACATTCGGCTCTTGTGCTCTGTGGATAGCGTTCTGCCTTGCAGATGGAACAGAAAAGCGGGTATCTCCGCCTTCAGTTTCTCCAAGAAGTCGGTATCGTCAGATTGCAACGATGAAATCTTCCTCACCCAATATCGGGTCTCGCCCTCGTCAATGATGACAGGGAGTGATTCGTTGTTGGAGCACAGCACGAACTTGGCAAAGAAGGAAATCTCGTTCCTGTCCTTGCCCTTGGCTTCCACCTTGTACGAGAGGGTGGTGCTGAGGTTCTTCAACCGCTCGGAATCCTCCCTGCGACTGAGCAACACCTCGTCCACGACAATCAGCAGCTTGCCAGCCCAATCGGAATTGAACTGACTGCGGAAGTCCTCGTTGGTGTTGAATGTCACGTTGTCTTGGAACAACGCTTTCAGAAAGTTCAAGAACGTGGTCTTGCCTGTGTTCCTCTCCTCTGATACGAGCAGCAGAATGGGCAACTTCTGCACAGGTCTGAGATAGAGCAGTTGCAGGTAGTCCATGCCAAGCTCATATTGCTCACCGAAGATGTGACTAACCAACTTCTTGATATTAGGGAAGTCCCCTTGCATCGGCTTATGTCCTATCGGCTCGTATAGGTTGAGGAAACCGTCTATCACCGTGCGGTGGTTCACATGTTCGGGAACGGTACAGAAGCCGTCATACTTGTGAACGTACTTGACGAACTCTTTGCCGTAGTCCTGACGCAAGGTCTCCATGTTCCAAGGAATGCGCTTTCTTACCTTTCCACCACTGATGTTAGGTTGGTCAACCACCTTGTACAAGGTAGTGCCAACACGGATGAACACCTCGTTTGGCGGAGGTGCTGCCTGTGGCTGTTTTCTTTCCACAGCTACAGGTTGTTTGTTGTCGTTTGTCTTGCTCATAATCTAACCTTTGTGAGTTGATAAAATTAAAGTTGCAAAGGTAAGGGTGGAAAATCAAAACGCAAAACACAAACTTGCGCAGAATGGAGAAGTTTGCACCGGCAATGTTAAAAGATTGGAAATCAAGGCGCTTGATGTAGGCTTTCGGGATAAAATAAAACGAAAAAAATCCCAAAGAAAGGCTTCCTTGTAAACCTTTCCTCGGGATGAACAAAAAGTAATTTTACATTATACTTTTACTTGTCTGGTTCTAATTCTTCTACTGCATAAATGGCATGTAGTTCAACTTTCTTAATCTTAGGATATGCCGTTTTATAATAATCTGTCACATCTTTGACTATACTTTCTTGGTCATAGTAAAATGTAGCCAAAACGACTTCCGTATAATTACCAATAGGTAATAAATGCCAAACTTCGGAGTTATCGGCATTTGGCTGAATCTTAAGAATTCCATCCATGCGGACATTTCCTTTATCATCTGTAATGGTTAGTCTCTTGGTTACATAAGAGCCGAAAGGAATATAATCACGAGTACGTATTGTATAATATTTATTGTATGAGTCTTTCTCTATGGCATCAGCTGCAATAGTTGCAGAATCCTCAGAAGAAACACCTTCAACAAAACATTTTCTATCTACCACATACATTGTTCTACTAAGTTCCCAAAGAGTCGTCCAATCTTTTACTTCAACCTTTAATACAGCAGTATTTCCATCGGAATCGGTTATGGTGATAGTGGTATTTCCTACAGAAACACCACTTACATAGATTTCTTTCTCTGCTTCATTTGTTGAGCACGAGACTTTGGCTATACTTTCATCGGAAGATGTTGCTGATATTTTGCCTTTAGCTCCATTTACATTAACTTTGCTGCTACTTTCCGTATAGGTGGTAAGAGAGGTAATCACAATCTTTTTACCAGTATTTATGTCACCAATGATTTCGTCTTGTGTGAGTTGAATACCAGAGTCATCATCACCGCAGCTTGCCAAAGATAGCAAAGCGGTTAATGCAATAAGAATCATTTTAATTTTCATACATTTCTTCAATATTAAAGGGTTACACTTATATCTAATAAACGCAGACCGTATCAAAAACTTGCATGAGATTTCATATTTTTCTTCATGTGCAATATAAATCACCCTATCAAGAATTTTGTGAATCAATAAATCTATATGACAGTAAATCAGTAAATCAATAAGTCAATACGACAGTGAATATCCAAGCGTCAAAGATGCGACCATTCTCAACTAAAAGCATTTGTCCCTCCGTAGAGTTGCAGGACAATGGCTGTTTTCTCTTTTGCTCCGTACAACCTCTTGAAGATGGCATCACGAAGTTGCGCTGCACCATTAGAGGTGAGACGGAAGCAAATGGCAACAACCATAGGGAATCCATACAATGTTTGCCAAATACCTTTGGAAAGTTCTTGCCTCTGTTGGACTTCCGACATCAACAACATACCTTCTTTATATATGGCTCGTATCACAGAGTTGAGTTTCGGGGCGGTAACATGAAGCATATCCACCAACTCGCCCTCACTCATCCACAAGTTCTCCAAGTTGGACGGAATGGATAACATTCCATTTCCGCCCACGGTGATTACAGTCCTTTTCATGCCATTCCTCCCATAACTGGCAAATGCCCCTTGATTCGACTTTCAAAGACTGCTATGTCATGGTCAAGCTTGGTGCTTGTCACCTTAGCGTATATCTGCGTTGTGGTGATGTTCGTGTGACCAAGAATCTTACTCACACTTTCTATCGGCATACCATACTCCAAGGCTAAAACAGCCCAACTATGACGGGATACATGGAACGAAACCCGCTTCTTGATGCCACACATTACAGCTACTTTTTTAATGCGCTTGTTGATGCCGTCAAGATTACCAATGTTGAACAAGTGGTTGCCCTTTCTGAAAGATTTGTATCGCTCAACAATCTGCATAGGAATATCCATCAGCTTGATTTGAAACGGCACGCCTGTCTTCTGACGCTTGGACACAATCCAAGGAGCACTGTTTACCATGCTGATATTGTCCTCAGTCAAGTTCTTGATGTCAATGAATGATATACCTGTCCAACAACCAAAGATAAAGAGGTCTCTTGCAAATGCCATATTGGGGTCTTCCAACTTTATATTAGTCATGGCAGTAAGCTCATCCAAGGTCAAGAACTCACGTTCCTTGTGGTCTGGGTCAACGTGGTACATGGCAAACGGATTTCTCGGTATCTTGCCGTTGTAGTGTGCCGCCGTAACGATATGTTTCAGAGGTATTGAGTAAATCCAAATGGAGGACTGCGCAAGCCCTACCACATTTTTCAAGTAAAGGCAATAGTCACGGATAAACTCCTCGGTAAGCTCATTCATGGACATATCGCTGCGCTTGTACTGATACTTGATGAACTCGGCAACGTACTTTCTCACCACAAGATACTTGTTGTAAGTGTTCTTGGCTCTGTCCTTGCCTACACGCTTGGCAAAGGCTGCGTTCTCCTTGTCGAAAGCTCTGAGCAAGGTCTCGTATTCGGTGCCTATGCCTTGATAGGCGTTTCTCACCATTTCAGCGGTAACGAACGCCTCACGGTCGGAAAGTCGTTGGTAATGCTTGGCGATTTGAGCCTTGATGTTGTCGAGCGCAAAATTCACCTCCTTGGCTTCCTTACTCTTGCCTATGGCTCTGTTGCCCTTGGCATCCCAGATAGCCTTGGTAACGCTCTGCTTGCAACTGAACTGTGCGATAGTTCCGTTGATTGTCACACGTCCCATGATAGGGACAATTCCGTTTCTCTCCTTGCTTCCATTTACATAGAAGACTGTCTTGAAAGTGCATCTCATAATTCTTACTTTTTTGTTCGGTGCAAAATTAAACTATGAGAGCTGCATGGCAAAATCAAAACTTACGCAGAATGGGGAAATTTGAACCGTCACCGTTAAAAATGCTTATTAGGGCGTTTCTGCGAGGTAATGATTTGAAAGCGTTTCTATTTCTCCAATCTGCGTTTTTCGCTATTCCTCGTCTATGCCACTTAATGCCAACAACAGCCACAACCACTTGAAACTCAAAATAAAAGCATCATTCTGCTATATTTTGCTTTTTTAGGCGTTATTTTTCAAAAAAATGTCGTATCTTTGCCACGTTATATCAATTGTATAGAAGTTCTGGGTGACTAGAGAAAGTAAAACTATATTATTTACGAAAAAGCGTTTCGGATTTATCGTGGCAGCTTTATTGACTGCTTCCTGTGCCTTTGCACAGACGATAGAGCCTTCTGGTGATAAGGGAGATAAGAACATTCTCAATCATCTGGATGGTTCTATCTCTTTGGGAACCACTGGCGTGGGTGTAGATTTGGCAATGCCTATTGGTAAAATGGTGCAGGTGCGCACAGGTTTCAACTTCTTTCCGCATTATGAGCAAACCATGCACTTCGGGGTGCAGGTGGGTGATGATACCGATCCTACGATACAGGATGAGAAGTTCAACAAACTCTCTCAGACCTTGAATGAGATGTTCGCATTTGAGGTAGACCGTAATGTGGATATGAAAGGTAAGCCTACGATGAAGAATTTCAAGCTGTTGGTGGATGTCTTTCCTTTCCGCAACAAGCATTGGCATGTAACCACCGGTTTCTATTGGGGACCATCTACAGTAGCCAAGGCTGAAAATGCAGCTTATGATGCTACCTCTTTGGTGAGTGTTGCTATCTATAATAATCTTTATAACCGTGTAAAGGAATCGTGGGAGAGTCAGATTAGCGATGATCCGAATGTGATTCCTATACCTTATATCTCTATCGGCGGTAATAAAATTTATGCTGATGAGTCTCTCTACAATAAGTTTATGGATTATGGTAGAATGGGTGTTCATGTCGGTGATTATCCTGATGGAACTCCTTACCGTATGGAGCCGGATGCCAACAATATGGTTTCCTGCAAGATTAAGGTGAACAATTTCCGTCCTTACTTAGGTTTCGGTTATGGTGGTAAGTTGTCGAATCGTAGCGACCGTAATTGGATTTCGTTTGATTGCGGTGCCATGTTCTGGGGTGGAACTCCCCGTATCATTACTCACGATGGGGTAGACCTGGCTAAAGATGTGAAGAATATCTCTGGAAAAGTGGGCGATTATGTAAGTCTTTTCAAAGCAGTAAAAGTTTATCCTGTCTTGGAGTTGCGTTTAACTCACCGTATCTTCTAACCGGAAAAAGAGTTTTTTATAAAGAAAAAGAAGATGTGTAATAAGTCTTAATAATAGTTGGCGCATAACAGCTGTCCACCGCATGCACATCAGCTGTTGTGCATGCGCATATCAGCTGTTATGCAAGCGCACAACAGCTGTTGTGCGACCGAGGATACTAACTGTTTCTAAAATATATCCTATCTTTTCCAACAAGATATCCTATATATTCCAACAAAAAGAGGGTGAATCATTAACTCATGATTCACCCTCTTTGTTTAATTGATAGATTAATCCCTTATTTTACCACATATTTCTTGTTCTTAAAAATGTAGATGCCTTCAGGAAGACCTTCTACTGATGTGGCGTTCTCACGAACTTTTATGCCATTTATCGTATAGATGTCGTTTGATATGTTTGCATCTGATTCAATGACAATTGGTGTGATACCAGTATTATAATCAACCAGTTTCAATTCGCTTGGAGTTGTAGCAGTTACTGGGAGGTAGGCTGTGTTGTGAGGAATGGCGATATAATAGTAATCGCGGTCACCATTATAAAATTCAACTGGTGACATGTATTTATTTGAGTTATTGAAAACTAATTCGCCACTTTCATTAATACCTAATACTCTCATAGTGTTGGCATTAAACTCGGTGTAGATGAGATGTTGGCTTAGCCAATCACCTAGGCAGAAAAAAATCCTTCTAAGCGGTTTGTAGCTTTAATGCTATTGCTCGTGCTCACTAATGGTGTAATTAAGTTGTCTTTAGCTTTATCAGAACTGCACTCAATGAGCACTGGAGTTTTTCCAGGGATTTCGCCTGTAATCTCTTGATATGTAGCTTCTCCCTTTTCATTGTTGATGGATGATATAGTGAATGCTTTCATGCCGCTTGACTGAAGTTTGTATGGGAATCCAGTCAGATAGGTAGCATGGTATTTGCCATTATTTGCTTTCACTAGAGGGGTAACGCCAATATAGTTGCTTCCGGAATTATTAAGCGGTATAATTTTCCATTGACGGGTATCTTCACCTCTTGTTTTTACGTAACTGTTATCAGCACCTTCGTTACTTACATTTTCGTCGCTCAAATAAAGTCTTGTGCCTTTATCTGTTTCCCAGAATTTATAAGATGCTCCGTTATTATCGGTATCTATACGTACATAGTATTTAATATGTTGGTACATATCTATACCCTGTGAAATAATATTGTATTCCGAACCATTTACCTTTTTGATGTAAAATATTGAACCTGGATCAGATTCGATATCACTCCATTTCTTTCTGGTAGCGAGAGCTCCTGCATCAACTGTGGTGGTATGTGCATTGGCTCCACGACTATGACGGTCAGCAAGTGTCATGTATCTGCCAGTCTTTACATTTTGAATACGATAGAAACCATCGCCTTTTAACTGTGCATGCATAGTACCCACATGCATGCAAGCAAGGAGCAAAAAAGTGTAATCTTTTTCATTATGTCTGTTATAAATATAAAAATAACCGATTCTCATGTATTATCACAATAAATTAGATAAGTATGAAAACCGGTTATCTTTTATTAATATTGATGTGTTTTCTATTTCTTATATTTCAAATTACTTTGCAATACAAATTGTAACACGGTTCATTCCGTTCTCTGAGTATGGCTGAACGCGTGAACCGGCAGACTTCTTAATCATGCGGCTCTTGGCAACACCCTTAGCTGCAAGTGCATTGTAAACTGTCTGAGCACGGCGAGCTGCTACCTTGTCGTTGATTGCGTCAGAACCGGTACCCTTGTCAGCATAACCGGTAAGAGTAATCTTAGCATCTGGATTTTCCTTCATGTAGTTGACAATCTCAGTAATCTTTGATGCCTGTGACTGTGCAATAACAGAGTTACCGATGGTGAAGAAGATATCACGACGGAACTCTTCTGCGCAACTTCCTTCTTGGTCTCTACTGGAGCTGGAACAATCTGCTTCTCAATTACGCGCTCAATAATCTTTTCTACTGGCTTTGGAGCTGGAATGGTCTTGGTGGTGTGTGTCTTGCCCAAAGCAATCTTTGAACCTACCAATGCGTTGAAGTACCAGTCTGGGTTGCCAGCCTTCTTTGAGTTGTAATGGTCGCTCAATGTGTTAGCAGAAACCTCAAGACCCAAGCTTACGCGGTCGCTGACACGGAAATCAACATTAGCTCCAACACGGGCAGCAAGGCGAACTTTTGAATCAGTCCAAAGGTAAGCCAAGCCTGATTCTGCTTTAGCAATCTTGTTAGCATCATTAACTTTGTCACCATATGCGGAGTTGAGCATGCTGTTGTATGCTTTATTCATGTTGTCCTGTGCTGTTGTTGCTTCATTATTGTTCTAAGCGATGTTGGCACCAATACCACCAAATACACCGAAGTTAACAACACGAAGCCGTGAGGGTTGAAGACGTTTACTGTCTTAGCTTCTTCTTGAGCAGAAGCTGCTGTGCAACCCAATGCCAATAAACTTGATAGTAATATACTCTTAATTTTCATAATATAATTCTTTATTAAAATTCTTTTTAAGATTGTTAGTGACAATCAAAATTGTCACTAACAATTGTTTCTTAAATTAATCTACTACCTTAACGAAGAACTCCTTGGTAACTGTATTACCAAAGTAGTCTACGGCACTATATTTAATAGTATAAACTCCTGCCTTTGTTGCATTGAAACCAACCTTATACTGGCCACTTTTCAATACAACCTTACTTCCACTCTGTCCTGCAGCAGTCAAAGTTGCACCACCATCAACAGAAATCTCCTTTAAGTAAGCAGGAGCTAGCAATTCTGCAGAGTAAGAAGATGCAACGAATACGGTAGAAGCCTGTCCACCATTCAACTTCAGGTGAGATGCACCCTCTTCAACGCGTGCCAACTGACCCCAACTGCCACTATTAGTGGTATAGAACATTGCTGGCTGGAGTAAAGAGTTAGCCTTTGTCAGTAAGTTCTCGAACTTATTGATGTAAGCGTTAATGCGATTGATTAACTGACCATCGATAGCATCAGAGAATTTGTTAACCTTGTCAACTATTCCATTAACATTGCCAATTATGTTACCAACCTGATTGTTAATGTTGTCGATAATCTTGTTGAACTCATCCATAGGGCTGGTAACATCGTATGTACCTGTAGTCTTTCCTACTTTTACCTGTACATCTTCATGGTTAATCTTTACACTTCCGATTGTTACATCAGCTTTTGCACCAAGGCTTGATAAGTCGAAGATAACAGTCTTGTTAACCCTGCTGAGTGTACCTGTAATCTTATCCTTACCAATAATTGTTACGCCAACTTCAGGCTTTGGAACCCATACATTACCATTGATTTTAATGTTATCTACATCAGGAATACCTTCGAGAGTAACTTTCGTCTTGATATTTCCCATATGCTCAATAGGAGTCCAAGTAAACTTGTAGTTATTAAAGTTAATCTTAGACTGCAATGTAGGAATCGTAGGGAGGTCAGCATTGATGCCATTCTCCAAGAATATGAATGACAATGGATTTAATGGTGTTGCTGCCAATTCATACTTTGAAGTTACTTTCTTATTAACCAACTTGCCGTCTGTACCACGTTGTGACCAGGATGCCTCTACAGCATACATGGTTAAACGGTTGTTGAATGTACTGTTGAGAGTAGATGCAATGTCGCCAAGCTGCAAGTTCGTTGACTTAGGGTGCTTTAATTTCTCAAGAATCTTTTTGCTAACCTCTATAGTTGCATTGGTAATCTCTTTGTACAAGCGATCACTCAGAGTGTCAATACGTACAGAGTTGTTTATAGCTAATGCCTTTGTATAGGTCATGTCCTTTACTAACTGGTCTACCTTAGAGGTGATGCCAACAGTACCAGTCTCTTTGTTGTCATAAAGAGTACCCCAGATTTTAGCTACGCTGTCAGACAACTCTTTATTGTTACTTGCGATTTTATCTAGGACATCCTTATAAGCCCGTGAATTGAGAATGGCGATATTAAAATCCTGGTATTCACCCAATATAAGCTTTTTGATGGTCTCGTTCAATTGACCTTCCTCAATACTGCCTTTAGTTAAGTTGAAAATCGCATTTTGAACATCTACATCATTAGTAATGTTGTTTGTCAACTGTCTCTTTAATTCCTGGATGATGTTTTGGTTTGTCTTAATCTGATTCTCAATCAACTGCTTAGTCTTTTCATCTGTACAGCTGCAAGACTTAATAGCTTCTAACTTTCTAGTAAGCTCCTCTACATCTTTAGCCTGCTGAGCAATGAGCTGGGCAATGTTCTTGTTAGTCCCAGCCAGATTTATTAAACTTATGTTGTCAAACTCTATAAATAAGCCATTCGCGCCTGTGACAACGTAGCTTTGAGTAGCATTGCATTGAGGACACGCATTGACTCTTTTTTATTTCATTCTTAGATATTTAATTCTCTTAATTTCTTTAATATAATGTATATATACGGTGTAAAGGCATATTTTTTTTCGCAAACTCGTCGCTTTTTTGCTGTTAAAATGTCTGTTTTATGTAGGCTTTTACTTTTTTAAGCCTTTCAGCCCCTTTAACTCATCGATTTCTTGTGTGTTAACGGACATTAAGTGAAATGTATAGCACTTTGTGCTGATATATGTCAATTCTGTCTTAAAACTCTGCTTAGTACGTTTTGGTTGTCGTTTGTTCTCTCTATGGGTGCCCTGTTCTTCTGCATATCTTTGAGATAATAAATATAATGTTCCTGTGCGCACGCGCGAATGTTTGTTACAGTTTCATCTTTCTTGACTTTTGCTTAATCTTAACATAAAAGTGATTCTTTTCCGCATTAAATGGTATTCCTTGTCTTTTCGCTAAAATAGGCGAAAATAGCTTCAAAATACCAATTTACTGTTTACAAGTGTTAAATAATAGGGTAAAAACAAACTTTTTCTTAGAAATATTTGGTGGAATGGAAATTTGTTAGTACTTTTGCACTCGCTTTTGAGAAATCAAGCATTACTCATAGCAATAAAGAAAGAGTTCTTTGAAAGATTTTACATAAACAGACAAGTAGTACAAGAAGCGGTTAACTTCTTAGAAATAAGAAAGTTGACTGGGTAAAAGAAACGAACCGTCAAGCAATTGACAAGTCAGGTTTACTAAGCTTCAATAAACGAAAAGGATATTCGTCCTAAGTACAGACAACAAACAAACCAAGCCGCAAGGCTAGGTAGAAATGATATTTTACAATGGAGAGTTTGATCCTGGCTCAGGATGAACGCTAGCTACAGGCTTAACACATGCAAGTCGAGGGGAAACGACATCGAAAGCTTGCTTTTGATGGGCGTCGACCGGCGCACGGGTGAGTAACGCGTATCCAACCTGCCCATCACTTGGGGATAACCTTGCGAAAGTAAGACTAATACCCAATGATATCTCTAGAAGACATCTGAAGGAGATTAAAGATTTATCGGTGATGGATGGGGATGCGTCTGATTAGCTTGTTGGCGGGGTAACGGCCCACCAAGGCGACGATCAGTAGGGGTTCTGAGAGGAAGGTCCCCCACATTGGAACTGAGACACGGTCCAAACTCCTACGGGAGGCAGCAGTGAGGAATATTGGTCAATGGACGAGAGTCTGAACCAGCCAAGTAGCGTGCAGGATGACGGCCCTATGGGTTGTAAACTGCTTTTATAAGGGAATAAAGTGAGTCTCGTGAGACTTTTTGCATGTACCTTATGAATAAGGACCGGCTAATTCCGTGCCAGCAGCCGCGGTAATACGGAAGGTCCGGGCGTTATCCGGATTTATTGGGTTTAAAGGGAGCGTAGGCCGGAGATTAAGCGTGTTGTGAAATGTAGACGCTCAACGTCTGCACTGCAGCGCGAACTGGTTTCCTTGAGTACGCACAAAGTGGGCGGAATTCGTGGTGTAGCGGTGAAATGCTTAGATATCACGAAGAACTCCGATTGCGAAGGCAGCTCACTGGAGCGCAACTGACGCTGAAGCTCGAAAGTGCGGGTATCGAACAGGATTAGATACCCTGGTAGTCCGCACGGTAAACGATGGATGCCCGCTGTTGGTCTGAATAGGTCAGCGGCCAAGCGAAAGCATTAAGCATCCCACCTGGGGAGTACGCCGGCAACGGTGAAACTCAAAGGAATTGACGGGGGCCCGCACAAGCGGAGGAACATGTGGTTTAATTCGATGATACGCGAGGAACCTTACCCGGGCTTGAATTGCAGAGGAAGGATTTGGAGACAATGACGCCCTTCGGGGCCTCTGTGAAGGTGCTGCATGGTTGTCGTCAGCTCGTGCCGTGAGGTGTCGGCTTAAGTGCCATAACGA